>JAFAUH010000098.1 GCA_019243445.1 Streptomycetaceae bacterium | reverse complement strand
GTCGGGTTCGTGCGTGGTCGTCACTTCGATGCCTCCTGGGGGCGTGTACGGGCCTGTGCGGGCTTGAGAGCGGCTGGTTGGTCCGCGGGGACCTCCGGGACGGGACCGGGCCTCACAGCGGCGGCGAGCGCCTCGACCCCGGCCCGCAACATCCGCGCCTCCGCACCGGTGAGCCGGCTGCGCTCGGCCCGATCCACCAGGACGCGCAGCTGCTCGATCGACGGCGTTTCCATGGGTTTCCTCCTACTTGCGACATTTGATGGATACGGCTACCGGGATGTACGACGGGCGAGCGGCGGCATCAGGCGGCCCGGTTACTGAGTTCGATCAAGACGGCCGCGTGGCAGTGGTCGGGCTCGCCCGGTTCCGGTGGTCTGCACCAGCACGCCAGGTCCCGGCCGCCGAGGTCGCGGCGGATCAGCTCCGGATCCCACCCGTCGTCGTGGAACTCGACGTAGGCCCGGAACAGGTCTGTGGCGTCGGCGCGGTCGCGGACGGGCCGGATCGCGTACTCGTAAGGCTCGCCAGCGATGTCACGGCTCGTGTACGTGCCGGGCGGCAAGACTCCGGAGTACGGGCAGGCGGGACGGTTCCACCACCCGGGCTCGACGACGAGCTTGCCGATCACGAACGGATTCCCCCACCTCGTCGGGCGCCCGACGTACACGGGCTTGCGGCCCTGCGCGTCGAGGGGCGTCACCCAGCCACGGACACGGCGGCGCTGGATTCGATTAGGCATGGTGTGTTCCTTCCGGTTGGTGATCAGGTACGGGGTTTGGGCAAGTGCCCCACGTGCAGTGGTCGCACTCGTACACGTTCAGCCGCACACCGCCAAGGCCCCGCAGCCGCAGCAGATGCTCCAACGCGGCCTTCCGCGTCTCGTGCCGCCGCTTCCCGGCACAGCTGCGGTTCTTCGTGCGCAGCGGGCGCTTCAAGCCGCCACCTTCCGTGCTTCGGCGTCGCGTTCGCGATCGCGGACGTTCTGCGCGTCCTTGCACGGGCGGCACGTCGGAACGCCCAACCTGCGATGGGCTCGGTAACCGGCCGTCGTGCCACACCGGCCCGTCCAGTCCGGGAACGCCGCCGGATCATCAATCCGCTCGTCGTCCCACGCCCCCACCGGGGCCCACCCGTTCACCCGGGCGTGGTTGCGGGCCCGCGAGTACGCCTGGTTGTCGACGCCGTGCTCGCGGGGATCCGCACGCCACAGCTCGTCGTACAGCGCCTGGACCGCGCGGGCAGTACGCACGACGACCCGCTCCCGGCCGATGGTGGCGCCGAAGTTGCCCGGGCTCATGCCCATCCGGACCGCGAGTTGAGCCTGCGGCCAGCCCGCGGCAATCAGGGCCTGCAGACGACGGCGGGTGCCGGTGGCGTCAATCGGAGTTTTCGCGCCGAGCAGATCCAGCGTCGGCTCGACAGCGAGCACCGCCGCGGCCAACGCGGGCCGGATCTTCTCCTGCGGCCCGGTACCGCGCTCCGGCCGACCGGACACGATCGCCTGCAGTCGCTTGCGGTCCACATCCGTGGCCTCAGCGACCCGACGCAGGCCGACACCACACGCCTGCAGGGTGCGGATGTGGACGCGGACGGGCTCGGCGTCGACCCACGGCCGCCAACGCCCGTAGGCGATAGCCCGGTCGCGGTTCGCGTCGTACTCCGACCTCGCGAAGCCGCACACGTAGCAGCGGCAGCCATCAAGCCTGTACCGGGCGTACCCGTGGGGACGCTCAGCCATCACGCAGCCCTCCTCTGCGGCTCACCGAGGAGCGCGCGGACGGCGTCCTCGGACACGCAGAGCTCGTCGGCGATCTGCGCCACCGTCCGACCCCGGCCGGCGAGCCCGGCGGCCATACGCGCCCACGCGGCGGGGCGCTGCTGCGGGCGGACGTAGTCGAAGCCCGTGACGATCGCCTTCGGCTTCGGCCCGAACGTGCGGATCTCGGGCTCGGGTATCCCCTCGCGCTCCGGAGGCATCCAGTCGTCCGGCAGTAGCACGAGTTCGCGCGGCGCGGTGTCGGCGGTGACGCGCTCGGTGCAGCTGGCGGCGATCGGGCAGCCGTTGCACAACGCTGCGGCGGTGTGCACGGCCTGGGCGCGCTGGGCGGCTGGCAGGTGATCGTCGTAGAGGGCGGCGTCGTACACGGCCGAGTGGCCGACACACGGGGTGCTGGTGGCGTTCATCGATCAGCCTTTCGGGGCGGGTTCGGGCTTGGTGCAAACCAGGCGTAACGGCCTGCTTCCTGGGACGGCGCGCGGGCGGTCATGCGGCGGCCCTCGGGATCAGCCGCAGCCGGGCCCGTCCCACGATCCGCGGCGGCTCGACGGCCTCCGTGCCGTCCAGGGCGGCCTCCAGCGCCGCGTAGTGCGCCGCTGCCTCCTCCGGGGTCACCGGCGGGAGTTCGGGGCGCACAGGGGCCTCTACAGGGCGTCTGGCGGGCGACAGGGGCCGCGACCAACCCGGGGCGTGCGCACCGCCGAACGAACCGTCGGGGATGGACTCGGCGAGGATCCGCTCCAAGGCGTTCATGCCGCGGTTCTTTTGGCCTCGGTGGTGCGCTCGGCGTGGACGGCGCCGCCATACAACGGGCGGCCGGCCGAGTGGCACGGCGTACCGGGGGCGACCTGGCAGGCCGGGCAGCAGGCGATGCTCACGACCCAGGAGGTGATCCGGCCGGGGTGGACCTCGACCGTGAGACGGCGCCGCTTCGACCGGGTCGTGCACGGCTGGTGCGCGGCGGCGCCGCAGTGCGGGCACTCGACGGCACGGGCGGCATGGTGGGTGGCACGGACGATGTGGCGGACGGACTCAGGAACGGGACGGCCCATCGGGGTTCTCCTCGCTGGAAGTGGCGGTCAGTTGGCAGGCGCCGCACTCGCAGGGGTACTTGCGCATGTCGCGCTCGGGATGGTCAGTGGCGGCGAGCCAGGCGCGGAACTTGTCGAGCGCGGCCCGCCAGGCGGCGGCGGGCAGTTGCGGCGGAGGCCCGGGCGGGCTTGTGCCTGGTGGCCATGCGCCGGGCTTGTGCCTGGTGGCCATGCGCCGGGCGTGTGTCCGGGCGGCCTTGGCGGGGCTGGAGGCTTCGGTTTGCTGTCGCGTCTCGCGGCACCTTCGGCGATCTGCTGGCGAAAGAACCCGCGGAGATCGCCCTGCTGCCGCATGACGGTGATGTCCTCGTCGGAGAAGTCGGTCATGACGCGTCCTCCGTCGGCATCGCCTCAGCCCTGGCCCGGTAGTTCTCCAAAGCCAGCCGGGATGCCTCACGCCGCTTCTCGATCTCCTCCTGCTTCGCCGCCTCGCGGGCAGCCACATCCACCGGCGGAAGACCTGCGGCAGCGCGCTTGGCGTTCTCCGCGCGCAGGTCGTGCGCGCGCCTCCGTTCCCGACCCGAGGTACCTATCCGGCACGGGCGCCCGGCCGGGGCATCGCACACCGGGCAGTGCTGCCCGAGCGGCCCGGCACGGCGCACCTTCGCCACCTCGCCGGGAACCTCGCGTCCAACGCCAGCGAGTTCATCGGCAATCGACGGATGCGGGCCGCCCTCCAGCGCGGGAGCCTGCGACGGGCCCGGCATCCGGCCGGAGGCGACGGCGTCAAGCTGAGCCCGGTAGCGGGACAGCCAGAAAGGGTCATCGTCGTCGGAGGTGGACTCGAAGACGAAGTTCGCCAGCCGCTCCCGGCGGATGTCCTTGCGGTGCGTGACGACGTCGTGCGGCTGGATCCACAGCCGCTCCCCGGGCCTGGCCGGCGGCGTGCTGTAGAAGCGGGCGACAGCATCGAACGCGTCCTGGTCGAGCGGCACGTCCTTCAACGCGACAGACCAGGCCATGTTGGCGGCACGGGACGGCTGCCGGTTGTCGTACATCGCGCAGTGCGCGAGCAGCTTCCCTGCATCAGCGGGGGTCATTCTGGTCCTCCTCGGCTTTCATCTGGGCGGCAAGCGCCAGGTGCTCGGCGACACGGCGATCAGTTCCGGTGGCGTACAGGCCGGTCGGCAGCTGGATGACGTTCTCTGCGCCAGCAGCAGCGGGCAGGGCGGCCTCGCGGATCTTGGCGAAGGCGAACTGGAGGGTCCCAGCACTGACGGGCTTGCTGGTCTCGCCGAGCCGGAGGAGGGCTTGCCAAAGCTCATTGGAGTCGGTGCCGTTGGCGAGCGTGTCGGCGATAACACGGCGGATCTGGCGTCGGCCGTAGGCGTTGCCGCGGGCGAAGCGTTCGAGGAACGCATCGGTCATGCGATCTGGAAGCGCCCTGCCCGTCTGCACGACGGCGGGTTCGTGGGCGGACTCGGGTGCGGGGGGTTGGGGGGTTCCCTTCCTTTCCCTGTTCCCTTCCTTTCCCTTCCTTTCCGGCGGTGAATTGGTCAGTGAATCGTTCACTGAGTCATTCAGTGAATAAATATCACTCTGCGTAGACGTTTTGGCGGCTTCGTGGGTGTTTTCGTCACGCTGCGCTGTGGCGCTCGCGTAGGCGTCACTCACGTATCCGTTCATGGAGCCGTTCACTGACTCATTCAGTGAATCGTTCAGTCCATTGAGGCTCCGAGGCGGAATGAACTCGTCGTCGAGTCCGTCGCGGCGACTCTTGTTGCACGCCTGGTGGGTGGCGCGGACGTTGGACGGGTGGTCCGTGCCGCCTGCGCTCTGGGGCTTGATGTGGTCGATCGAGAGGTTGTGGGAGTCGTTCCGCACTGGCCGCTCGGGGATGCCCCCGCCGCACAACTGGCACGTCCAGCCGTCCCGACGGCCGTACACGCGACGGACCTCCGGGTTCTGTAGCGATGGCGGCGGTAGCTTGCTTTTCTGGGGCCGGTTGATCCGCTGGTGCTTGCGGAAGTTGACGACCATCGCCATCTGCTGCCGGGCGACACCGCCGATGTACGGGTAGAGGAGCCCGGCGTCGGTGAGGCAGTGCATGAGCTTGCCGACGTCGGCCACGGTGAGGTCGTCGTCGTACATGAACGCGGACGCCTTGATGTACGAGGGCGTCCAGCGGAGCAGACCCTCGTCGTCGGCCATGTTGAAGGTGGCGATGAAAAGCAGGCGGGCGTCACGGGGAAGCAGGCCGACGACCTCGTCTTCCCACAGCTCGGGCTTGACGGTGCGAATCCGGGGCATCACTCGCCGCCCTTCGCGTTGCTGCGCTTGTTGAAGATGGGCTGCTCGTTTGCGATGACCGCTCGCTCGGCGTCGAGGGCGGTGTGCATGTTGGGGAGCAACTCGACGGATACGAAGACGGCGTTGTTCCACCACGGAGCGCGCCGACGATGGACGATCCAGCGTTCACCTGGGTTGCCACTGACACCGACGTAGAGGAGGCGGCACCCGGCGTCGTAGAAGCGGTAGAGCGCGGTGGTGGGCGCGAAGCACGGCGACTCCTCAGCTGTTGCGATCCGCGTAGAGGAGGCGCGCGGATCGAACCTTCGGAGGCGCTTGGAGACGGCCATGCAGTGGTGTCCTTTGATCGTGATGTTCGGTGCTACATGCAGGCGTGAAGGTCTGCACGTGGAGAGCGACTTAACGCCGTCGTGTACGTACACGACTGTATCCCACGTGTACGTACACGGCAACGTCCTATGTAGCGCTCGTGTGCGTACACGCGCTACTCTCTGCCCATGGCCGTCAAGGAGACCCACACCACCGCGCGCCCGGTCCGGATCAGCAATGAGGACTGGGCCGACTTCGGCGCGCTCGTGGGCGACCGAGAACGCTCGCGGCTGATCCGCGAGTTCATCGCTTGGTATCTGCGCCGGCCGGGCGCTAAGGCCGTGAAGCGGCCCGACGTACCGAAGCCGTCCTGACACCTCTTCTCCTCTCCGCCCCCGTGGGGCTGTGGGTGCCGCCCGGCCGAGGTGGGTGACTACTTGGGTTCGGGGTACAACTCCGGGTTCGCGCCGCCCGCCTTGTACACGAGGACTTGCACCGAGCGCCCTTCGCGGTAGGCGTTCCATGCCTTGATGACGAGCGCCGTAACGTGCTCTTCCTGGGGGCGCTGACCCTTGTTGCCGAAGAGGTTCTCGACAGCGCGCCGCAGGACGTAGATCGGGTCGTCGGTCATCAGGCCAGCGCCGTCGGCGAGTCTGGCGAAGAAGAACGCGCAGTCGTCCTTATCGATCTGGCTGAACAGCCAGTGGCATAGGCCGGTAGTGCTGGCGGAGAGGCGAAACGAGTTCCTGACGCGGTTGCCGATCTCTGCGGATCGCCTGAGCTCTGGGTGTTCGTCGAGGATTGTCAGGAGCTGACGGTGGGTGGGGTGAGCGTTTCCGGCGCTCTTCAGGTTCTTGCGGTAGCCCTGTTTCCACATGTAGGTGCGGAGTATGACGGC
>JAFAUH010000210.1 GCA_019243445.1 Streptomycetaceae bacterium | reverse complement strand
AACGCCGCGTCGGTGTCCGCCGGTGCGGCGGACTTCACCGCACGGGCGGGACGGGCAAGGCGCGCGGCCGGCGGATGCTTGAGCGCGCGGGGCTCGGCCAGCTGCTGCGCGACCAGGCCTGGCGCCGCCTGCGGTGCCGCAACCGTTCTCGGGGCAGGCGCCGGCGCCGCAGGAACGGGGGCCGGATAATGCTGAGCGAGGCCGTCCAACAACTTGCGGTATGCCTGAAGGCGCTCGCCAGTCGGTTCGGCGCGGCCGGCCTCCCACGCCTTGATACTGGGCACCCGGACCCCGAGAGCCTGCGCGACCGCAGCCTCGGTCAGCCCGGCCGCCTCCCGCAACCGAACCCGCTCCACCGGCGGGGGCAGCACGGTACCAGCGGCCACCGCCGCGAGCAGCGCCTCGATGCCGCTCAACGCCCCGCCGCTGTTGTTCTTACCGGTCATCGCTTCCCCCGGGCTTCGGCAGGGCGTTCAGTTCGGCGGCGACGCGGATCGCACCGTGGTCGCGCTGGAAGGCGGTGCGCAACTCGTCCAGGGCCGCCCACACCGCGCGCTCCTCCTCCACCGCGGAAGTCTCACCCAAGCGGAAGCACTCCGCGTCGACCTGGTCGGCCGTGCGCAGCACCTCCCCCACCGTGCGCAGCAGCGGCTCGGCCGGCATCGTCGCCTGTGCCTGCGCCATGGCCATCACAGGCAGGTACAGGCGCTTCGCCGTCTCCGTCTCCGGGTGGCTCATCGCCAGGCCCATCACGCGCCGCACCAGCGAGGTCATCGCCAGGCGCACGGGGGTCTGCGCGTCCAGGTTGCCGGCGGAATCGTTATAGCTGGGGGCAATCGTCACGATCGGCCCGGTCCCACGCGCCTGACGCGACAAAACGGCCTGCGACAGCCCGATCACCGGGCCGATCTGCGACCACTTCCTGCCACCGTCTCGGCAATCGAGCACCGCCTCCCGCAGCACCCAGCCCGAGTACGGCTGAATGAGCTCGGCGATCACGCGGGCCTGTTCCAGCGGGTCCTCCAACTCCCGAGCGCGCTGCGCCTCCTCCGCGATCCGTCGCAGCAGGTACTCGGTGTGCGACAGCACGCCAGTCACGGGCTTCGGATCCTTCCCCGCCACCTCTCACCCTCCCCTAACGTGAAATTCAAAGTTCACCCCAGAATATCACCCTTGGCGTTCGCCTGCGGGTTGCATGGTTCGTCCGATCCCGCTGAACGGCATCCTCGGCTCACTCGCTGGCAGACCCCGCTCAGCCCCGTCGCCCTGGGCCTGTCGCACAACCTTCAGGTACACGTCGGCGCGCAGCCAGCCCCGGTTTCCGCCCCTCGATCGCCTCACGCACCACTGGCGGCAGATCGCCACTGAACCCGGTCGACCAGTGCCCAACCAGCCCCGCCGACACCCAACGGAACACTCACGCAGTTTCTTTGGAGACCAAGGGCAGCGACCGTAGTCGTTTCACGGCATGGTGACGGCCTGCCAGCGCATCCAGCGGCAATCTCTGCGGAGTCCCAGCACTGGCGACGTCCATCTCACCGGACGCGATGTGTCAGCGCCGGTTCCAGCACGCCGGTCGGATCCTGTCCTCGGCCAGCATCGCGTCGAGGCGTCCGGGCCCGCGGCGCGCAGCCGTCGACGGACCGCGAGGTAGTGGAAGGCGAGCGTGGAGCGTGGTCTTCGTAGGTCCTCAAGTGATCGGCGGTGCCGGTGGACACCGCGCGAGGCGCGGGTGGGCGGTGCGGGCGTGGATCCTGGGTGCCGCCCAGACCCCCGCCGGATGGCTGCACCTGGAGACCAGGGCATGTCGACGGCGGCGAGCAACACGGACAGTCCGCGGATGCCGGGGCCGCCCGTGCGGGTTGTAGTGGTTGGTCTGGCCGGCCTGGCTGGTCCACGCCTTCGCACCGTTCACCGTGTAACCGCGGTGCTTCTCGTCCAGGCGCACCGTGACCGTCACCACTCCGAAGCCGAGCCCGCCGCCGGCAGCTCAAGACCCGCGCCCATCCACGCCCAGGAGACTCTACGGACAGTGACGGACGACGATGGCGGCAATCCGGCTTCCACGACGACGGCCAAGCAGGCCGCTACGCGACCTCGAGGACGTCGCGCAGATGCGCCAACCCCCAGTCCAGGTCGTCCTTGGTGATGACCAGCGGCGGGGCGAGGCGGATCGTCGCGCCGTGGGTGTCCTTGACCAGCACGCCGCGCTCCATCAGCCGCTCCGAGACCTCGCGGCCCGTGCCCTGCCCCGGGTGGATGTCGACGCCCGCCCACAGGCCGCGCCCGCGCACCGCGTCCACCCCGCCGCCGACCAGCGCGTCCAGCTCCGCGTGCAGATGGTCGCCCAACTCCGCTGCCCGCTGCTGGAAATCACCGGTGCGCAGCATCGCGATGACGTCCAGGGCGACCGCGCACGCCAGCGGGTTGCCGCCGAACGCCGAGCCGTGCTCGCCCGGCCGGTAGACACCGAGCACCGAGCGGTTCGCGACCACCGTCGAGACCGGCACCACACCGCCGCCGAGCGCCTTGCCCAGCACATACATATCGGGCACGACCCCCTCGTGCTCGCACGCGAAGGTCCTGCCCGTACGGCCGAGCCCGGACTGGATCTCGTCGGCGACGAACAGCACATTGCGCTCGGCGGTGATCCGCCGCACGCCCGCGAGGTAGCCGGGCGGCGGCACCAGCACCCCCGCCTCGCCCTGGATCGGCTCCAGCAGCACGGCCACCGTGTTCTCGTCGACCACCACCTCCAGCGCCGCCAGATCGCCGTACGGGACGATCTCGAAGCCCGGTGTGTACGGGCCGAATTCGGCGCGTGCCTCCGGGTCGGTGGAGAAGCTGATGATCGTGGTCGTGCGGCCGTGGAAGTTGCCGTCCACAACGATGATCTTCGCCTGTCCGTCCGGCACGCCCTTGACTTGATAACCCCACTTGCGGGCGGTCTTGACCGCTGTCTCGACCGCCTCGGCGCCGGTGTTCATCGGCAGTACCGCCTCCATGCCGCACAGCTCGGCGAGTTCGGAGCAGAACGCGGCGAAGCGGTCGTGGTAGAAGGCACGTGAGATGAGGGTGACCCGTTCCAGCTGCGCCTTGGCGGCCTCGACCAGACGACGGTTGCGGTGACCGAAATTGAGCGCCGAATACCCGGCGAGCAGATCCAGGTAGCGGCGGCCCTCGACATCCGTCATCCAGGCACCCTCCGCGGCGGCGATCACAACCGGAAGCGGATGGTAGTTATGCGCGCTGTGAGCGTCAGCCTGCTCCAGCAGCTCTGCGGTTGTGGGCAAGGGGGTACTCCCTTTGTGGCGGGTTTGCAGCGGCGCGACGGTTACCGCCGTTCAGGGTGGTAGTTGTGTGCGAGCTCTCGTGCTTCGGCTCGGATCAACTCAGCTGACGAACGGCCCGGTCGGGGGTACGTGGTGGCGTTCACGGGCGAATCTCCTGGGTGCAGCACTTGATGCCGCCGCCTGCCTTGTGGAACTCCGATAGATCGACGGGAACGGGCACGTATCCGTGTTCGGCGAGCTGGTCGATCAGTCCGGTGGCTTGCGGGGCGACGAAGACGTGCCGGCCGTCGGAGACGGAGTTGAGGCCGAAGGCCATGGCATCGTCCCGGCTAGCGACGATTGCCTGCGGGTAGAGGCATCGGAGCACTTCACGACTGCCGGGGGAGAACGCCTGCGGGTAGTAGGCGATGTTCTCCCCACCGAGGACGAACAGGGCAGTGTCCAGGTGGTAGAAGTGCGGATCTACCAGCCGCAGCCCGATGGTCGGTACACCGAAGAACTCCTGCACCTCGTCGTGGGCAGCGCGGGTCGTGCGAAAGCCTGTCCCTGCCAGGATGAAACGGCCGACGGGTACGAGATCGCCCTCGCCCTCGCATACGGACTCCGGCCGGTGGAGGTCGTACCCGGCTGCCTTGAACCATGTCTCATAGGCCGTGGACTCAGGCCGTCGCTGCGAAGCGTGGAAGCGTGAGCCGAACACCCGACCGTTCACGACGAGCGCGGCGTTCGCCGCGAACACCATATCCGGCAGTCCCGGAACGGGCTCGACGCTGTCCACTGTGTGGCCGTGGTCGCGGTAGGCCCGGATCAGCGTTTTCCACTGGGCACGGGCGAGCGTGAGGTCGACCTGCGTGTTCTGGCTCATCCAGGGGTTGATGGCGTACTGCACATCGAAGTAGCGAGGCTCGCAGACCAGATAACGCCGGGGGCGCGACACAGGAGTCGTGGGCACAGAAGGGTACCTCCGCTTTCTTCGCACCGTTGGCAGATGCCCATCACGATAAGAAGCGGCGACGACGCCCGACAAGAACCAGCGACTGCGTGTGTGCGCAGGATCGCTGCGCACAATGGCCCCTCAGCGCAGGTTCGCTGCGCCGTCGGGAGCGGCCTCGCGGGGTGCGGCCTCCGGGCTGTCCGGCAGCAAGTGGGAGAGGACCATGAAGCTGAGCGTCTTGCGGACGAAGGGCTCGGCGCGGATGCGCTCCAGTACTTCCTCGAAGTGCCCGACGTCGGTGGCCCTGACGTGCAGGAGAGCGTCGGCCGCGCCGGTCACGGTCATGGCAGCTGTGATCTCCGGGTAGTTGCGCACGACCTCCGCCAGACGCCGGGGCGGGGCCGCGCTGTCGCAGTACACCTCGATGTACGCCTCCGTGCGCCAGCCGAGCGCGGCAGGCCGGACGGTGGCGGTGAACCCGGTGATCACGTCCGTCTCGCGCATCCGGTCCACCCGGCGTTTGACGGCGGTGGCGGACAGGCCGATGGCCGCTCCGATCTCCGCGAAACTCGTTCTCGCGTTCGCGATGAGGGCCGCGACAATCTTGCGGTCCAGTTCGTCGAACGGAGGCGTCTTGGTGGGCATGGCAGGCGGCCCTTCCCCTCGGCATACTCGTCCTCCGCGCCCCGCGATGAGCCGCGGACGCAGCGTCACCGGAATACTGCCTGGTCTGCACAGCCACGATGAGCTCAGGCGGCCAGCGTGTGTGGAGGGAAGGCCGGTGCGTCCGGACGTCGCGTTGCCGATCGTCTGTCTGCCCGAGACGCCAGCCACATCGTCAACTCCCGGGGCGTCTCCTGCTCGTTGCTCGGCATCGGTCTGTCATAGCCCGCGCCCTGCCTCTCCTGCCGTCATCTGTGCAGTATTGCCCAGGTTTGACGCCTACTTGGCCGTCGATGATGAGGCTGTGGTCGCCCTGGAAATTCTGGACCGTTGCCCTGGTGTCGGCTCCGAAGTCCCCGTCGATGCCGCTGGGGCCGACGCTGTATCCACAGGCATGGAGGATGCACTGGACCTCGACGACCCGCTGTCCTTTGTCGCCGTACTGTGTGAGCGCGGTCCCGGAGATGACACCGACATTCCGGATCTGCGCCTCGCCCGCGCTTCATGCTGCATGCGCGGTCGCAGGCCAGCGAGTCCCTCCCCGGAGGCGTCGGAGAAGGTGCGAAACTCCTTGACCACGATTGCCCGAGCAGCGGTGAGTACACGGTTGACCGTAGGCGTCAGCCCATCGAGTGGGCGTAGCCGACGAGGAATAGCGCCTCGGTCAGAGAGAGCCGTGCCAGCTCATCCGGGGAGACACTCTCATTCACCGCGTGGATCTGCGCCTCCGGCTCGCTTAAACCGATCAGCAGGATCTCCGCACCTGGGTAGAGCCCGGCCAGGGTGCTGCAGAGTGGGATCGAGCCGCCGAGACCTGCGGTCTGCATCTCCTTACCTGGGTAGGCGATGCGCATCGCTTCGGCCATCTCCGCGTAGGCGGGGCTCGTAGTGTCGGCGCAGAATGGCTGGCCCTGGCTGACCTGCTCCACCGCCACGCGCGCACGCCACGGCGCCTTCGCCTCCAGGTGAGCGGTGAGCAGCTTGGTGGCCTCGGTCGTGTCAATACCCGGCGGCACCCGTAGGCTGACCAGGGCGCAGGCGCTCGCCTGCACCGACAGGCTCGCATCGGCGACGGACGGGCAGTCGATGCCAAGGACAGTGACGGCCGGGCGTGCCCATATGCGGTCGGCGACGGTTCCGCCGCCGATCAGTTCGACTCCATCGTGGACCTTCGCGTCCTCACGGAAGTCCTCATCTGTGTACTGAATGCCGTTCCACTCACCGTCGCCGGTCAACCCGTCCACGGTCGTCGAACCGTCCTCGGCGCGCAGCGAGCCCAGGATGCGGATCAGCGCCGCGAGGGCGTCGGGGGCCGCGCCGCCGAACAGACCGGAGTGCAGATCGCCCTCCAGCGTGTCGACTTGGACACGGACCTTCGTCATGCCGCGCAGCGTGGTGGTCACCGTCGGAAGTCCCGTCCGGAAGTTGCCCGAGTCCCCAATGACAATCGCGTCGGCGGCGAGCAGACGCGGGTCGGCCTCGGCATAGCGTGCGAGACCGCCAGTGCCCTGCTCTTCCGAGCCATCGACGATCACTTTGATGTTGACCGGGACACCGCTGTGCCTCTTGAGGGTGCGCAGAGCTGTCAGATGCATGATCAGGCCGCCCTTACAGTCGGCGGCGCCGCGCCCGTACCAGCGGCCGTCGCGCTCGGTGAGCTCGAAGGGCGGGGACAGCCAGGCTGCTTCGTCGAGCGGCGGCTGCACGTCGTAGTGCGCGTAGAGGAGGACCGTTGGCGCGTCGGCCGGTCCCGGCAGAAAGCCGTACACGGACTGGGTGCCGTCTGGGGTGTCGAGCAGCGCCACGTTCTCGAAGCCTTCGGCGCGCAGGGTCCCGGCGACCCAGTTCGCGGCTGCCTCGCACTCGGTCTTCGGGAACTGTGTCGGGTCTGCCACTGAACGGAAGGAGACCAGCTCGGCTAGTTCGGTGTGGGCGCGCGGCAGCAGCGAGGCGACGGTTTCGGCGAGTTGCTTCGGCTCCATGGCACGCTCCTCGTGGGTGCGACGTTGTAGTTACGGGGGTACATAAGGAGAAATCAGCGGTGCGGGGCGAACCGAGGACACCGTGTGGGCCACGCGGGCACGATGTGCCGAAGCAGCCGCGAGAGGCGGGTCCCGGATCGGGACCCGCCTCCTCGTCGGATCGAATACCCCACCGGACCTACTGCGGGATCCGAGTCACTTCTCGGCCGGAATCTTGGCGTCGACCTCGATTTCAAACTTCATACGCGGGTCGGCCACACCGCATTCAAACATGGTGGCGGCCGGCAGGACGTCACCAAAAGCGCGGCGGAGAGTCGGCCAACACTTCGGGAAATCCTTCGCGTCGGGCAGCAGGTAGCGAACCCGGACGACGTCGGCAAATGTGCAGCCGGCTTCGGCCAGTGCGTTCTCGACGTTCTGCAGGCACTGATCGGCCTGCTCCACCACGTCGTCGGAGATGCTCATGGTGCTGTACTCGAAACCACCGGTACCGGAGACATAAACCCAGCCGTCTAATATCACGGCCCGGGAGAAACCGACTTCCTTCTCATAGCTGGAACCGGTCTGAATAAGGCGTCGCACTGTCATGTCTTGACCCTAACACTCCATCTCATCGAATTCCAGGGTGGGTTGCGCTCCATCAGTCGCTAACTTGCCCTGAAATAATGGGTGGTTATTCACAGATTGCGCTTGCCCTGTTATTTCCCCCGCTCATCGATCGGCCAGCCGCCCGTAGGCACCGCGGTAGCTGAGGAGCGGGCCGCATCTCTCCCCGGTGGCCATCCGGTCGACACGGATGACGATGATGTCGTGGTCCCCGGCGGGGTGCTCCGTGGCGACCGTGCCCTCCAGCCAGGCGAGTGCGGCGTCGAGCACGGGGAGGCGGTTCGGCGACTCCGACCAGCCGAGCCCACTGAACTTCCGTTCGCCGCTGCGGGCCAGGCGAGTGGAAAGGTCCTGCTGATCCTCGCTGAGGATGTTGATGCAGATGCCTCGCGAGGCGCGCAGCCGCGGCCAGGTACGGCTGGTGTGGGCGACGCAGAAGGAGACCAGGGGCGGGGCCAGCGAGACCGAGGTGAACGAGGTGACCGTCAGGCCGAGCGGGCCGCCTTCGGCGTCCATACCGGTCACCGCGACGACACCGCTGGCGAAGTACCCCATGACCTCGCGGAACCGCTTCTCGTCCGTGGCTTGGAAGGGGACCGTGCTGGTAAAGGTTGTCATTCCGGCATGCCTCTCCGTCTTCTCCGTCGGTCCCGTGTCTGCCTGTGCCTTCGTCCGTTCCCGGCTGGCCCTCGCCCAAGGGCACCCTGGGTGAGACGGCCGTCGTCGCCTGAACCGGCGCCTCTTGCAGGCGGTGCCTGACGCCTGCCGACGTCATTCCAGCTTCGCGCCTATCGAGGCCGCCAGTTCGCGCGCCGTGGGCGCGTCGAAGATCTCCGCCACGCTCAGTTCGACACCGAACCGGTCCTGCAGGCGAGCCGCCATCTGCAGTGCCGTGAGCGAGTCGGCGCCAACGGTGAAGAAGTCGGCGTCCGGGGGGACGCCGGGCAGCCCCAGGGTTTCCGCCCACATAGTGCTGATCACCGCCACAGCGTCCGCGGACGCTTCCGGCTCCTGTGCGCACCGCGCCTGCCCGGGCCGTGCCTCGGCCACCGGTGCGGGCTGGGGCGTGGCCTCCGGCGCCATCGGAACCCGGTCTTGCGTCCACTCCACGGCAGGAACCACGACCATGTGCGGCTCCGCCTGCTCCCAGAGCAGACTCAAGGCGGTGCCGACCGCCTGCTCCTCGCTCAGGCCACCGATCGCCCCGGCAGGCGACGCGGACCCGGTCGTGCCCTCGCCGTGCCAGGTGGGCCAGTCGACGCTCACGATCGTGGTGGTGTCGTCGCCCGCCGTCGAGGTCGCCAGCGCGTCGACGAACGCATCGGCCGCCGAGTGCTCCGCACCGCCGGTCAGGCTCCCCAGAGCAGCGGCGGTGGAGAACAGCGCCAGGAACCGGACCGAAGGGGTGGCCAGGGCCAAGTCCCTTACCACAACTGCACTGTTGACCTTGCGCAGCAGCGCGGCGTGCGCATCCGCCTGCTCATCGCCTGTCTCCGGCACGGCGCCCTGTGTGTGCAGGATGCCGTGTACCGGCCCGTGTTCGGCCGCGATGCGCTCGAGCAGCGCGGCTGTCTGCGTACCGTCGGCGAGATCGCCCTCCATGACGGAGACTTCAGCTCCCGCGGCCTGCAGTGCGGCGATGTGCCGGTCCGCGTCGATCCGCTCCGGACGGGCGCTGCGCGCCAGCAACACCAGCCGTGGCTGCAGCCCGGTGTCGGCCAGACCGCGGGCGACGGCCAGGCCGACCGCGCCGAGGTCGTCCGTAACCACATACCGGCCCTCGTCCTGGAGCAGCGTGGCTGGCCACTCCGGCAGCGGGCACCGCTCCAGGCCGGCACGCCACGCCCGGCTGCCGCGCACCGCCAACACCGGATCGGTGTACGTGGGCGCACCGATCTCGGCGGCCAGTGCGTCGTCATGTACACCTGCCACATCGAGTAGGCGTGCCGTGCCCGGTCCGTGCTGCTCAGCAGCGGAGCGCACCACTGCTGCGACGGCCGCCCGTGCGGGCTCCACCGGTTCGGTGGCCGTCACCGCCACCGCACCGCTGGTCAGCACGACCACGGGCAGGGCGCGTCCCCGCCGCTCCTTCTGGCCAGTTGCGTACTCCTGGACGCGCAGCACCGAAAGCAGCGCGCGCTCCGGCACATCCGGCGCGTCGGCCACCGACCCACTGCTGGCCGCGTGCACGATCAGCTCCACCGGGTCGGCCTCGGCCAGCGCCTGCAGCGCCGCGTGGAGATCCTCGGGGTGGTCGGTACGGATCACGCACCCGTAGTCCTGTATGTCGAGGTGGTCACCGTAGGCGATCGACAGAACGCGGTATCCGGCGCGCTGCACGGCCCGGCGGGCGGCGGCCGCCGCCGAGGCGTCTTCGGGCAGCAGGACGACGGCGTGCCCGCGCCGCCCGGGGGAAGCCGATCGCCTCGGCGTCAGCACACCCGCGGGCTGCCACACCGGAAGGGCTACCACCGGTTTCCCGTCCGACTCCGGTGCGGCAGCCGGCCCGGCGCCCCGCACCGGCTCCGCGGCCACCGCTGTGGGGCGCCGGGCGGCACTACTGCGGTCCGGCAGCAGGAAGTCGGTGCGCCGGTACGGGTAGGTGGGCAGCGGGTACGTGCCCCGGCGCTCGCCGAGCAGCCGCCCGAAGTCGACGTCGGCGCCGTTGACCCACAACTCCCCCAGCGCGTCGAGAACATGGCGCCCTGCACGGTCGGGCATGAGCTCGACGACCGGGTGCCCGCTGCCGCCCACCGCCGGATGACGGCGGGCCAGTCCGCTCAGCGACGGGCCGGGACCGGCCTCGACGAGCACCGGGTTGGCCACCGGCAAGTTCTCCAGGGCGTCGGTGAACAGCACAGGATCGACAAGCTGATTGACCCAGAACTGCGGCCGCAACGCGTCCTTGTCGTCGAGCAGCTGGCCAGACGCCGCCGATACCAGGGGCAGCTCCGGTTCGGACAGCGGCATCTTCTCGACCGTGGCCAGGAACTCCGGGACCACCTCACCCATCATCGGCGTGTGGAAGGCGTGCGAGGTCGGCAACGCACGGTGCTTGGTACCGAGGCCGTCGAGGACCGCGCAGAACCCGGCTACCGCATCCGCGGTGCCGCCGACCACGGTTTGCGTCGGGCCGTTGACCGCCGACACCCACACGCCGTCGGTCAGGGCGCGCCGCACCTCGGCGACGGACGCGGCGACGGCGACCATGACGCCCCGGGGCATCTGCTGCATGAGCCTGGCCCGCTCGGCGACGAACCGGATCGCGTCCTCCACCTGGAACACACCGGCGACAGTGGCTGCCACCACTTCGCCGACGCTGTGGCCGACCACCGCCGCAGGCCGCACCCCCAGGTCGATCAGGGACTGCGCACACGCCAACTCCACCGAGAACAGCAGTGGTTGTGCGTGGACGGTGGCTGAGAGCGCCTTGAGGTCCCGCTCGCTCTCCCAGACTCTGATCAGGTCGGTCCCGAGCAGGTCCCCGAAGTCGGAGAGATAGCGCCGGACCTGGGCTATGTAGCCGGGCAGCCACCGCCCGGCATCCAGGCCCATCGCGGGGCACTGCGCCCCCTGTCCGGGAAAGAGCAGCACCGGCTGCCGGGCCTGCCCGTCCCCGCGCACGACGGCGCCGGGATCTGTCAGGGCCGCACGGGCGGCTGCGGGGCTGTCGAGGCGCAGCGCCGCTCGTGACGGCAGGACGCGCCGACCGGTCTGGGTGGTGCGAGCGATGGCCGGCAGGTCGCCCTCCGTAGCCTCCGCTACGGCTCGCAGCAGCGCGTCGCCGACCTGTTCGCGGGCCTGTTCGTCGACACCGGACCACACGAGCAGTTCGGGCTCGCCGCTGCCGACGCGCGGCTCGGGCGTGGGCGCCTCCTCCAGGACGACGTGAGCGTTGGTGCCGCCGAACCCGAAGGAGCTGACTCCCGCGCGGCGCGGGGCCGCGGCCACCCGTGGCCAGGGCTGGGCGGACTTGGCGATAGCGAAGGGCGTCTTCTCGAGACCGAGGTTGGGATTGACCTCGCGTAGGTTGATCGTCTGCGGGATCGTCTCGTGGTACAGCGCGAGGACCGTCTTGATCAGGCCGACGACGCCGCTGCCGGGGCCAAGGTGACCGATGTTCGACTTGACCGACCCGATGAAGCAACTGCCCGGGACGAGTTGGCTGCGGGCCGTCATCTCCATGCCCCGGTGCAGGCCCCGGATCTCGACCGGGTCGCCGATCTTGGTGCCGGTGCCGTGTAGTTCGACGTAGGAGATCGACGCGGAGTCCACGTCAGCCACTGCGATCGCCTCGGCGATAACCTGGCTTTGGCCGTCGCTGCTGGGGGTGGTGAATCCGGCTCGGTCGGGTCCATCGTTGTTCACCGCCGAGCCGAGGATGACGGCCAGTACGTCGTCACCGTCGGCCCGTGCGTCGGAAAGCCGCTTGAGCGCGACCACGCCGCCGCCGCTGCCGAACACGGTGCCGCTCGCGGCGGAGTCCAGGGGGCGGCAGGCGCCGTCCTGCGAGTCGATGCCGCCTTCGACGTGCAGATAGCCCCGTCCGTACGGTGTCTCGATCTCGACTCCGCCGGCCAGCGCGAGGTCGCAGTCCCCGGCCCGCAGGGCCTGGCAGGCTAGGTGTACGGCGACCAGTGAGGTCGAGCAGGCGGTGCGCACGGCCACGCTGGGGCCGCGCAGACCGAGCCGGTAGGACACGTACGACGGCATGAAGTCGGCGTTGTTCGAGACCAGCGCGACCATCTCGCCGACCTGGTCCATGAGTGCCGGGTCGGCGCGGAAGTGGTCCTCGAGGAACCGGTCGGTGGCGCTGCCGCCGTAGACGCCGATGGTGCCGTCGAAGTGGTCCGGCATCGTGGCCGAGGTTTGCAGGGCGGTGTCGCACAGTTCCAGGAACAGGCGGTGCTGCGGGTTGCGCAGCTCGCTTTCCCGGCGGGATATCCCGAAGTATTCGTTGTCGAAGCCCCAGACGTCGTCAAGGAGTGGTCTAGCCCTGACGTAGTTGGGGGCCGCGATCACATCCGGACTCTCGCCGGCGTCAAGCAGCTGCTGCTCGGTCAGCCGGTGAATGCTGTTGCGGGCGGCAAGGAGGTTGGCCCAGAACTCGTCGGCCGTGCCTGCGTCCGGTACGCGTGCGGCCAGACCGACGACCGCTATCGGCTCCATCCCCATGATCAGTACCCTTTCTTTGGCGTCTTGGCGGTGCCTCGACGCACCGCGCGACGCTTGCTCAGTTCGTCAGCGAAGTCACCGCGCTCGCTCCGCCGGGCGGGGGTGCGGTGGGCGGTTGCCTTCGCGCCGGCCGCGTACTGGGACAAGCGGCGGGCAGTCGGGAACCGGAAGAAGTCGGCGATCGTCACGGTGGTGCCGAATTCGGTGTGCACCGAGTCATACAGCCGCAGCAGGTTGAGCGACGTCAGGCCCGCGTCGAAGAAGTTGTCGTCCGGGCCGAGGGCCAGGCCGGGCTGCTGCTCGCGCACACGCCGCAGCACCAGATCGAGCATGCCCGCGCCGCCGGTGACGGGTCGCGCCTGGTTCTCTTGCTCGGTGGCCGTCTGCCACAGCGTGTCCGTGTCCACCTTCCCGCGGGCGGTGAGCGGTATGACCGAGACCCGGCGCACCTGCGCGGGCACCGCATCGTCCGGAAGCCGGCGGCGCAGCGCCGAGATGATGTCCGCGGCGCTCAGTTCGGCGGTGCTGCTCCACCATGCGATCAGCCGCGAGGTGCCCGGCTCCACGGCGATGTGGCAGTCCTCGACGCCACGGATGCCGCGCAAGGCCGCCTCGACGCTGTCCAGTTCGACGCGGTATCCCCCGACCGAGACCTGGCGGTCGGCGCGACCGACTACGTCGATCAGGCCGTCCAGGCGCAGCCGGCCGAGGTCTCCGGTGCGGTAGTGGTGGCGTCGCTCGGTGCCGGTGTCGCTCGTCCCCAGGGTGCCGAGGGTGAGGCCGGTTCCGGTTACGGTGATCTCGCCGAGGACGCCGATCTGCGCATCGGTGTGCGGGCCGATCACGGTCAGCTTGCGGTGCGGTGCGAAGGCGCCGATCGGGACGGTTGTGCCTGCCGTGCCGCGCTCTGTGGGTTCGATCCGCCTCAGCCCGCTGGCTTGGGGGGTTTCTGTCGTGCCGTAGAGGTTGTAGAACTCGGCTGCCGGGGCGAGGCTGCGCAGCGCGGCGACCGTGTCGTAGCGCAGCAGGTCGCCGTGGAACACCACGCGGCGCAGTGACCGCAGTGCCCGGTCGGGATGCGCGGCGGCCAGCAGCATTGCCCGCGAGGGTGTGGTGTGCAAGGCCGTCGCGCCGATCCGGTCGAGCCAGGGCGCCATGGCGCCCTGGTGAAGGTCCTCGGGCGAGCCGGTGTGCACTGTCGCCCCCAGCACCAGCGGCAGCACCAGGTCGCGGAAGACCGGGTCGTGGTCGGGGGGTGTGGTGAAGGCGAATATGTCGTCCGCGGTCAAGCCGAGTGTCTGGGCGTAGCCGTCGAGGACGTCGGGCAATGCGTCGGCGGGCAGCGCCACCACGGAGGGACCGCCGGTGGTGCCTGAGGTGAGCAGCACGTGCCCGATTCGGTCGGGATCCGGCCGGTGCGCGGGGGTGTTGTGCGCCGGTTGCTCCTGCCACCACTGGTCGGTCAGCCGTATCGCGTCGTGGTTCGTGCCGTCCGGTGCCACGTCGAGCAGGACGGCGGTGTTTGCCGCGTGGAGTGCGTCGGAGCGCCACTGCTGTGGTGCGTCGGCGTCGATCAGCAGCGGCGCCGCGCCAGCGTGCCAGCAGCCCAGGATGGCTGGCGCGAGATCGGGGTGCCGCCGGGACAGCACACCAACGACTGGGGGCTGTTGGTCGCCGTGCTCACGGATGGCCGTGCTCACCTGGAGAATGCGCCGGTGCAGCTCGCCAAAGGTAATTCGGCACTGCGCGCCGGTGAGCGCGACGCGGTCGGGTGCGGTCTGTGCATGGGCTAGGACCCGCTCGACCAGCTCGGTGTAGGTGCGGGGTGGCTTGTCGTGGTACGCGGCTTGGTCCGCGGCTGCGGCCGGGCAGGGACGGTCCGGATCGGCCGCCTGCAGCAAGTCGTTGCGGCACTGGCGCAGGAATTCGGACGCTGTCTCTTCGTGCCACAGGTCGGTGCTGTAGACGAGGCGCAGCCGTAGTGTGCCCGCCGCGCTCCGGGACAGGTACAGGCCGAGGTCGAACAGGGACCACCGGGCGGGCGGGTGCACCAGGGTCACGGTGGACTGGCCGAACCTGGTCGGCGGTTCCTCGTGGCTGACGTCGTTGCACCACACCCGGAAGATTGGGTTCTGCGTCAAGTCCCGTGCGCCGACCAGGTGTTCGACGATTTCTTCGAAGGATACCGCAGCGTGCTCAGCGGCCTCGAACAGCGCCTCGGCCGCCGCTCTGACGGCGGCCTCGGCCGACTGCTGTGCGGCGAGTTGCAGCCGGACCGGCAGGGTGCGTACGTAGAAGCCGACGGCGTCCTGCTCGGCCGGCGACTCGCGGCCCGTCATCGGCACGCCCACGACGAGGTCGTCGACGCCGGCCCACAGGCCGAGCCGCCGCGCGAAGGTCGCCAGCACGGAGACGAAGGGGGTGACCCGGTTGCGGGCGCAGAACTGCTCGACCAGGTCGCTACCGTCCGCCCCCAGCTCCAGGTCGAGGGAGGCGCCGCGGTAGGTCGACACCTGTGGGCGCTGCCGCTGCCACGGCAGGTTCAGCGCACGCGGCGCGTCCTGCAGCCGCTCCCGCCAGAACGCCAGGTCCGCCTCCCGCCGCTCGGAGGTGGCCGCCACGAAGCCGACGTCGTCCGCCTCGCCGTCCCCGGGCACGTCGGCCGCGTACAGCTCGGCAAGTTCGGCGAGTACCAGGTCGAGGCTGCGCTGGTCTGCGACCAGGTGGTCGAGGGCGAGCAGCACGGTGTCGCCCCGCTGGCCCGCGTCCTGCCGCACGCCGACGGCGAAGCGCGGCAGCCGATCCGGTATGAAGAGGTGGTCGAGCACGTCGGTGTGCACTCTGTCGGTCCGCCCGGCGTGGACGCGGGTGACGGCCTCGTCGGCTGGATGCACCAGGCGTTGCACGTCCTGGCCGTTGTCGCGGAATGTCGTGCGCAGCGCGGGGTGGCGGCGTACCAGGGCGTTGACCGTGTGTTCCAGGCGCGGCACATCGACGCTGCGGTCCAGGTCAAGCACCGCGGTGACGTTGTAGGCCGGGCAGTTCGGGAACAATCGCGACCAGACCCACAGCCCGTGCTGCTGTGGGGAGAGCGCGGTGCTTGCCGGGGCCACCGGCATGGCGGAGTCGGTCGGTGCCGCGGTCTTAAGCCAGCTGCGCAGGTCGGCCAGTGACATGTTGGTCAGGAGGAGGTCCCGCAACGGCAGCCGTACGCCGTAGTGGGTGAGGATCATGCCTACAAGCCGGGCCGCCGTGAGGCTGTGGCCGCCCGCATCCAGAAAGCCGATGTCGGCGCTCGCTGGGTACGCCCCGGTCGCCTCGTACCAGAGCCGGGCTGGCAGGTCGTCCTCGCCCGGGCCCGCGCCGCGGCCGAGGGCGTCGGCCAGTTCGGCGGCGTGCTCGCGGGCCTGGCGGCGGTCCAGCTTGCCGCTGGCGCTGAGCGCGATGTCGTCGACCGAGAACACGAGGGTGGGTACGTGACTGTCGGGCAGCACCTGGCGCAGCCCGGCCCGCACGAGGTTGAGGTCGTCCGCTGCTGGCGCGAGCACGACCAGCGCGCACAGTTCGTACCCGGAGCCGCGGTCTACTGTCGTGGCGGCCGCGTCAACGACGGTGTCCAGGTCGCGCAGGGCGTCCTCGACGGCCGTGAGCTCCACGCGCTGGCCGCGGATCTTCACCTGGGCGTCCTTGCGGCCCAGGTACTCGATGCCCTCGGGCCACTGCCGGACGAGGTCTCCGGTCAGGTACAGGCGGGGTACCGGGGCCCAGGAAGGTGCGTCGATGAAGGCCCGCTCAGTCAGGTCCGGTCGGCCCAGGTAGCCGGTGGCCAGCGGTACGCCGCCGATCGCCAGTTCGCCGACCTCACCAGGAGGGGTGGGCGAGTGGTCTTCGCCCAGCACGACGAGCGTGCAGTTGCTGATCGGGCCGCCGATGAGGGTGCGGGAGACGTCGGAGTCGGCCGGGCAGGGCCAGTGTGTGACGTCGATCGCGGCCTCGGTCGGCCCGTAGAGGTTGTGCAGTTCCGCATCCAGTACTGTGCGGAACTGGCGCAGATGGCCGGGGGTCAGCTCCTCGCCGCTGCAGAACACCGCGCGCAGCGAGCTGCATTGCTCCGCCGTGGGCCATCGCAGGAACTCTGCGAGCATCGAGGGCACGAAGTGGCACACGGTCACGGAGTTGTCGATGATGCACTGGGCGACCTGGCCGGGTTCTAAGTGGGCGCCTGGCGCGAGGAGCACCATCGTCGCGCCGGAGATCAAGGGGCTCCACAGTTCCCAGCCGCTGACGTCGAAGGTGTATGGGGTCTTGTGCAGAAACCGGTCGTCCGCGCTGAACTCGAAGGTCTCGTGCATCCAGATCAGGCGGTTGATCAGCGCGTCGGACGGCACGACCACGCCCTTGGGGGTGCCGGTGGTGCCGGAGGTGAACAGCACGTAGACCGGCTCGTCCGCCTCGTAGGGCACCAGGTCCGACCAACTGTCGCCGTGCGCCGATCCGAGCTTGACGTGGACCGTCTCCAGGTTGGGATGCGATCCCAGGAGCCCCTCGGTGTCGGCATCGACCAGGCCGAAGCGGGCGCCGGACAGCTCGAGCAGCAGGTCTCGGCGCCGCTGCGGGTCGTCCACCGACAGCGGCAGGTACGGCATGTGCGCCTTGAGCGCGGCGAGCAGGGCGACGACCATGGCCCGGCCGCGCTGCATACAGACGGCGACCACGTCACCGGGCCGACCGCCGACCGCACGCAGCTGCGCGGCTAACGCATCGGACTCCGCCTCGAGTTGAGCGTAGGTGAGCATCCCCTCGGTGTCCGCGAGCGCGACGGCGTCCGGCGTTCGCTCCGAGCTGGCCCGCACCAGGCCGGGCAGGCCGAACGGGGCAGACCGTTCGTGCCTGGAACCGGCCATCACGCACGGCGGAGCTGCGGTCGAGGGCTCCAATTGCATCAGGATCCACCTCAGAGTGTTGAATCAGTTGTGATCGAGAACACCGGTGTGCCGGAGGTTTCAGTCGCGGATGACGGTCTTGGTGCGCATCAGGAACTCCGCGACGTAGCCGTCGTGCGGAACGCCTGGGCTAAACCACGTGGTGGGGTGGTCGCCCATGTACACGTTGTTGATGGTGGGCTCGTTGACCAGCGCCTCGACGAGCTGCTCGTCGTCAGTGACCGCGGTCAGTACGAGGGTGTCGCGCAGCGGCTCGATGCCGTCGGCGCGTGACCAGGGCGCCACCCACACGAGGGGAAAGCTCATTTCGATGCCGGTCTGCGGCGCGGCCACGTCGTCCACCTGGAACACTGCGGGCCGCAGCACGGCGCTGCCGTCACCAAGGTCCTCGACGATGCCGTCGCCGCCGAGCCATGCCTTGGCACCCTCGGCGCGGCCGAGCAGCGAGGTCTCGAATGCCTGCGCGGTGGCCAGCGTCTTGACGGGAAGCGCCGCCTTGTCGTCCTCAGGGGGCAGGCTGGGCAGCGCGGAGAGCCGTTCGGCAAGGGCCCGGGCCACCGCGGTGGGGTCGCCCTCGACGAACACGGCGGTGGTATTGACACAGCCAGTCCCGGCGAGGTTGCTCACCGAGGCGATAATGGTGTCCAGGTGAGCCTGCCAGTTCCCGCCAGTGAGCAGGATCTTGGAGCGGCCGGGTCCCTGGGCAAGGACCTTCGAGGACGCGGCGTACTTGCTCATCACATCGTCGCCGCCGTAGACGATCGCGCGGTCAGCGGCTTCGATGATGGTGTCGGCCACCGAGTGCTCGGTGGGCAACAGCACTACCTGGTCGTCGCCGAATCCGGCGTCACGCAGTGCGGTGATCAGTCGGTGCGGGGTGAACGGCTCCCGCTGGGAGGGACGTACCGCCACTCGGTACCCGAGCGCCAGCGCCTCCATCCACAGGGCGTGTACGCCGGGCTGGTTGCCGGAGGCGTGGACAGCGAACACCTCTCCGCGGCGGGTCCACACCGCACGGCCGGTGCGGGTTGCGGGACTGCGCCAGTGGTCGACCGCGGCTGTCGGCAGGGCACACTGGGCGGTGTTGTACGCCTGGGCGGCTGCATGGCTGATCTTCTCGGTGGCGG
>JAFAUH010000411.1 GCA_019243445.1 Streptomycetaceae bacterium | reverse complement strand
GCATGGACCACACCAAGCAGACCACCTTCGGCCCGCAGTCGCTCGCGAACCTCGATGCCGCGATCGACCAGGTCGAAAAGGAGGCATCCGACGGTGAGATCGTCGGCGTCGGCATCACGGGCAAGCCGTTCATCTTCGTGGTCGGCGCCGACTTGAAGGGCGTGGAGCTCCTGCGGCGCCGCGAAGACGCGCTGGCCATCGGCAAGGGCGGCCACGAAGTCTTCAAGCGGCTCGCCTCGCTGGCCGTGCCCACCTTCGCGTACTACAACGGCGCGGCCATGGGCGGCGGCGTCGAGATCGGGCTGCACTGCTCCTACCGCACGGTCTCGGCCGCGATCCCGGCGTTCTCCCTGCCCGAGGTCTTCCTCGGCCTGGTACCGGGCTGGGGCGGCTGCACTCTGCTGCCGAATCTGATCGGTGCGGACCGCGCCGTCTCAGTGATCATCGAAAACTCACTCAACCAGAACAAGCAGCTCAAGGGAAGGCAGGTCCACGAACTCGGGATCGCCGACGCGATCTTCGAGGACGCGGACTTCCTGGAGCAGTCGCTGGTGTGGACGGCCTCCGTCCTCAAAGGCGAGATGGAGATCGTACGTTCGGCCGTGGAGCGCGGTGACGCCTGGGACCGGGCGGTCGAGCGCGGCAGGGCCATCGCCGACTCCAAGGTGCACGGCGCGGCACCGGCCGCGTACCGGGCACTCGACATCATCGCCGCGGCGAAGAACCGCGACCTGGACCAGGGCTTCAAGCTTGAAAACACGGTCCTCGCCGACCTGATCATGGGCGGCGAACTGCGCAGCAGCATCTACGCCTTCAACCTGGTGCAAAAGCGCAGCAAGCGCCCGGCCGGCGCCCCGGACAGGAACCTGGCGCGCCCGGTCACCAAGGTCGGTGTGGTCGGCGCCGGCCTGATGGCCTCTCAGCTGGCGCTGCTGTTCGTGCGCCGCCTTCAAGTGCCGGTCGTACTGACCGACATCGACCAGGAGCGTATCGACAAGGGCGTGGGCTACGTCCACGAGCAGATCGACATGCTGCTGCTCAAGGGCCGGGTCAACCAGGACACCGCCAACCGCCTCAAGGCTCTCGTCACCGGCTCGCTCGACAAGGCCACGGCCTTCAGCGATGCGGACTTCATCATCGAAGCGGTCTTCGAGGAGATGGGCGTCAAGCAGCAGGTGTTCGCCGAGCTCGAAGCAATCGCGCCCGAACACGCCATCTTGGCCACCAACACCTCTTCACTGTCGGTCTGCGAGATGGCCTCGAAGCTGAAGCACCCGCAGCGGGTCGTCGGCTTCCACTTCTTCAACCCGGTCGCGATCCTTCCCCTGCTGGAGATCGTGCGCGCGGAGAAAACCGATGACGCCTCGCTGGCCACCGCCTTCGCCGTCGCCAAGAAGCTGAAGAAGACCGCGGTGCTGGTCAAGGACGCCCCGGCGTTCGTCGTCAACCGCGTGCTGACCCGCTTCCTCGGCGAGGTGCTGCGCTCGATCGACGAGGGCACACCGGTCGAGGTGGCCGACAACGCGCTGGCGCCGCTGGGCCTGCCGATGACGCCGATCGTGCTGCTCGAACTCGTCGGCCCGGCCGTCGCCCACCACGTGGCCGGCACACTGCACACCGCCTTCCCGGACCGCTTCCACGTCTCAGAAAGCCTCAGCCGCATCGTGAAGGCCGGCAAGCGCAACCTCCACACGTATGACTCCGGTGAGCCGGAACTCGACCCGGAGGTCGCCGCACTCTTCGAGGTGGGGGCCACCCGGCTCACCGAGGAGCAGGTGCGCGAGCGGGCACTCGATGCCATCGCCCAGGAGATCCAACTGATGCTGGACGAGGGCCTGGTGGCCGAGGTGCAAGACATCGACCTGTGCCTGATCACAGGCGCAGGCTGGCCGTTCCACCTCGGCGGTATCACCCCCTACCTGGACCGCGAAGGCGTCTCCCAGCGGGTGAACGGCAAGCGCTTCCTCGCCCCGGGCATCGCGAGCGTCCCGGCGTAGCCGTAGCTGCAGGCCCCAGGTCGTAAGAGCCGCCAGGGACACCCACCGTCCCCGGCGGCTCTTTTACGACCTGGGGAGCAAGAGAGAGCCCGCTCCCTATTGCTCCCCAGGTCGTAACAGCGCCGGTACGGGCGAAGCCCGACAGGGCAGACGTCAGCTGGGCGAGGCCGACGGCGACGGGGACTGGGACTGGGACTGGGAGGACGCCAGACCGTTCTGCGCCTTCGCCGCTGCCTGCCGCACGAGCTGCTCCAGCTGTGCGGGCGAGATCTTGTCCGCCAGCGGGTACACCGTCTGCCCGTTGATCTGCACGACGGGCACCTCGCCGAGACGGCGGTGGAGGTAGTCCTTCTGCGAGGCGTCGACCCACCCGATGTGGTCGTTGTTGTGGACGCACGGTGCGAACACCGAGGCGTCCAGGTGCTTGACTTTCTTGGCGAGCTTTTCCAGATAGCTCTCGCCGGCGAACCTGTCGTGGCGCCGCTCGGGCTGGTGGCTCCACAGCTCCTTCATGAAAGCAACGAACTGCTCCTTGCCCTGGTCCTGCGCGCAGGCAGCCGCGTTGGCGGCCATCGCAGAGCCGTCACCGCCGTACTGCTTGTCCACCGAGGTCACGAACCGGTACTCGACCCGGGCGAGGCCGCTGTTCAAAATGGTGTCGATCGTGGCGTTGTACTGCTGGTAGAAGATCCGCGACTGTGGGTTGCGCACATCTTCGTAGACCGTGAGCGTCATGGGCACCGCAGGATTGATGCCGATGGCATGCGGGTCGTCACTGGGCACACCGGTCGGCACCCGGACTTCGCCGCCCTGACCGGAGCGGACCTGCATCCCGATCATTGCCGCAGCGGCGAACATCACACCCACCGCGACGATCGCAGCGGTATAGGGACGCCAACGGGCCAAACCGGTGCGCCGGAGCCCCGCCGCGCCCGAAGCCTTCGGGTCCGTCTGCCCCTGGGCGTCCCGCGGCCCTTTGGACTCAGCCATCACGCGTCCCCATCCCATTTCTGCCGATGCCTGTACCGCGCCTGTCTACCCGATACAGGTAACCAGCGTCCATCCGAGGCCCGTGCAGTCAAGGAATCGCCTGGTCAGCGTCCTGCAATCCGGACTCTCCTCCGCGATCTGCAAAACGAATGTTCGAGAGATCCGGTGCCGTCCCCGGGCGCCGGTATACCACCGCTCGCCATGCGGGCGTTGTGGCAGAGTCCCTCCATGGAACTCCCGCTTGTTGTGGTGGATGCGGCGAATACGGTCGGCTCGGTGCCCGATGGCTGGTGGCGCGACCGGCACGGGGCCACCGAGCGGCTGCGCGACGCCCTTGCCGTACTGGCCGGAAGCGGGCTGCCGGAGCGCGAGGATGTACCGCCGTGGGCAGCCGGGACGCAGCTGGACATCCTGCTCGTAGTGGAGGGTGCGGCCCGAGACGTGCGGCCGGTGGACAAGGTGCGGGTGGAGGCGGCCGAAGGCAGCGGCGACGACCTCATCGTGGAGTTGCTCGCCCGCGCCGCCCGCGACACACCCGGGCGCCCGATGCTGCTGATCACCGCGGATCGGCAGCTGCGCGCTCGCGCGGCCACGCACGGCGCGCTGTGCGCAGGCCCCAGAGCGGTACGCGACGGAAGAACCGGTCGTCACCGGCGTACGTAGAGCACCGCACCGCCCGTGCTGCCGACGGGACGGTAGTGGGTCTCCAGCAGCTCTTTGAAGGCCCGCACATGCTGCGGCCCGTACGGTGCGCCGCGCGAATCATCAACTATCAGCGCGGGCGGGTGCTGCGCCATCTCACGGCGGAATGCCTGCCACGCACCCGGCACCGCGTACTGCTCACCGACCCTGGCGCCGCCGCGGCCTCCGCTGAAGTTGGTGAGGAACCCGGCCGTCAGATAGCGGCTGGCGGGGATGCGGTCGGCGAGCCAGTACTCCTCCGGGTGCATGCCCCATATCAGAACCCGCTCGCCGGGGGCGGTGCGGTGCCCGATCGCCGCAGCCACGGCCTTGGAGTGGTTGAGCTCCGTACGAGGTACGGAAAGGCCCCACAGCAGGAAGCCGCACGCGGCCAGGGCGGTCCATGCGGCGGCGGGGCGGCGCCAGCGCGGCAGCCGGCGCAGAGCCGCAACGCCGAGCAGCACCAGCGGCGGCAGCAGTTGCAGGAAGTAGTGCCCGTAGAACTGGAAGCCGGTGACGACGGCCAGCGCGGAAGCGGCGAGCCATATCCACAAGTCGGCGTCACCGGGCAGGCGCCTGCGTGCGACCGACCATGCCGGCGGAACGGCGAGCCCGGCGCAGGAGGTGAGCAGGATGCCCGTATTGCCCAGAGCGCGTCCCGCGACGATGAGCCATGCGCCGCTCGCCGAGAGGTACGATCCGGAGCCGGTCACCGTCCAGAACAAGAATCGCGCCGCCCCGAGCGCGGCGGCGACCATGGCAACCGGCAGCAGGAAGCCGAGTGCGAGCCGCGTCCAGGCCCGTGAGGGCCGCGATGACCCCGCCGCCCCCGCCGACCGCGCCGCGTGCCAGGCCATCCAGGCCAGCGGCAGCAGCATCGCCGCGCCCGTCTGCTTGGTCAGCGCCGCTCCGGCGGCAGCCAGACCCGCACACGTCCACCGGCCGCGGTCTGCGCACCAGAAGGCTGCGGCGGTCCACGGGAGCATGAAGACCTCAAAGGTGGCCGCTTGGGTGTCTGCGGGGGCGAGGCCTATCGACACCAGCAGGTACCCGACACCCGCTGCCACTCCCGCCCGGTCGCCCCACCGGTGGCGTGCCGTGGAGGCGAGCAGCGCCGCTGTGACGAGGTGCGCGAGGAGCGCAGCCGCCCGCAGCGGCCACAGCGAGCCGTAGCCGAAGACGCCGAGCAGCCCCTCGTACAGCCAGGGCAGCAGCGGCGGCTTGCGGTCGACGACCGTCTCGTACAGAACGCTGCCGTGGGCGAGGAGCCGCGCCTGGGTGGCGAGGAATCCCTCGTCCGGGTTCCAGACGGTGCGCAGGAAGGACGGCAGATGGGTGAGGACGGCGAGCACCACAAGGCACGGCAGCAACCGCACCCAAAAGCGGCGGCTACCGCTGATCGCCGATCCGGTCCACGGTGCTTGGCCCCGCCGTATCGTTCCCCGCTGCGAAGGAAGCTTCGCAGCGGTGATATCGGAGGCGGGCAGCATACGATCCAACGTACCGGCGTATCGGAGCGGAGGGGATGCCAGGATCAGTCCTGGGCGATCTCGGCCGGCTCGTCCTCGTAGCGGCTGTAGCGGCCGTCGAGCCTGGCGACCAGTCCGGTCACCTGGCGCGCGATGCCGGGGGCCGTGAGACCGATCTCGGCGAGCACCTCATTGCGGGAGGCGTGGTCGAGGAAGCGCTGCGGGATGCCGAAGTCGCGCAGCGGAACGTCCACCCCGGCGTCCCGCAGCGCCTGCGAGACCGCGGAACCAACGCCGCCGGTACGGCCGTTGTCCTCGACGGTGACGACGACCTGGTGCTGGGCGGCGAGCTCAGGCAGCGCCTCATCGACGGGTTTGACCCAGCGCGGGTCGACCACGGTGCTGGAAATACCCTGGGCGTCGAGGAGTTCAGCGGCCTCGAGGCAGATCGGCGCCAGCGCACCGACGGAAATCAGCAGCACATCGGGACGGTGTGTGGGCTCGGTGGGGTGTCGCAGTACGTCCATCCCGCCGATCCTGCCGACAGCTTCGACGGCGGGCCCGACTGTTCCCTTGGAGTAGCGGACGACGGTCGGTGCGTCGTTGACCTCGACGGCCTCGCGCAGTTGGGCGCGCAGTTGGTCGGCGTCGCGCGGTGCGGCGAGTCGCAGGCCGGGGACGACCTGCAGGATCGACATGTCCCACATGCCGTTGTGCGAGGCGCCGTCGCTGCCGGTGATCCCCGCCCGGTCAAGGACGAAGGTGACGCCGCACTTG
>JAFAUH010000387.1 GCA_019243445.1 Streptomycetaceae bacterium | reverse complement strand
GACGAAGGAGGCGCAGCGGTGCTGCGTCGACTGAGGACAACCCGGCTGGGCGACAGCCCGGGCGGCGCGACGCCAGCCCCCTACTGCCGGACGCTCTAAAGTCTGGTTTCGCATTCCCGGCCGGATCAGGCCCTAGCGACCAAGGGTCGCTAGGGCCGTCAGTTGTCGGAGACGGCCACTGGCTGGTCGTTTTGCAGCTCGGAGAAAAGCTGCTGAGCTTTGATCTTGTCCCACAGCAGTGCGTCGCCGTCGGTCTTGGTGGAGTAGTTCGGGTTGCCAACCGGAACGATCATGGACTTGCTGTTGCCGTTGCTGCTGGAGACGTCCTTCATTGCCATCATCATCTGCGCCAGGTCGTACAGGCTCATGTCTTTGTCCACATTGAGTGTCTCCAAGCCCGCGCCGAGCGCCGGGTAGAGCGTGAACGGGTTGAGCAGGACGCCGGGTGTCTCCGTCTGGTGGGCTATCGCCTGCAGGAACTGTTGCTGGTGCTTCTCCCGGCCCAGGTCCTGATTGGCCTCCTGGTGCCGCTCCCGCACGAACGAGAGGGCCTGCGCGCCGTTGAACGTCTGGCACCCCGCCTGGAAGTTGGCGCCCGACGCCTGGTCCACCAAAGGTTTGTCCAGGCACATGGTGACGCCGCCGAGGGTGTTCACCAGGTTGACGAAGCCGCCGAAGCCGATCTCTGCGTAGTGGTCGATGTGGATGCCGGTGTTGTACTCGACGGTCTGCGCAAGCAGTTGCCCGCCGCCCCAGGAGAAGGCCACGTTCAGCTTGTGCTTTGTCGCCGGATAGTGAGCGCCGGAGGTGCCAGTGAACGCCGGTATCGTCACGTAGCTGTCGCGCGGCAGGCTCAGCAGCGTGTCCCCGTTCGACCCGATGTGCAGGATCATCATGGTGTCGCTGTTGCCGTACTGGCCCTCATTGTCACTGCCCGTGTGCAACTGCTGCTGCTGTTGCGAGGTGAGGTTGCTGCGGTTGTCCGAACCGGCGATCAGGTAGTTGGTGCCCTTGCCGAGAGCAGGACGGTTCGGCAGGGCGCTCAGGTCGATGGTGCGGGTCAGCTTGGAGTCGGCCCAGAAGTACGTGGCGACGGTCGTCACCACCAGCACGACGACCAGCGTCAGTGCCGTCCACCCGATGCGACGCCGCCAGTTTTTCGGCTGGGGGAGCTTGCTCCCGGCCCCTCGCGGACCGCTGGGCCCGCCGGACCCGAGTCCCGCCCGGTACGTCGTACCGGAGCCGTCACCCATACCACGCGGAGCCGCACCGCCACGTGGCGCCGCAGCCCTGCGTGGCGACAGTTCGGGCGGCAGGGGCGGCTCGCCCTGTGAGGACCGCGGTGGCTGTCCGTAGCCGTCATAGCCGCCGTAGCCGCCGGGACGCCGCTGGACGTGCGGCATCACGCGCGCACCGTCAACCGGTGTGCTGCCGTCGTTCCACCTTTCGGACCATTCATTCATGCTTCGCAGTGTGCATGCTCGCCCCAGGATCAGGAGTGTCTGGGACCGTCTTGTAGCAGAGCTGATGAATTCATCACACCGCTTACATGATCGAAGATCGAACGCGCGATCATCGCACTCGCCGCATCGAAACGGCTTCCCTATGCATTCGATTTCGATAGTTATGAGAGATTTTATGCGTATTGATCACATCGAGCTGTGTGGAGGGCGTGAGTGGATCGGGCCTGTCGAGAGTGTGCGCGGCGTGGTGGACTGAGGGCTGAGCACACGGTCCTGGGACGCGACCCCCATACATGACAACTTGGAAACTTCCCAGGGCTGAGTGGCCCTACGTTTCACCTCCGCGGGTAGGTGAGTCTGACTCCAGTCAGCGGTCGACGGAGGTGCGTGATCATGAACGAGGCGGGGGGAACAGTACCTCTGAACCTGTCGACGAGGCGCGTTGATGGCTGGGCTCTCGCGGAGGTGGCAGGTGAGCTCGATCTGGTCACCTGTTCCCAGCTGAAGGGATTCGTCGGTGAGATTCTTGCCGATTGCAGGGAGCCGGTCCGCTTGATCGTCAATCTCGCCGAGGTCACCTTCTGTGATGCCCATGGACTGGGCATTCTCGCGGGCATTCACGGCAGGGCCCGGCGCCAAGGGCACCGGGTGCGGTTCGTATGTCCGGAGGGTCCTGTCCGCCGCCTGTTCAGGCTGCTGAAGGGCACTCACGCCCTGCCGCTCTACGGCACCATGGGTGATGCTCTCGCGGCCAATGATGACCTGATGTGATCGGGGGCCACCGCTTCGGCGGCAGCCCTCGGTGTCGCCTCCTACGGGCCCTCGGTGCGTCGGGTGTCGATCCAGACGTTGGTGTTGCTGCTCTCTGTCACTGTCCAGTCGGTGATGTGGTTCAGGCCGCTGTATGCCAGGTGGCCACAACCCGCCTTGTTGGTCACGATTTCCACAGTGCTTCCCACGGGGACGTTGAGGAACGTGCTGTTGAACCACCCGCCGTGGGGAAGGGCAGATGCGTCGAAGTTCCGGTAGTTGAATTTTGTCGTCCCGCCAGGCCCGGCGTGCGGCTTCCGTGCGCCAAAGTCGCCGAACACCACGGGATCATCGTCGTCCACCGTCACGGAGAAGCAGCGGACTCCGGCCGGGAGGTACGGCAAGACGTACTTGAGCTTTGGCGGCGGCGCGGCTCCCGCCCCGGTGGCGAAGAAGGTGCCCGCTGCTGCGCCGGCGAGTGCGCAGGTGGCGACAGCGGTCTTCAGGATACGACGCGATCTTCGAGTGGTCGGGCGGATTCTCATGGCTGATTCCCTAGGCGTGCTCAGGGCTGATGTGGCGGTGATAGGTGTGACGGATCCGCAGGAGATCTGCTTGCAGGGCAGAGGAAACAACAGAGGAAGAGGTCTGCTCGTCGGCGAGCTTGGGCTGTCCATCTCCGCGACTACGGGAGCGGTCGAGTGCCAAAAGTTTTGCCTTGGCGACTGGCCATGACAAGAGGGAACGACAATGTGTCGTAGGCACACCGGTGTTACTTTTGCTCGTCCGAAGTGATCAGATGTTGGTCGGCGACAAGGGCTGTACCGGCCGCGACGTCGAGCGCCAGTTCGTCGAGCCGGACACCCGGCTGTACGGGTCCGGATACCACCATTTTTTCCTGCGTATCGTTAAGGTCGTCACCGAGGACTTCCCACGCGACTGACACGCGTCCCCGTGTAGCTCGGCAGAGACGAGTCCGAGTTGTTCGACGGCGCGCAGGCCGTCAGAGACGCCGCCGTACGAGAGGAAGCCGACCGGCGTGGCGTGCCATTCCTCATTGTGCCAGCCGATGGTGTCTTCAATCCGCCCCGAACAGGCTGAACGGGTGGAAAATTATGTAAAGCTGATAATTGTGCTCGGCTGGACGGGAGGCTCTACTGTGTCGGCGCCTCACCCGGTCGGCGGGGGAGATCCGACCCGGACCGGAAGAGAGGGCACCTGTGACTGTCGTCCCGAAGAGCGTATCCACCGGTGTACCACGACGGGCCTCCGTCATGATCGCCGCCTCCACGCTCGTTCTCAGCGGGTGCGCAGGCGCGGCCGGGCACCGCATGGCCGACTTGGCGGACGCCGAGCACGCCGCCGCCAGCTGCGGCCACCCACGTCAGCCGATCCCCACACAGCTGCGCGACTGGCATCCCGTCGAGCGGGCTATGGGACGCATCGGGATGATGACCAACGGCATCGTCTTCCGAGTACCCCTGCCGCGCCGGGACTTGAAGGTCAAGGCCGACGGTGTGGCCATCCAGGCCTCGTTCGCCCTCAACGGCGACGCGGCATTCAGTCGTTACTGCGACGGCACCATGCTCATGGGTGATTTGGTGGTCACTGATGCCGAACTTCCAAGAGCTACAGAGGAGCTTCAGGAGGTAGGTTTCACGCAGACCGCCATCCACAAGCACTTGCCACAGTCCACCCCGTCGATTTGGTGGATGCACTTCATGGCCGAGGGAGACCCGGTCTCCCTCGGCCGACGCCTGAAGGCCGTCATCGACGTCACCGGCACGCCTTATATCGGTAACCCGACCCCGCCGCCCGGTGCGCACCCCCTCGACCTGAACCAGAAGGCCATCGACCAAGCGCTGGGGCGTAAGGGCAAGGCTGACGGCCGGATGTACGAGTACTTCCTGCCACGCTCCGAAACCGTCCTGTCCCACGGGCATGTCCTCCCCCCGGAGATCGGTGTCAATACCGTGATCAAGGTCCAGGGCCTGGGAGGCGGTCGAGCCGCCATCAACGGCGACCTGCTGACGACTGCGCCCGAGGTGAACCGCGTTCTCGCGCTCCTGGTCAAGAACGGTATCCGCCCCATCGAAGTGCACAACCATATGCTCGATGACAACCCGCGCATCTTCTTCGTGCACTACTGGGCCATCGGCGATGCGGTGACCTTGGCGACGAAACTCCGGCCAGCTCTTGACGCCACCAACCTCAAGCCGCAGACCGCACCCGACTCCTCCAATTCGGCCCACGACCAAGGCGAGAACGGCTCTGGCTCTTCGGCTTCTGCCAGCCCCTCGATCCCCGCCGACTCCTCGGACTCCGATTCGGGCGGTTCGATGGGATCGATGGGTTCGATGGAATCGAGAGGATCGAAGGGACCGATGGGCTCCTAGCCAGAGCCCAGACCCGGCCCTGACGCCGCTACAGGCAGACGAGCTGGTCGCCGGCGAGTGCGGCGATGCCCGTAGTGGTGTCGACCCACGGGGTCGGGTCCTCGGGTCGGACCAGCCGCACCGAGCGGTAGTCCGTACCGACCGTCACCCGCATCACCGGCCCCTGGCCCTTGACCGCGTGCAGCGTGGAGCCCGGCAGCGCGGTGGCGAGCGACTGCACCGACTCATCCCACCGCGGGTCGTACACGATCACCGTATGGGTCACCTTCTGCGGCACGCCCGTCACCGCCCAGGCCGTGAACCCGGTGGCGTCCAATGCCTGGGCGGCGCGCAGCGCGAGCCCGGGCTTGTCAGTGCCATTCATCACCTCGACGCGGATCATGGCCGGGTTGACCTCGACCGGAATGCCTTGGGGGGCGTGGCGCTTGTGGGGATGGACAGTGAGTGGACGGTCATGGCGGATGGCGTCGAACAGCTTCGACGCGGCCTTTTTGTTCCACATCACGGTGGTCCCGACATGTGGCACGCGGAAATGTGCGTTGCCGACCGGCACGATGGCGAACTCCATTGAACTGGGCGAGAAGTGGCGCATCGTCTGCGCCATATTGAGCAGATCGGCCGAGTTCAGCTGCTTGTCGGCGCGTAGTGAACGGAGCGCGGTGTCCGCTGTGCGGGAGAGCCGGTCCGGGTCGAACAGCACTCCGCTGCTGGTCGCACGTTGGATGGCCTGGGCGATGAAGCGCTGCTGGTGTTCCATGCGGCCGAAGTTCAAGGTGCCGTTGACGGAGCGGGCGCGTACGTACTCCAGCGCCCGGCCACCGTTCAGCACAGTGGTGCCGGCGGGGAGCGCAAGGCCGGACTTAGGATCATGCAGCGGACGGTCCGTGCATACCGGAACGCCGCCGAGAGCGTCCACGGTCTGCATGAAGCTGGTGAAGTCCGTTTCCAGGTAATGGTCGATGTGCACATGCGTCAGCTGTTCGACGGTGCGGACGGTCAGGCTCGGGCCGCCCTCTGCGTATGCGACGTTGATCCGGGCGGGGTGCGTTCCGGGGCGGCGGCCGGCGCCGGGCGTGCGGTTCGGAAGCCGTACGTAGGTGTCGGGGGGGATGCTGATGATGCTCAGCCGCGAACGATCGGCCGACAGATGCGCCAGCATGATCGTGTCGGTGCAGTGACAGGCGGCGCCGCCGAGGTGGTAGAGCTGCTTTTGCTGGGGGGTGATGCTGTCGCGGCCATCGGTGCCGACCAGCAGGAAGTTGGTGCCGGGGCCCGGGGCAGGACGGCTGTCGAGCCCCGCAAAGGCGTCGATCCTGATGATGTCCTGGCCCAGGCTGCTGATAGCCACGCTGCTGAGGCCGCTGGTGGCGAGGACAGCGAGGGAGACCGCCCCGGCGAGGCGCATCATGCGGCGCTTGCGGAGCAGCGGCGCATGGCGGGTGGTGCGACGAGGGACGGGGCGTGGAACGGGGTGTGGAACAGGACGGGCGCCGGCCCGGCGGGTAGGGGCAGGACCCGGCATGAGCACACCTCCGCCTCGTGTGATGATCGGTTCGTTGAGCGGTCGCGGAATCGATCACGCTATGCGGACGTGACATGCCTCCGGGTGTACCCACGCCGTCGTACGTCCCACGCCACCCGGGCGGCACGCCTCGCACTGGGCCGTTCGCGGTAACGTGTGGGCCGATGAACGCCACTACCCACGCCCCCGCGGTTTCCGTGATCCTGCCTGTGCTCAACGAGGAGCGCCACCTGCGCGCCTGTGTCCGGCACATCCTGGAGCAGAAGTACGCGGGCGAGCTCGAGGTCGTGATCGCCCTTGGTCCGTCCACGGACCGTACCGACGAGATCGCGGCCGAGTTGGTGCGGGAGGATCCCCGGGTCCACACCGTCCCCAACCCGACCGGGCGCACTCCGGCCGCCCTCAACGCGGCGATCAAGGCTTCCCGCCATCCGGTCGTCGTGCGCGTCGACGGTCACGGGATGCTCTCGCCCGACTACATCGCGACCGCGGTGCGGTTGCTCGAGGAGACGGACGCCGCGAACGTCGGCGGGGTGATGCACGCCGAGGGCGAGAACGCCTGGGAGCGTGCGGTCGCCGCAGCCATGACATCGAAGATCGGTGTCGGCAACGCCGCCTTCCACACCGGAGGCGAGGCAGGCCCGGCCGAGACCGTCTACCTCGGCGTCTTCCGGCGCACCACGCTCGACCGGCTCGGCGGTTTCGACGAGCACTTCCACCGCGCCCAGGACTGGGAGCTCAACCACCGCATCAGGCTCGCCGGCGGCACCATCTGGTTCTCGCCCGACCTGTGGGTGACGTACCGGCCGCGCTCCAGCTGGAAGGCCCTGGCCCTGCAGTTCTTCCGCACCGGCCGCTGGCGCCGGCAGGTCATCCGCCGTTACCCCGAGACGGCGAGCGTGCGCTACCTCGCGCCCCCGGTCGCCGTGATCGGCATCACCGTCGGCACCGTCGCCGGCGTCGTCGGCACCGTGGGCGGCCCGTCGTGGCTGCGGCTCGGCTTCGCCGCCCCCGGCGCGTACGTCGTCGGCGTCGCTGCCGGCTCACAGCTCATCGCCCCCGACGCCGACCGGCGCGAGCGGGCCTGGCTGCCGCTCGTGGTCGCCACCATGCACCTCACCTGGGGCGCCGGCTTCCTGACGCCGCTGCGCCGGCTCGGCCGGCACTCGCCGGCGGTCCGGCGGTTCAAGGCACGGGTCCGGGCATGAGCGACGAGCCGCCCCGGCGGCGGGTGCTCATGCTCGTGCAGTCCGCCGTCGCCGGTGACTCGCGCGTGCTCCGCGAGGCCGAGGCGCTCGTCGCCGCCGGGCACGACGTCCACGTCGTCGGCCGCGGGGTCCCCGACGGGTTCGTGCCCCCGGCCGGCGTGAGCGTGGACTCGGTCGGCCGCGCGTCGGGCCTGCGCCCTGCCGGGAAGCCCGGGTCACGTCCGGGCGGCGCGCTCGCGCGGCCGCTCGTCGGCGCCGCGCGGTGGCTGCTGCTGCCCGAGCACCGGGCCCGGGTCGAGGGAGCGTGGCGTGCGGGCGCGGCTCCCAGGGTCGAGTCCTACCT
>JAFAUH010000244.1 GCA_019243445.1 Streptomycetaceae bacterium | reverse complement strand
CCGTCATCGACAACAGCGACTTCACGGCGTACTGGGCCTGACACGGCCAACGCGAACACGAACGGCAGTACACCGCCCACTACCAGCAGGACTTCACCACCGCAGCATGATCACGACCCACCGCCTCACTCAAGAAGCAACGCACCCAAGCCCAAGAGCGTCCCGTGGGACGAGACAGAGGTCAAGACCTTCCTGGAGGAGATCAAGGGGCACCGCCTCTACGCGGCCATGATGCTGGCGCTCATCGCCGAGCGCCCCGCCGAGGTCTGCGGAGCGCGCTGGGAGGAGGATGTCGATCTCGACGGAGCCGGCACGATCGCTGTCCAGAACACCCGCACCATCGTGTACGACCGCACACGGGAGAAGGGAGCCCGCAACAAGGTTGTTGAAAAGGACACCAAAACCGACGCGGGCAAGCGTGTACTTCCGCTGCCGACCCCGGCGCTCAAGGCACTCAAGGCATTCCGGGCGATCCAAGCCGCAGAGAAGCTCGCCGCCGGAGCGGCCTACAACAACAGCGGATACGTCCTGGTGGACGAATTGGGGAACCCCCTCAAGACGGACAAGCTCCGACGCGAGGCGTACAAACTCATGAAGGCCGCCGACGTCCGGAAGGTCCGCCTCTACGACGCCCGCCACGCGACGCTCTCATGGATGGCCAACAACGGCGTCCCCGACACCGTGGTGTCCGCCTGGGCCGGCCACTCCGACCTCAGCTTCACCAAGCGGGTCTACGTGCACCCCGATCCGCAGAGCCTCAAGGCGGGTTCGGAGAAGCTCGGCGAGTTGCTCGGCTGAGCATGATCATTACCGATGCGAGAAGTTGTGAGAGGCAGGCCCGAAAAACGATCAAGGGCCCCGCTCCACTCTCGTGAAACAAGCCCCTGACCTGCAAAAACGGAGCGAGCTCCAGTCGGGACGACAGGATTTGAACCTGCGACCCCTTGACCCCCAGTCGCGCGGCAAACCCTCCATATTCAGCGGTAGCGCACCGCAGCTGCCAGCTCGGGGGCCATACAAGGCTGCCGAAGGATCGCACCACTCCCCGGTGGAGCTGCCAGGCCAGTTCGCAATCCTGCCGGAATCCTTGACCGCCCGGCCCACGCTATCCTGACCCCATGTCGATCGAGGTGCCTGAAGACCTTGAGGCCCGCCTACGCCAGCTGGCGGCGGCCCAGGGCGTCACCGTGGAAGAGCTGGTCACCAGGGAGCTGGCCAAGCTCACCGCCCCACGACCCGTCCGCACCCTGCGCGGCAAAGGCGTGCTCCACGCGGGGAGCAACGCACCGCACGCCCGTGACCTTAAGGCCTTCATGCGTGGGGAAGCGGACGACGTCGCGTGAGGCTGATCGTCGACGCGGGCCCCGCCTTCGCCTACCTATCGGCTGACGACCCCGACCACGCCCGCTCGGTCACCCTACTGGAGAGCTTCGAGGGCGAGCTCGTGATCCCTCAGCTCGTTCTGGCCGAGGTCTCCTACTTCATCAACACCCGCGTCAAGCGCGCTGTCGGTGCGAAGAAGGCCGCCGAGGCCGAGCTGGCCCTCATCGAGGACATCACGACAGGAACCTTCCGAGTCGAACCCGTGCAAGAGGCGGACTGGCCCCGGATCGCCGAGCTCATCGGCCGCTATCGCAATTTCCCTCTCGGCATCACCGACGCCTCCGTCATGGCCGCAGCCGAGCGCCTGGACACACCCAAGATCGCGACCCTTGACACTCGCCACTTCCACACTGTGGCCTCCACCCGCTTCGGACACTTCGAGCTCCTCTAACGCCGATTTTCACGCAGCTAAATCGACCCTGATTTGATCTTTGCTGGGCTTCAGTGAGTCTCAGCCGTCCTGGCCGGCCGGGGCTCACGAGGGGCACGGCGTCGCGGGGGCTGGACGGCGCCGGGCGATCAGAGTGAGTCCGACAGGTTCCAGCAGTGCGGTCCTGCGGGTGCCGACCTTGGCGCGCGGCGGGCGACACAGCGACCAGCCGACAGCGATGGTGGCGAGGGCGATGGTGGCTTCGGTGAGTGCGAAGTTGTTGCCGATGCACTGATGGATGCCGGCGCCGAACGGGAGGTAGACCTCACGGGACCGGTTCGCCGAGCGCTCAGGAAGCCAGCGGTCCGGGGCGAACCGCTCGGGATCCGGGTAGTACCGGGGGTCGTGATGGATCGAGTAGGGGCTGGAGAAGACATGGGTGCCGCGCGGGATGCGGTGCCCGCCGAGTTCGGTGTCCTCGGGGGCGATACGCGGCAGCAGCCAGGAAGGCGGGTAGAGGCGCAGCACCTCGGTGATGACCCGGCCCAGGTGTTCCAACCGCGGCAGGTCGGCGGCGGTCACTGGGCGGCCGTCGAGGACCTCGACGACCTCCGCGTGTATACGCTGCTCGACGTCGGGGTTGATGCTGATCAGGTGGAGCGCCCAGGCGAGCGTGGTGGCCACGGTAACGCTGCCTGCGGAGAAGAGCGTGACGACCTCGTCCCGCAACTCCTTGTCGCTCAGCGGTTCCCCGTGCTCATCTCGCGCCGCCAGGAGCATCGACAGAAAGTGGTCCGGGTCGGCGTCTTCGAGCTTCCGGTGCTCGGCGACGACGAGGTCCCCGAGGCGGTGAAGGACCTGCTGGGCATTGGTGAAGCGACGAAATTCCGGGGTGGGTAATGTGTGTGTCCAGGACAGCGGGATGAGGCTGCGCCAGCCGATGCCTTTGGCGGCGGTGGACACCGCCCAGACGATCTGGTCGGTCATCTCGTTCGTGAACCGGTCCTTGTAGAGCATGTTGCCAATGACCTGGACCGCAAGCTGGAAGAGGTCTTTGTGGATGTCGACGGGCTGACCACTGCGCCACCGCCCGGTCATCACCTCTGCCGCCTGCTGCATGCCCAAGTGATATGCGGGCATGCGGGAGCGCTGGAAGGCGGGCTGCATCAGGCGTCGCTGTCGGCGGTGGAACGGTCCCTCGCTGACGGCAAGCCCGTTGCCAACGAAGGCGCTGTTGAGGTCATACAGCAGACCGGCTTTGGTGAATTCCTTCGTGCGTGAGACGAGCAATTCACGGACCAAGGCCGGGTCGTTGACGATCCGGGCCTGGTGGGGACCGAGACTGATGGCGGTGATGTCGCCGAGCGCACGCTGCTCCGATAGGAATTTCAGCGGCCGGGCGGCAAAGCCGACCGCGTGACCGAGGTAGGGGATGCTTCCCGGAACAGTACGGGTCGTCGTCTGCTGTGCTTGCGGCATAATCAGGAAATCCTCGGACTCAGCTGTCGCCTCTCAGGCGACGCGGGCGGTGGTGTCGATGGCGAGTTCACGCAAGGCAGTTGTCGCAGCGGGCTGCAGCGGGGCGAGGTCGAGGCTCTCGATCGCACGCTCGTGCCGAACCCTGATCATCTGCTCGACCACTTATACCGCTCCAGTCTCGACGAGGATGGCGCGTATCTTCTCCGCCTCTTCGTGGCCGAGCTCTGGGTTGCCAAGGTACGACCTGAGGTAGTCGGCCTGGGCCGGGATGGCGTGCTCGGTTGAAGTGGTGCACCTGGTCGGATCCGTCGCGGACGTCGACTCCGTCGTCGCTGCGGCTGATCAACCGCACCGGCGTCGAGGTTTGGACCACCGACAGACCGGCGGCGACACGCTCGACGTAGGTCCAACTGCCGCCCTCGACCACGCGCCAGGCCGCCCGGGCCTCGGGGTGGGCGAGCGGACTCATGGTACTGCCGAGGAAGTCGGCCGGAATGCGGTTGAGGTCCGCTCCGCCGTCATGAGAAACCTTGACCCCGCATATCAGCATCTTATCGATCATCTTCCCGGTAGGGTTGGATGATGGGAGGGAACGGGCATGTCATGGACTGAGCTGGTCCCACCACCAGGCGATCGTGGGGAGATCGGGAGGAGCCATGCTGTCGTCGCAGGGCACATCCGTGCTCCTGACCTCGTGCGGCATCTCGGGCAGCAAGTAACGGGCCGCCTTTGCCGCGAAGTTCATGTTCCCGCTGATGACAGTGTCCAAGCCGGCCACATAGCGGCGCACGTCGTCGCTGGCGGTCAGCAGGAGCTGCTCGCGTAATCCGAGGTAGAGGCACATGATCCGGTCGCGCAAGGCGACCGCCTTGTTTACGGCCTGTGCGAACGACAACGAGGGGTCGTCGACGCGCAGGGCGTCGAACAGGTTGTGCTTCTTGACTGCGAGGTCCCGCTCCCTGAAGTAGGAGTAACGGTCGTTGTCGAGAGTGCCCACCAGCATGCCGGCCTCCGCCGCCGCCCGCAGCACCGGGTTCGCCCATTCCCGCTCGGAGAGCTCGATGCCCTCCGTCGCGTCCAGATAGGCGGGAGCCGCGTAGCCGGCGCCCGAGGCCGACAGGCGCATCGCGAGGTAGTTGTCCACCCCGAGCGGGACGCCGCTCTCCCGCAGCGCGGCCTCCCAGCACATGGGATACAGCCATTGGCTCTGCCCGGCTGTCAGGCGCTGCCACTGCACCGGTGTCAGCAGTTCACGCAGCCGCGCGAAGGCATCCGCCAGCGCAGCGTCCAGAGGGCGGGAAGAGTCGGGCCAGGAGCCAGGGGATCGCACGATGCGTTCCCACCGGCCCAAGGCCACCACGATCTCGCAGAAGTCGGTGTCCGAGCCCACGAAGTCGTTGGCGGCCCATGCCCACGCGTCGTAGTCGGCCAGCGCCTGGGCGACCTCACCTCGCGCGTGGGGGTACACGTGCGCTGCGAACACCGCACCGGTCAGTGCGAACGTCGCGGTTCGCTCGGCGTCTCCTTCGCCGAGGTCGAAGTGCTTGGCCCAGTCGTATGTGCGCTGCTGCAGCAGGTCCGCCTCGGGGCTGACCTCTGCAGACAGCGGGCAATAGAACGTCAGCAGTTTCCCGCAGATGGCGTCCGTCTCTTGAGCAGCCTCTTGAGCAGTCTGCTGAGCAGTCTGCTGAGCAGCGGTCACCGCCGTCTTGTGCCCGGGCAACGGCGGAGTGCCGCGGGGAGGGGCATACCGCGCCGAGAACGCGTTGTCGTTCAACGCTGTGCCTCCGCTTCCTCGAAGGCCGGCCCGTGGGCCGGCGTGGGGCGAGAGCCGTTCACGGGGACTTCGGGCATCTCCGGGGGCAGCGGGTAGAACTGGCGCGCCCAGCGGCGATACGGTCCGATCCCTTTGTCCTCCGGCCCGAGCCGTGGGTGGGGTTCGTACTTTTTGTGGTTCCAGATCGACTGGTCTTCATCGAAGATCTTGAGCGTCAGGCGCAGGAGCGTTGTGGCGATGACCCGGGACGTCAGCGCGGCCAGGGGTGCGCGGAGCTGGCTGGGCAGGCGTGTGGAGAGGGCAGGTGCGCAGGCCGTCGCCATGTTCAGACGGGTCTGCCAGGGACCGGTGGGGGTGGGTAGGCCCCATGTGCGTACCGCCACGCCGCTGTCGGGCAAGGTGAGCTCGGCCAGGTTCCAGCCGAGGCCGGCCATCTGGCTGGGCTGGTTCGCCACGATGTCGCCCAGCACCGGGAGCGTCGCGGCCCGTACACGCAGGTTCATCCGCAAGTACGGTCCCTCCGCCTCCAGAGGGCTGATTTTGAGCACGTCCATGCCGTGCAGCTCCCTCAGATGCGCATAATCGATCACATTTTCCAAGATTTCCTGCGGGTGGGTGGACATGTCCTTGCTGCAGAACACGGGCGGTCCGAAACCGGTGTCGTCGATCTCTGGCAGTTCCCACTTCGGCTCCCCATCCCCGTACCAGAGGTAGATGATCCCGTGCTGCTCCCGGATCGGGTAGTGGTCGAGCCGTGCCCGGGGCGGCTTCCCCACCGGCACCTTCGCGCATGCCCCTTCGGGGTCGAAGGCGAACCGGTGGAACGGGCACACCAGCAGCTCC
>JAFAUH010000200.1 GCA_019243445.1 Streptomycetaceae bacterium | reverse complement strand
TCGGCGGGAGCATGGCGGGCACCGGCCAGCTTGCAGATCTTTCGTTCCTCGTCCGAATCACGCGCCGGACGCGCGTACAAAGGCGGATACATGGCACAGTCCTCCACCACGCATCATGCGCCCCCGACGCCCGACAGACCACACCCCTTTTAACGAACGTAGCATTAGGTGGGGGTGAGGACCGGCCCGGTCTCGGCGATGAAGCCGTCGAGGAGGTCGCTGCGGTGCTGCGTCTTCTTCAACCGATTGCGGGCCAGCGCGGCGAACTGCCCAGGACATGACGGGGGTACTGTCGCGGGGTCGGGCGGGTTTGCGAAACTGTACGCCATGAGTGCTACAGCCGCACCGCGAACGGCGCAGAAGGGGGAGACGGGTACTCCCGTCGTCCGCTTCACAAGCGTCAACAAGAGCTTCGGCCAGGTCAGAGCCGTCAGCGAGCTCCATTTGCAGCTGCATCCCGGCGAGACGGTGGCCTTGCTCGGCCCGAACGGCGCGGGCAAGTCCACCACGCTCGACCTGCTGCTCGGGCTCCGTAACGCCGATTCGGGCACGGTCGAGGTCTTCGGGTCCACGCCCGCGCGTGCCATCGCCAAGGGCAAGGTCGGTGCGATGCTGCAGAGCGGTGGCCTGATGGAGGAGGTCAAGGTCCGCGAGCTGGTCAAACTCGCCTGTGACCTGCACCCGCGTGCGTACCCGCCTCAGCAGGTGATGGAGAGCGCGGGGGTCACCGATATCGCTGACCGCATGGTCAACAAGCTCTCCGGCGGTCAGGAGCAGCGGGTCCGTTTCGCTCTCGCCACTACTGGCGCCAACGATCTGATCATCCTCGATGAACCGACCACCGGCATGGACGTCACCGTCCGCCAGGCCTTCTGGGCGACGATGCGTGAGCAGGCGGCTGCGGATCGTACGATCCTGTTCGCCACGCACTACCTCGAAGAGGCCGACGCGATCGCCGACCGGGTGATCGTCTTGCATCGGGGACGGATACTCGCCGATGGCTCGGCTGCCGAGATCAAGGCGAAGGCCGGCGCCCGCCGTATCGTCTTCGACCTCGAGGGTCCGATCGACGAGGCCGCGCTGCGCGGCCTGCCGTCCCTCACCACGCTCTCCGTCTCGGGCCGCACGGTGCGTATCCAGTCCATCGACGCCGATGCGACCACGCACGCGCTCTACGGTCTCGGGCTCTATCCGCGCAATCTGGAAGTCTCCGGCCTCGGCCTGGAGCAGGCGTTCATAGCGATCACCGACGCCGCGACCGCCGAGGAGGCCACGCGATGAAGACTCTGGTCAGGCTCGAGATCACCCGCACCATGCGTAACAAGCGGTTCATGTTCTTCTCGGTGATCTATCCGGCGGCGTTGTTCCTGCTCATCGCCGGCCCGGCGAAGAACACCGCCCGCATCGGCGGCACCGGTCTGACGACACCGCTGTACTACATGGTCGCCATGGCCTCGTTTGGTGCGCTGACAGCGGTCCTGATGGGCAACAGCGAGCGGATAGCCAAGGAGCGCGCGAAGGGATGGGTGCGCCAACTGCGGCTCACCTCGCTGCCCGGCCGGGGTTATGTCATAGCCAAGATCGCCTCGGCGGCCACGGTGACGCTACCCGCGATCCTCGTCGTCGAGATCGTCGCGGCCTCCGTCAAGGGCGTACGGCTCGACGCCTGGCAGTGGGGTGCGCTCACCCTCTCCATCTGGGCAGGCAGCTTCGTCTTCGCCGCGCTCGGCGTGGCTATCGGCTATATAGCCTCCGGCGACGCCGTACGCCCGCTCACCATGCTCATCTACTTCGCCCTGTCGATACTCGGCGGGCTGTGGATGCCGTTCACGATCTTCCCTAACTGGCTGCAGAATATCGCCAAGTGGCTGCCCACCCACGCCTACACCGCTCTCGGCCAGGCGATCGAGGTCGGCCACGCGCCACACCTGACGGACATAACGCTCCTCACCGGATATCTCGTGATTTTCACGGGCGGAGCGGCATGGTTCTACCGCAAGGACACCCGTAAGGCGTGAGGACGAGACCACGACGGAAATCCGCCTCATACTGGGGGTCAGCTGCGGACCCGGCGGAAGCAGTGAACCAGGCTCAGCTGGAGCACGCTTTGAGACGAGTTCTCCGCCGAGGCCGTGAGCCCGCGAGCTCCCACAAACTGCCGAAATGAAGAGGGAGCACGCTCTGCGGTCCACCTCTAAGAGGGCGTTTGATGTTGGTTTGCGATGGGCGTTTCGATCCGCTTTGCCGTATTTATCGCCGATGCGCGCAGCCTGAAATGCCCGGAAGATCCGCACCAATGGGGACCTTCCCCCCCATTGCTAAACCAGACGGAATTCGAGCGCCAGAAGCGGAGTAAACGGGCGCCTCAAGACTGCGCCCCGAGGTGTGCGAAGAGTGAGATAGCGGCGCAAATATGACTGAAAGCTACTGAACACAAGGGCGACTTAACGGCACAAGCGATCCCTAAACACCCTCTAAGGGGTGCTGCGGAGCAGTGTCGTAAAAAATCTTCGGCCGGGTGTCGATCCCGGACGTCGACGTTCGTAGTGGTGGTAGAAGGTCGGCAGAGGATGCCGGCTGGCGATGACGAGGAGAACGCCATGAAGCAATACCTGCTGTCGGTCCACATGGTCGAGGGACAGCAGCCGCCGATGCCCGAGACCATGCAGCAGATGTACAAGGACGTCGAGGCTCTCAACAGCCGGATGCAGGCCGAGGGCGCTTGGGTCTTCGCCGGCGGGCTGCACCCGCCGACGGCTGCGACCGTGGTGCGCATCGAGGATGGCAAGGTACTGACCACCGACGGCCCGTTCGCCGAGACCAAGGAACACCTCGGCGGGTTCTGGGTCATCAAGGCGGCAGACCTCGACGCCGCACTCGCTTGGGCGGCCGAGGCGACCAGGGCCTGCCAAGGGCCGGTCGAGGTCCGCCCGTTCCAGGAGGAACCCGCGCGGTAGCAGGAGCAGGGGGGCAAGGGGAGCAAGGGAGTGGCAGCACAGTGGCGGTGCAGAGGCAGGGCGGTGAGCCGGTGGCTTCCCACGATGGCATCGAGCGTGTCTTCCGCAGCGAGTACGGCCGCTGTGTGGCCACCTTGATTCGCCTCTTCGGCGATATCGACCTCGCCGAAGAGGCGGTGCAGGACGCTTTCGCCGTGGCCCTGGCACAGTGGCCGCAGACGGGTCTGCCGCCCAACCCTGGCGCATGGATCACCACCACGGCTCGCAACCGGGCCATCGATCGGCTGCGCCGTGACGCTTCCCGCCACCAACGCCATGTCCAAGCCCAGTTGCTGCTGGAACGTACAGCGGCCGACGAACCGGAACCGGAACGGGAAGGGGAGGGAGCGGTGAGCGACGACCGGCTGCGGCTGATCTTCACCTGCTGCCACCCGGCACTGATCCCGAATCCACCGACTGATCTCTCGGGGGTCCAATCCGGCGCCGAGGCCGGTTGGCCGTGCGGGGCACGGGTGTGAGGGTGTGTGGCATCCGCCGCGCGCGGGTTGCGGCTTGTCCGAGGTGTCTTCCGGGTTGGGGTTGTGGTGGTGGCGGTGTCGCCGGGGGCCTGGTTGGGCCGTCAGGTGCGGAGTCAGCGAAGGCGGTCAGGCTGGGGATGGCGGCCGGTGGACGGCTTCGAACAGGCTCATCCAGGCGTCGCGCCAGGGCCAGCGCTCGGGCAGATGGGCTATCAGGTAGGTGCGGGCGGTGCGGGCCAGCCGGGCGGGGACGTTGACCAGGTGGGCGCGCAGGGTGGCGGTGGTGGCCTTGGCGTGGAAGGCCGATGCCAGGGCACCTGCGGCCCGCAGCAGGTTGTGGGACATCGCCCACAAGGTCAGCCAGGCGGCGTTCGCCTGGAAGTCGCCAGATGGCAGGTGAGCCAGCAGCCCGGACTTCCCATCCGCGATCGCCTGCTCCACCACAGCGTGCCGGCGGTGGTCCAACTCGGCTTCCAGCATCGGGAAGGGGCTGTCGGTGAAGACGGGATGGTAGCGCCAGGTGGTGAACAACTCCCCCTGCCCCTGGGTTACTTCAGCATTCAGGCGTTTGACCCGGCGCACGATCAGCCGGGCGGTGACCTGCTCGGACTTCTTCCGGCTGGTAAACGCCGTGTACTGGATCTCGGCGACCTCGGCGTCGGAGACCATCTCGCCGGTATCCGGGTCGACGAAGGCGTCCGGGTAGCGGATCGGGACCCAGGAGTCTTCTGCGATCCGGCCGATCGCCGCCGCGATGGACGGGTTCATACCGGTGGTCAGCGAAAAGTGGGCGCCTGTGCGGCGGCAAGCGGCGACTACATCGGCGGTGTAGAACTTGCTGTCCGCGCGCACCAGGCGGATCCCGGTTCCGCCGGTCTCCTTCGCGATGGCCAGCGACTCGGCGACGAAACTGGCGGCGCCGCGCACATCGGCGGCCTTGCCGCGCCGCAGGCGGACCGCGCCGATCACCGGCCGGGCGACCTGGGTGGAGAAGGTGGCCAGGATGAGGTGCAAGGTGCGCTGGCCTTTGAGGCGGCCGACTTCGGCGCCTTGTTTGGCGTGGCCGTACACCCGGCGGTGGGTGGGGTCGATGTCGATGAACATCACCTGCCCGGCGCCGGGCAGCAGCGGGGTGTGCCGGGCGAGGCCGGCCAGGAACCGGCGGTGTACGCGGTGGAGTTGGCGGTTGTGGCCGTGGGTGAAGGAGCGCAGGAAGGTGCCCAGCGTGGACGGGGCGCGCACTCCGGTGAAGGCGCGGTCCATCGCGCCGTGCCGCAGCCGGCCGGCATCGTCGATGCTGTCCGCCCCGGCGCACATCGCACTGAGCAGTGACATCACCTTGGCCGCGGGGTTGGCGCCACCGCTGTTGTCCGCATCCTCGATGCGGACCGAGGCAGCCAGCTCGGGCAGCCCGGCCCGCTCGGCCAGCCGGATGAGCGGCAGCAGCCCGGCATCCGCGATCAGGTTCGGCGCGTCGAACACGGCGGAGACGGAGGCGGCGGCATGACAGACTTGCATCTCGCGGGTGTTCTCCCGATCTGGTGACGTGGTTCTGTAGCAAGTCCCATCATCCCAGGTCAGAGGGCATCCGCGCCTTCATGTCCAGGCTTTGGACCGACAATTCATCGGTGGATTCGGGCTGAGCCGCCCCGCCCAAGTCGCGCTGACACTGCGGCTGCTCGGCGGGTTGCAGACCCCGCAGATCGCCCGCGCCTTCCTCGTCCCCGAGGCGACCATGGCCCAGCGTCTGGTCCGCGCGAAACGCAAAATCAAGCAGGCAGGCATCCCCTACCGGGTGCCCACCGAGGCCGAACTGCCCGACCGGCTTCGGGTCGTGCTCGATGTCGTCTACCTGGTCTTCAACGAGGGCTACGCCCCCTCGGGCGGGGACGCGCCACTGCGGGAGGAACTGTGCATCGAGGCGCTCCGGCTGGCCCGGCTGCTGGTCGAACTGATGCCGGACGAGGCGGAAACGGCGGGGCTTTTGGCGCTGCTCCTGCTCACTCATGCCCGCCACGCGGCCCGGACGACAGCCGACGGATCGCTGGTGCTTTTGAGCGACCAGGACCGCTCGTTGTGGGACCGGCCGCTCATCGAGGAGGGCCAAGCACTGGTCCGCACCTGCCTACGCCGCAACAAGCCCGGCCCTTACCAGATCCAAGGCGCGATCAACGCCGTCCACAGCGACGACACCCTCACCGCGGAGGCGCGGTGGCCGCAGATCTTGCACCTGTACGACCTGCAGATGCGCTGCGCCCCGACGCCGGTCGTCGCGCTCAACCGCGCCGTCGCGCTGGCGGAGGTGGAGGGCCCGCGCGCCGCGCTGGATGTCGTCGACGCTCTGGAGGCCGACCTCGACGGATACCACTTGTTCCACGCCACCCGCGCCGACCTGCTCCGCCGCCTCGGTCGCGGCCGGCAGGCCGCCGAGGCGTACCAGAGGGCGCTCGGCCTGGCCTCCGACCCTGTCGAGCGTGCCTTCCTGGAGGAGCGAAGGCACTCGGTCTGCTGACGGCGCGTCGGCCTCGGTCTGCTTGCGGATCGGACATCGAGCGGCGTTGTCCGGCATCCCATGGGTTCGTCTTGGCTTCCCTCTCCCGTTGCCGCAGGCCAGCCCGGTGCTGCAACAAAAGGCTCGCCCGGCTCACCGGGTAGAACACGGTCTTAGATTTCTTTTTCGGGAAAGGCGAATCGCTCAATCGACTGACAGATAGCGACACGGTGTTCCACGAGGAAGAAATGGCCTCCGGAGAAGGACTCTTCTCGGAACTCCGCAGTCGTGTGCAGCCTCCAGGATGCCGCCTCTTCCCTGGTGACCTTCGGATCTCGGTCACCGGTCAGGCAAAGGATCGGTATGTCCACTGCTGAGGAGGGATCGGGCCGGTACAGCTCTATCGCGCGATAGTCGTTGCGGACAGCAGGCAGGATCATCTGCACGACGTCTGGGTCCCGCAAGAATTCGCTGCTGGTGCCGTCAAGGTGCTTTATTTCTGCGAGGATTTCCTCATCAGTGCCACGGTGCACGAACTCCTCGCGCCTCATTGAGGGAGCACGCCTTCCGGAGACGACCAGTCGGCAGGGCGCCCGTCCGCCGAGTTCCGTCAGGCGCCTGGCGACCTCGAAGGCCACCGCTGCACCCATGCTGTGCCCAAAGAGCACCAGGGGTGTGGCATCAAGCGGCAGCAGCTGACGGACCACCTGGTCCGCGAGCCCCTCCACAGTCGTGACAAAGGATTCGTGGCGTCGCTCCTGACGTCCGGGATATTGGATCGCTGAGACGTCGATTCCTTGCGGGAAGGGTGCAGCGAATCGCTGGAAAAATGTGGCGGCACCTCCCGCATGCGGAAAGAAGAGCACATGCCCCGAGGGTTGCGGAGTCCTACGTAAATCGCAAATCCAAGGGTTTGTCCCCAGCATGCTTGCTCCTGCTCACTAGGCGCGACTGGATTACTTGGACTTCTTGCCAATTTCCGTGTCCGCGAAGCATTATACGGTGCGAATCCGGACGTCTGAAGTCGAAGGCGCCAGTCATCCAGGGGCTGACATCGTCGTACCGCCCCTGCGGCACCTTCATCATCAACTGATGTGCCGTCCTGGGATCACTCGGGCACTGTCTCATCGACCGGCTGCTTTCTTCCCGGGCTCGATATGGGGCAGGTCATGGGCATCGCTGGTGGTGGTCGCGGTCTTCTTCACGCCCCAGTCGATGCCGATGCAGGTCTCGGTCTCGGGGAGCCGGATTCCTCCCTGGCCTGAAAAGTCGAGGCATCCTCCGGTTACTTGGTGATATATCGGGCATACGCAGTCATCCATGGCTCGATGTGGCCTGCGCGGATACGGGCCCCTCAAGGGAGTGCAACCGGGCTCAGTCGAGGCCGCAGCCGAGGCGGGTGGGACGGGCGAGAGGCCTCGATCGGCGACTTGGGCGGCGGTGATCCCGGGCCCTGCACGGGGAACGTGACGGTTACCCGAGGTGGGCGATGAGCCGGTCGCGAGCCCTCGTGAGGCGTGTGGCGAAAGCCCGGTCTGCACTACCCACCGAGCTTCACGCCTACCTCAACAGCACATGCGTCGCGACCGAACCGAACAGGCTTCTCCCCCAACGATCCGCAGCGTTGCGGGAGTTGTCTTGGTTGTCGTCCACACGGATAAGCGACCTTGTTCAACTTCCCTGCAGGACTCGGTGATCTCATGAAAGTCTCCCTTCACCGATCACCCAATGCATGTGACATGGATCACCTGCTTCGCTGAGGGGATTCAATGCTAGATTGACCCCTTATCAGGAAAGCATGTTCCCAGTGGGGGGAGGTTTGTGATGGATGGACAGTCAGAGCAGTCGCCGGCGGAATACATTCCGCCGGCGCTGGTCGCGGTCGGCGAGTTCAATGAAGACACGCTGGGCAACTGGCACGGAACGGCACCGGACTGGTTCTTCAACTATTACTGGTGATCTACAATAGAAGTGCCCAGCAGGGAGGACCGGGATCCGCATAGGGGAGCCCGGTCCCTCTGTGTATCACTGCGGCTGCGTATTGCTGCATGGGGAGGAAAACCGGCGTTGGAGGGGACGGTTGGGGGTGGAGCCAAGTTGAGCGCTGGATTCGTAGTCCTGCCGGATACCGCCGTCGGCAGGGAGATCCGGGAGCTTGTGCCGTTTACGAACGCAACGGTGCTTTTGCATGCCTCCGGCCGGCCGTGGTTGGTGGGCGTCTGGCCGCGGGAACACGTGATGACGGCATCGGCGGGCCCGGTGCGGTTGGCCGTGATCGGGCAATGCCCCGTCAGCGCTGAGCAATTTGAGGGGCTGGCCACGCGGATTACTCGCCTTTCCGATGTGGACCAGGTCGTCGCCTCACTGCTGGGATCCTGCTACGTCGTGGCATCGGTGGACGGGCAGGTTCGCTTCCAAGGGAGCGTCTCCGGACTGCGACGCGTCTTCCACACCCGGATAAATGGAGTAGCGGTGGCCGCCGACCGAGCCGATGTGCTCGCGGCGATGACCGGGGCCGGGGTGGACGAGGAAACCCTGGCCATGCGGCTGGCTTGCGGTGTGCAGTTGCCCTACCCGGCGAACGCGCGAAGCACGTGGTCGGGAATTTCCACACTGGCACCGGAGAACTATCTGCTGTGGAATCATGACCGGACACAGCAAGTGCGGTGGTGGCACCCGCCCGAACTCGACCGGTCACTTCGGGAAGGGGCGGTGGCGGTGCGGGATACCCTGGCAACGGTGCTGCATCGAAGGCCGCCCGACAAAGGCCGATTGAGTGCCGATCTTTCCGGCGGGATCGATTCCACTTCGCTGTGCTTCCTGGCGGCCCGGCACACTCCGTACTTGCTGACCTTCCGCTGGGGCGAAGCCGAATCGGGCAATGACGACGCGGCATACGCCGACCACGCATTGCAACTGCTCGATCGTGCCGAGCACTTGGTCATTCCTCAATCCGAACTCCCGGAGATCTTTGCCGACCCAGATGTTCCGGCATGCGGCGACGAACCCCTCGCACTCACACGTGCGACAGCCAGAATTCGCCACAATGCTCGGTTGCTCGCACGCCACGGCTCCCGTCGACATGTGGCCGGACATGGTGGTGATGAGTTGTTCTCTCCGATGCACGGCTATTTGTACCCGCTGCTGCGTCGTCATCCGCTCACTGCGCTGGGGCACCTGCGAGCCCACTGCGCCTTGCGACGCTGGTCACTGTGGTCCACTCTCGCCGAGCTTGCACATCCGGGAACCTTTGCCACCTGGTGGCGCACTCAAGCCGACCAGCTGACCGAACCGCGTCCTTCGCTACGGCGTCCGGTGCTGGGCTGGGGCCTCGGATCGATGCGCGCCCCCTCCTGGGTGACCGCCAAGGGCATCGAGTCGGCCCGCGAAATACTGCGCTGCACCGCCGAACATGCACAACCGCTGGCCGAGGACCTCGCCATGCATCAGATGCTGTTGCTGGTCCGCTCGAATACGGCCGACTACCGGCTGTTGGCGCAGATGTATGGCGAATCCGGTGTGGAGTTGGACATGCCGTACTTGGACGACCGCGTCCTCGAAGCCACCTTGCGCGTGCTGCCGCACGAACACGCCGGGCCGTGGCGGTACAAACCATTGTTGGTCGACGCGATGCACGGCATCGTGCCCGATAGAATACTGGGTAGGTCCACCAAGGGCGAATTCGGTGAGGACATCCGAAGGGGTATGCGCCGCAACCTCTCCGCCATCCTGGAGATGTTCGCCGATTCGGCACTGGCGGACCGCGGCTTGATCGATCCCGGCGAACTCCGCGCGCAGCTGAGCGTTCCGCAACCGGACAACACCACAACCCAAGCACTGGAAAACCTGCTCGGCTGCGAAACCTGGCTGCGCACGGCCACCTCTCACAGCATCGGCACCGCCCCTTCGGAGATCTGACGCCCATGCGGCTGCATCCTGATGTATCCATGACGGACACCGACGACGGCACTGTGCTGCTGCATCAGCGTACTGGCCGTTACTGGCAACTCAACATCACCGGCAGCAAGGTGCTGCACCGGCTGCTCGACGGGGAGTCGCCCGAAACCATCGCAGCCGGCTTCGCCGCCGCCCACGGCATCGACCCGCAGCGTGCCGAACACGATGTCAGCGCCGTGATTCACCAGTTGTGCAGCGCCGAATTGGTGGTGACTTCATGACCGTGTCCGTCGCCCTCGAGGGCCGGCGCCCCCTCCCCCTGCGCCGCCGCCTGTTGCCGCTGCTGGCCGTCGGCATCGCCCGGCCGCTCGCCCGGCTCAAGCCCGCACGGCTGTGCGCCGTGCTGGAATTCGCCCGGCGCGGGGTGCCTGCGGCCACCGCCGAACACACGCGCAATGCCCGCGACGAAGTTGTCTCCGTAAGCCTACGCTGCGCGGGAAACAACTGCCTGCAACGCTCCATCGCCACCGTGCTGCTTTGCCGGGCCCGCGGTGTCTGGCCGACGTGGTGCACCGGCGTACGCACTCACCCCTTCGCCGCCCACGCCTGGGTCGAAGCCGACGACCAGCCGATCGGCGAACCCTACCCCAAAGGCCACTACAAACCGCTCCTGACCATCCCACCTGCGGAAACGAGGTGATCATGTGCGGTACGACAGCGGTACGACAGCGGTACGACAGCGGCTTTTCCGTCTTGAGGAACGGTTTGAGACAGGAGGGCTCGCGGTAATCCGCTGGGCATGAACCATTCGCGAGCGCCCGTTCTCGAAGCCCTGATCGCGTACCACGACAGTGGCCAGACATCGTTCACACCGCCCGGTCACAAGCAGGGACGCGGCGCCGATCCTCGGGTACTGGAAACTCTGGGCGAGGCGGTCTTCCGCTCCGATGTACTGGCGACGAGCGGACTGGATGACCGCACCTCCTCGCAGGGCGTGCTGGAGCAGGCGCAGGAGCTGATGGCCGACGCCGTCGGAGCCGAGCACGCCTTCTTCTCGACGTGCGGCAGTTCGCTGTCCGTCAAGTCGGCCATGCTCTCCGTGGCCGGCCCGCACGAAGAGCTCCTGGTGGGCCGCGATGCCCATAAGTCGGTGGTCTCCGGGCTCATCCTCTCCGGCGTACGACCCCTTTGGGTGGAGCCTCAGTGGGATCCGGAACGGAAGCTGGCCCATCCGCCGTCGGCGCAATCGGTCCGGGATGCCTTCGATGAGCACCCCGACGCCAAGGGCGCACTGGTGACGAGCCCGACACCGTACGGCACATGCGCCGATCTGCGAGCGCTCGCGCAAGTCTGTCACGAGCGGCACAAACCGCTGATCGTGGACGAGGCATGGGGCGCTCACCTGCCGTTCCATCCCGATCTGCCCAGCTGGGCGATGGACGCGGGCGCCGACGTCTGTGTCACCTCGGTCCACAAGATGGGATCAGGGCTGGAGCAGGGCTCGGTCTTCCATCTGCAGGGCGGACTGATCGATCCGGCGGTGCTGAAATCCCGAGAGGACCTGTTGGGGACGACCAGCCCCTCGGTACTGCTGTATGCAGCGCTGGACGGCTGGCGCCGTCAGATGGTCGAGCACGGCCGCCCCCTCTACGATAAGGCTCTCGCGCTGGCAGGCGCGGTGCGCGAGGAGCTTGGCAGAAGCGAGGGCCTGCACCTGCACGGCCGCGATGACTTCTGCGGGCCTGGCAGGGCAGCTGACCTCGATCCACTGCAGCTCGTGATCGACATCTCCGCTCTGGGCATCACCGGCTACCGCGCCGCCGACTGGCTGCGCGAGCGGCATCGGATCAACCTCCACCTGGCGGACCACCGTCGCATCAGCGCCCAGCTGACCCATGCGGACAACGAGGAGACCGCCGCGACCCTGATCTCGGCGGTGCGTGATCTCGTTGCGCGGGCCAAGGAGTTGCGGGTGGCCGGCGGTTCCGCAGTCGAGGTGCCCGGACCGGCGCAGCTGTGTCTGGAGCAGGTGATGCTGCCGCGAGACGCATTCTTCGGCCGCACCGAACAGGTGCCGTGGGAGGAGGCAGTCGGCCGTATCTCGGCGGAAATGCTGACGCCGTATCCGCCGGGCATCCCCTGTGCTTTGCCGGGCGAACGACTCAACGCGGAAGTCATGCGGTATCTGCGGACCGGGGTGGACGCCGGCATGGTCGTACCGGACGCGACGAACGCGGGCGTGCACAGTGTCCGTGTAGTAGTGGAGGAATGAGGCCGGTCGGCCTCGGCTGTCGACGCTGCGCCGGCAAGACAGGTGAAAGGCACTTGCCGTCACCGGCAAGATCCGCCGTTTTGGCTGAATGGTGGCACCGCCGGGCCGGGAAACTCTCCTCCGGCCCGGCGGGGTAAGCCGCCATCATCTCACGGCGATTGCGGAACGGCCTGGACGTCCAGTTCGATACGGATCGTGGAACCGATCGCGGCGATTCCACAAGTCAGCATTTTCTGCCAGTTGAGGGTGAAGTCCTCACGGTGCAGTTCGGTGGACGCCTTGCAGGCGGCGCGGGCTTCGCCCTCCATGCCGGTGCCGATCCCGAGGTAGTCGGTGTCGAGTCTGACGGTGCGGGCGACGCCGTGCAGGTTGAGTACCCCTGTGATGGTCCACTGCGTTCCACGGCGGTATTTGAACTGTTCGCTGGTGAAACGCAGGTACGGGTAGTTGGCGGCATCCAGGAAGTCGGCGGACCGCAGGTGGCTGTCGCGCATGGCCAATCCGGTGTCGATGCTCTCGGCGTCGATGACGACGTCGAGTTGAGAATCCTCGAGCTGATCAGCCACCAACAGCGTCCCGGAAAAGCTTGTGAACCGCCCGTGGATGTCGCAGAGCCCCACGTGCCGGGCAATGAAACGGATCGCGGTGTGCGCCGGGTCGATGATCCAGTGGCCAGGAGCGGGCAGCGCGGGCGTCGGTGCCACGTCGAGCATGACACTGCCGACGGAGGCCCGCCCCTTCTCCTCGACCCGCACCGTGCTCCGGTATGGCGCGAAACCGTTTGCGGTCACGGCCATCTGGTACTCCCCCGCCGGCACGACGGCCAGGAACAGTCCGTACGGGTCGGTGGATCCGGAGACAAGGCAGCGTCCATCCTGGCTGAGCACGCAGACGTCGGCGCCCGGCATGGGCTGGTCGACGGAATCCAGAATGCGGCAGTCGACGATCCCCGCCCCTGCAGGCAGGGACATTGGCCAGTAGGACCTGGAACCAGAGCCTGTGCGTGGTCGCTTCGACCAAAAGAACATCGTCACCCCTATCGTTACGAACGCCCGAAAAGTGTCGCTCATCATGACCGAGACCACGCCCGCACGCACCAGTCGATCGACATACGGACAAGTAACCCGATGAGTGGTGCCCAACTGGCTTCCAGTACGCTCATCGACTCTCTCACTCTCCTCACCTCCTGCTGTCTGCTTGCTACCTGATTTAGTTTCACCAGGGGAGAAAACAAGGGCTGCTCCCCGGATCGTTCCCTCTCGCTCGATTCTGCGCTACCCCTTGACACACCAATACTTCCGCCTCAAAAGTAATCCCACCCTCGAGGACGCGTCACGGATGAGGTATGGATAGAGGCATGGACGAGTCATGGACGAAGGAGCGCAGATGACCGTCGCCTCCAGCAGTACTCCGCGCAGTACCCCACCAGTGGCGATAGCTGCGCCGAAGGCACAGCGGAGGACCGGTACGCGCGTGGGCGACGGGCGCGGGGACGGCGCGCTCGCTGCCGTCTTCGTCGCCCCGGCCATGACGGGCTTCCTGGTGTTCCTGCTCTGGCCCACGTTACGTGGCGTCTACTTGAGCTTCACCAAGTTCAATCTGCTCACGCCCGCGAAGTGGACGGGGTTCGACAACTACATCCGTATGGTCAACGATCCCATCTTCTGGGACTCGTTACGTGTCACCGTTGAGTACGTCGTCATCAATATCGGCGTGCAGACCGTCGTGGCGCTGCTCATCGCCGTTCTGCTGCAGCGGCTGACCCAGTCGGTCTGGCTGCGCTCCCTCGTGCTGACGCCGTATCTTGTCTCGAACGTCGTCACCGGCATCGTCTGGCTGTGGGTGCTCGATACTCAGTCGGGCATCGGCAACGAGATCCTCGGGGCACTCGGCCTCGGTCATATCCCGTTCTTCAACGACCAGCACTGGGCCATTCCTACCATCGCGCTGGTCAATGTCTGGCGGAACGTCGGCTACACCGCGCTGTTGCTCTTCGCCGGGCTCCAGGCCATCCCCGGTGACGTGTATGAAGCCGGGAGGGTGGACGGTGCGAGTGAGTGGCGGATGTTCTGGCGGATCTCGCTGCCGCTGCTGCGGCCGGTGCTGGCTGTGGTCCTGATCATGACTATCATCGGGTCGTTCCAGGTCTTCGACACTGTCGCGGTGACCACCTTCGGCGGGCCGGCCGATGCCAGCAACGTGCTCCAGTACTACATCTACGGCTCCGCGTTCGGACGTTTCCAGTTCGGTTACGCGTCAGCGATGTCGGTCGCGCTGCTGGTCGTGCTGAGCGCGATCACCGTCATTCAGTACCGGCTCACCCGGGCCGGCGAGACCGACCTCGGCTAACGGAGGCGGCTGTGGCAACAACGCCCTTGGTGACGATACGGCCCATACGAATACGGCGCCGACCTTCGCTGGGGCGCGCCCTGGCCTGGGCTGCGATGGGCGGTATCGTCCTGGTCACGCTGCTGCCCTTCTACTGGATTTTGCGCACCGCGCTCTCCTCCAACGCCTCGCTCGCTGCCCATCCGTCGACCCCGCTTCCCACCGGGTTCACCGGGAGTGCTTTTGCTCGCGTCTTCGGAGCGGAGAGTACGAAGGCGGCGCTGGCCCAAGGAGGGGCGGGCGGGTCGATCCACTTCTGGCGATACCTGCTCAACTCGGTAATCGTCTCCACCCTGATCACCGGATGCCAGGTTTTCTTTTCCGCCATGGCCGCCTATGCCTTCGCCCGGCTGCAATGGCGGGGTCGGGACGCGGTGTTCAAGCTCTTCCTCACCGGGCTCATGGTCCCGACCATTTTCACCCTGCTGCCGAACTTCGTGCTCATCAAGGAGCTCGGACTGGTGGACACCCTGCTCGGCATCGCCTTGCCGACCATGTTCATGACTCCTTTCGCGGTCTTCTTCCTTCGGCAATTCTTCATGAACCTGCCGCGGGAGGTGGAGGAGGCTGCCCTGCTCGATGGTGCGGGCAAGGTGCGGATCTTCTTTCGCGTGCTGCTGCCGATGGCCGCCGCGCCGATCGTCACGCTCTCCTTGCTGACGTACATCACAGCCTGGAACGACTACTTCTGGCCGCTGATGGTGTCGTACAGCGGAAGTTCGCGGGTGCTGACGGTCGCGCTGAGCATCTTCCGTTCGCAGACTCCGCAGACCGGCACCGACTGGTCGGGGCTGATGGCAGCCACGCTGGTCGCCGCGCTGCCGATGTTCGTGCTCTTTGTGAGCTTCGCCCGGCGGATCGTCAATTCCATCAGCTTCAGCGGGATCAAGTAGGAAGAGGGGCCTGATGCGATTTCACAGGCGATTGGCCGGAGCCCTGGCGCTGGGGCTGGTGGCGCTTACCGGCTGCGCGAAGGGCGGAGCTGCCGGGTCGCCCCCAGGTACTGTGACGTACTGGCTGTGGGATTCCAACCAGCTGCCCGCCTACCAGGCCTGCGCCCGGGACTTCGAGAAGCGCAATCCCGGACTGCACGTCGAGATCACGCAGTTGGGATGGGATGATTACTGGACCAAACTGACTGCGAGTTTCATCGCGGGTACGCAGCCGGATGTGTTCACCGACCATGTCGAGAAGTTCGGGCAGTTCGCCGATCTGAAGGTGCTCGAGCCGCTCGACGAGCTCCCGCTGACCAAAGGCATCTCGGACTCCTCCTACCAGCCGGGGCTCGGCTCCCATTGGATCGGCCAGGACGGCCACCGCTACGGCTCCCCGAAGGACTGGGACACTGTCGCACTCTTCTACAACAAGAAGATGACCGACGCGGCCGGAATCTCCGCGCAGGAGATGGACAACCTCGCCTGGAACCCCCAGGACGGTGGCACCTTCGAGAAGGCCATTGCCCACCTGACTGTCGACGACAAGGGGCGCCGGGGCGATCAGCCCGGCTTCGACAAGAACCATGTCAAGGTCTACGGTCTGGCCAGCGGCGGCGCGGGGGATGCTGACGGCCAGACACAGTGGAGCGCTTTCACCGGCTCCGCCGACTGGACCTACACCGACCGGAAGCTATGGGGCACCCGGTACAACTACGACAGCAAGACTTTCCAATCCGCCATCTCATGGTATTTCGGCTTGGCGAAGAAGGGCTATCTCGCCCCGTTCACCGACTACAACTCCCAGTCCAGTCAGGCCAATGTGCAGGTCGCCGCGGGAAAGGCGGCGACCGCCTTCGACGGCGCTTGGATGATCTCCACATACCACAGCTTCAATAGCATGGACATCGGCACCGCCCTCACTCCGGTCGGTCCCACCGGCAAGCGGGCCACCATGATGAACGGGCTGGCGGATTCCATCACCAAACACGCCCACAACCTGGTGGGCGCTGAGAAGTGGGTCGACTACCTCGCTTCCGACGCGTGCCAGGAGACCGTGGGTTCGTACGCCGTTGTCTTTCCTGCCACTCCGGCCGGCACCCGGGCAGCCGTCGCCGCTTACCGGAAGAAGGGCATCGACGTCACGGCCTTCACCGAGCCAGTGGCCGACAAGAAGGATTTCACCACCTTCACCTATCCGATCACCAACTATGCGGCGGATGTGTATGCGCTCATGCATCCCGCCATGCAGAACATCTACGCCAACTCAGCCTCGGTCAGCGGGCTCGACCGGACCAACAGCCAGATCAATCTTCTGCTCTCCCATTGATCTCGTCTTGACCTCATCATGACCTCATCATGACCTCATGGTGGCGGCGGTCACCACCGGCACTCTGCCGCCGCGGCGCTACGCCCTCCACCGGGTGAACTGCCGTCCTGCGGGCTCTGGGAGCGGGGCAGAGATGGCCTGCTCGGCCCAGATGACCTTGCCTGACGGCAGATACCGGGTGCCCCAGCGCTCGGCGAGCTGGGCGACGAGGAACAGTCCGCGGCCTCCCTCGTCGGTGGTGGTGGCGTAACGCAAGTGGGGTGAGGTGCTGCTGGTGTCCGAGACCTCGCAGATCAGGCTGCGGTCGCACAGCAGGCGGACGCGGAGCGGCCCGGTGGCGTAGCGGATGGCGTTGGTGACCAGCTCACTGAGGATGAGTTCCGTGGTGAACACCGCCTCGTCCAGGCCCCACCGTGTCAGTTCCCGGTTGGTCCTGGCCCGTACTTCGGCCACCGCGGCCGGCTCGGAGGGCACCTCCCATTCGGCGACCTTCTCCTCGGCCAGTGCGCGGGTACGGGCGACGAGCAGCGCGACGTCGTCGCTGGGATGGGCGGGCAGCAAAGCGTCCAGCACCGCCACGCAGGTCTCCTCGGGGCTGCGCTCTCCGTTGCCCAAGGCGGCGCACAGCAGGGCCATGCTCTCGTCGATGTCGCGGTCGCGCCGCTCGATGAGCCCGTCGGTGTACAGCACCAACTTGCTGCCCTCGGGCAACCTCACTTGAGCGGTTTCGAAAGGCAGGGCCACCAATCCCAGCGGCGGCCCTGCCGGTACGTCGGGGAACTCCACGGCGCCGTCGGGGAGGATCACCGCGGGCGGCGGGTGTGCAGAGCGAGCCATCGTGCAGATGCGTGTCGTCGGGTCATAGATCGCGTACAAGCAGGACGCCCCGGTGATCGCCGTTGAGCTGTCTGCGGCCGTCTCCTCCTGGTCGAGCCGGGCGACCAGCTCGTCCAGATGCCACAGCACCTCATCGGGAGGCAGGTCCAGGGCGGAGAAGTTGCGCACGGCCGTCCGCAGACGGCCCATGGTGGCCGCCGCGTGCAGG
>JAFAUH010000151.1 GCA_019243445.1 Streptomycetaceae bacterium | reverse complement strand
TATGGGAAACCCCGACTGCGGTGACATCATCCCCTGGCGCAGCGGGCCTGATGCGTTGCGCGCGTGGGCCGAGATCGACCTGGCGGCTCTGCGCGCCAACGTGCGGGCGTTGCGCGCCCGCGCCGCAGGGGCCGATGTGATGGCTGTGGTGAAGGCGGACGCATACGGGCACGGGATGATCCCCTGTGCCCGCGCAGCCCAGCAGGCGGGGGCCACTTGGCTCGGCACGGCCACGCCCGGTGAGGCCCTCGCGCTGCGCGCGGCGGGGATCGAGGGCCGAGTGCTGTGCTGGCTGTGGACGCCAGGAGGGCCATGGCGTGAGGCGGTCGAAGCAGACATCGACATCTCCGTCAGCGGCAGGTGGGCGCTGGAGAAGGTCACAGCCGCCGCCCGCGCCGTCGGCCGGACAGCGCGCGTCCAGCTGAAGGCCGACACCGGCCTTGGCCGCAACGGCTGCCAGCCCGCCGACTGGCCCGCACTGACCGCTGCCGCTCGCGCCGCCGAGCGCGACGGCCTGATCCGGGTCACCGGCGTCTGGTCGCACTTCGCATGCGCCGACGAGCCCGGCCACCCCTCGATCGCCGAACAGCTCACCTCGTACCGGGCTGCCCTCGACACCGCCTGCGCGGCGGGACTCGAACCCGAAGTCAGGCACCTCGCCAACTCCCCGGCGACCCTCACCCTCCCCGAATCGCACTTCGACCTCGTCCGCACCGGTGTCGCCATGTACGGCATCTCGCCGGTCCCGCAGCTCGGCGCGCCCGCCGATTACGGGCTGCGCCCGGTGATGACGCTCGTCGCCGGGCTGGCGAGTGTCAAACGGACGCCGGGTGGGCATGGCGTATCGTACGGCCATCTCTATACGACCCCAGGTGAGACCACTCTCGCGCTCGTCCCTCTCGGCTATGCCGATGGCATCCCCCGGCACGCCTCGGGAACCGGCCCTGTGCTGGTCGCGGGTAAGTGGCGAACGGTGGCCGGGCGGGTCGCGATGGACCAATTCGTCGTCGATCTCGGGGGGGACACCGCGGAAGTGGGCGATCAGGTAGTCCTGTTCGGCCCTGGTGACCGAGGGGAGCCGACTGCGGAGGACTGGGCCCGAGCGGCGGACACCATCGCATACGAGATCGTCACTCGGATCGGGGCCCGAGTGCCACGCGTCTACGTCTATACGGATGTCTCTACGGATACGGGCCGCGGGAGACGCGCCGGCACACGGGAGTAGCTGAACCACGATGAGCGACAGCACCGCGGATATCGGCAAGGCGGCGGCGAAGGCCGTCGTCGAGGCTGTTCAGCAGGGACGGACGGGACAGCAGGGACAGTCGCCCCTGGGCTTTTTCGCGCGGGCCGGCAAGCAGGCAGGCTTGGTCGGCGCGGCCATCGGCGTGGTCGCGGCCGGTGCGGCGGCGGGCGTTGCCATAGAACGGATGACGGTCGGCCGTGAGATACGCCGCAAGGCGCGGCTCGCCCTGGACGCGGCCGGTCCGTACGGGACGCTGCGCGGCGAGCCGGGCCTTGCCATCGCCGAGGACGGCACGGCCCTGTACTACGAGACCGAGGAGATCGGCGCGACCTCGAACGGCGACCGACCCAAGACGGTGGGGAGCCCCGTCCGGGGGAGTGGCTCCGGCACGCCGCTCACGGTGATCTTCAGCCACGGCTACTGCCTCAACCAGGACGCTTGGCATTTCCAGCGCGCGGCGCTGAGCGGCAAGGTACGGGCCGTCTACTGGGACCAGCGCAGCCATGGCCGCTCTGAGCGGGGCCACGCACAGCGCGGCGGCGCCCCCGTCACCATCGACCAGCTCGGCCGCGACTTGAAAGCGATCATTGACACCGCCGCGCCCGAGGGTCCGCTGGTGCTCGCCGGGCACTCGATGGGCGGAATGACGATCATGGCGCTCGCCGCGCACTTCCCTGAACTGGTGGCGGAGCGAGTGGCCGGGGTGTTCTTTGCGGGGACGTCGACGGGCAAGCTGGCGGCCGTATCGCTGGGGCTGCCCGCAGTCGGTGCACGCGCATTCCGGGTGCTTGCGCCTGGGCTGCTACGGACCCTGGGCAGCCAGGCGAATCTGGTGGAACGGGGACGGCGGGCGACGGCCGATCTGTTCGCGGGGGTCATCAAGCGGTACTCGTTCGGTTCCGATGTCGATCCAGGGGTGGCACGGCTCGCCGAGCGGATGATCGAGTCGACGCCGATTGACGTGGTCGCCGAGTTCTACCCGGCTTTCCTCGAGCATGAAAAGGCCGAGTCGCTCGCGGTGCTCGACGGGCGGCCGGCGCTCGTCATGGCTGGTGACAAGGATTTGCTGACGCCGAGCGAGCACAGCATCGCAATCGCCGAACTGCTGCCGGCGTGCGAGCTCGTCGTCGTCCCCGATGCGGGACATCTGGTGATGCTCGAATACCCGGAGCTGGTCAACAGCCATCTCGCGGGGCTGCTGGTACGCACGGCGGACGAGGTAGGGGCCCCCCTGCCGGACGCGCTGCGGGAGCTTGCCGCGGAGATCGCGGAGATCGCGAAGACCGCGGAGGGCGCGGAGGGCGCGGAGGCGGTGGAGATCGCGGAGGCGGCGGAGGCGTAGGTGACCTCGAAGTCTCCATCAGCGACCTGTTGCCGCTGGCCGACTACGCCGCGGCCCTCAAGCAGTTCCAGGCCGGCAAGGGATACAAGATCCAGATCCTGTCGTGACCCCCGACCATCCGCCACGGAAACGTCAGTCAGGGGTGAACTGAGGGACTTGGGCTAGGGAAGGATGGCCGGCTCCGCGTAGCATCCGGAGGCATGAGTAGTACGACGCAGGAGACGCAGGCGCAGATGCGGATCACCGTCAAGACCGCGGACCATATGCGCAAGCTCGGGCGGCGGCTCGCCGGCTTGCTGAGGCCGGGCGATCTGGTGCTGCTCAGCGGGGAGTTGGGCGCCGGGAAGACAACGCTGACCCGTGGGCTCGGGGAAGGACTCGGCGTGCGCGGGGCGGTGACCTCGCCGACGTTCGTGATCTCACGCGTACATCCGTCACTGACCGGCGGGCCCGCGCTTGTCCATGTGGATGCCTATCGCCTCTCCGGCGGTCTTGACGAGATGGAGGACCTCGATCTCGATGTGTCGCTCGCCGAGTCGGTCGTCGTTGTGGAGTGGGGTGAAGGCAAGGTCGAGGAGCTCTCGGACGAGCGGCTGCATGTGCTGATCGAACGCGGAATGGGCGGGTACCCCCATGAGGCTGCCGACGTGCGCGAGGTCCGCCTCATCGGGGTCGGGGCACGCTGGGAGGGCATCGATCTGTCCCCGCTCGCGGTCTGACTTTCGCGGTCCGACCTTCCCGGTCCGACCTTCGCGGTCTGGTCCTCGCGGTCTTGAATGTGCAGCTCGAAGCTTCCGACGGCATGTCGGTAAGATGTTGCACGGCTGGTGCCGGGCGTGATCTGCTGGGAGGGCAAGAGATCGTCATGACTGCCACCCTAGGAGGTGTACATGTCAGCCGACGACTGTGCTGTGCCGATCGCGGAGGCCGAGTCAAAGCCCAGGCCCGGCTCCGAGCTCTTCGTGGAGGACAAGGTCGCGCCTTCGATGAGCGCCCTGCTCGCCGCGGGTAAGGCGGCGCACGCGGTCTGCACACCTCCCGCGGCACCGGCCGAGCGGCCCGAAGAGCCGGACAGTCCGGATCAACGGGATGCTGCATAGGGCTGCTTTTCCACGTAAGGCTGCTTGTTCAAAGAGAACGAGTTGCTTAGGAAACGACGACGATCTTTGCGCCGAGCAGGGCGAACTGCCACATCGCAGCGCCGTCCGCCGAATTCTCCCGGACGCCACCGGTTCGCTTCGCCGTGTCGGGCGTCGGCATCGAGCCGTCGACAGCGGCGCTGAAGCCGATCGTCGTCCCGCCAACGGACGTGAACCGCACCACGTACTCGACGGGCACCCCATCCGTACCGGTGACGCGGTCGGAGCGCGAGGTGACGGCATACGTACCGGGCTCGGGCGAGACCGAACCTGGCGCGACGATGAAGCTGCGCTGGGCCCGGCCGGTCGCAGCCACCAGCCAGACACGCTTCTCGGAGAGCGAATAGACAACGCGCCTGCCTTCACCGGAAGCGGTGGGCAGTCCGGCGGCATCTCCCGAAAGGGTGCTCCACGGTGAGGTGGACGGCGAGGTGGACGGTGGGATGGAGGCGTGAGCGTCGGCGGTCGCCCGGGCACGTGCCCTTCCGCTGTAGTCGGGCGAGGCCGAGGCCTGCCAGGCGAGTACACCGATGACGGCCAGCGCGCCCGTGGTGAGCGCGGCCACTATGGGGCCAGGGGCGATCCTTGCCATGCGGTGACGTTAGCACTGGCTCGGTCGATGAAGTGTTTTTCCGATCTGCTCACCGGAATATTGCGACGCAGCCGAATTCACGCCGGATGCACGGGCGGGGACGGATGATCCTGCGATCTGACGGTAACGGGCGAGCGGACGGGGAAAACACCTCGCCCCAGCCGAGACGGCGGGAAACCGGACTGGAAGACAGCCGTAGGCTGTGAGCGTGCTGCTCCTTGCCTTCGACACCGCTACTCCCGCTGTCACCGCTGCCGTCCACGACGGCACCACCGTGCTGGCCGAGTCGACGAGCATCGATGCCCGCCGCCACGGTGAGCTGCTGATGCCCGCGGTCGACTGCGTGCTGCGTGAGGCGGGTGCGGAGCTCGACGCCGTGACGGGAATCGTCGTCGGAGTCGGCCCCGGCCCGTACACGGGGCTGCGCGTCGGTCTGGTGACCGCTGCCGCTTTCGGGGACGCGCTCGGGATCCCCGTCCACGGGATCTGCACACTCGACGGCCTCGCCTATGCGTCAGGAATCGACGGTCCCTTCGTCGTGGCGACAGACGCCCGCCGCAAGGAGGTCTACTGGGCGCACTACGCCGGTCCGCGTACCCGTTCCAGTGATCCTGCCGTCGACCGTCCGGGTGATATTGCGACGCAGGTTGCAGGGCTTCCCGCAGTCGGTGCGGGCGCTGCGCTCTATCCCGAGGTGTTCACCGACATCCGTGCGCCCGCAGACCAGTCCGCCGGCGCACTGGCGGCGCTCGCTGCCGCGAAGCTGGCTGAGGGTGAGCCCTTCGAGAATGAGGGAGGTCTGCCGGCGCTTCCGCTCTATCTGCGGCGGCCGGATGCCCAAGTCCCTGCGGCGTACAAGGCGGTACTTCCCAAGTGACCGTCATACTGCGCGAGATGCGATGGTGGGACATCGAACCGGTGATGGCGATCGAGCGGGAGCTGTTCCCGGACGATGCGTGGTCGCGCGGGATGTTCTGGTCCGAACTTGCCGCCGTCCGGCACCCTGGGGCAACCCGCTATTACGTCGTCGCGGAGCTCGTCACGGAAGCGGAAAAGGACAGTCGCCTGATCGGGTACGCGGGGCTCTCCGCTGTCGCCGGTACAGGTGATGTCCAGACGATTGCGGTGGCACGCGAGCAGTGGGGTACAGGACTCGGCGCACGACTGCTGACCGATCTGCTGAGCCAGGCCAATGCGTTCGAGTGCCGTGAGGTGTTGCTGGAAGTGCGGATCGACAACACACGGGCGCAACGGCTTTATCAGCGCTTCGGTTTTGACCCGATCGGAGTTCGGCGCGGCTATTACCAGCCCGGGAATGTCGACGCCCTCGTCATGCGCCTTACTACCCATAGCGAACAGACTACTGATGGTGAATAAGGAATGATCAATGGCTGATGAACCGCTTGTTCTCGGCATCGAGACCTCCTGCGACGAGACCGGAGTCGGCATCGTGCGCGGGCACACGCTGCTCGCCGATGCTGTGGCGTCGAGCGTCGACGAGCATGCGCGGTTCGGCGGTGTGGTGCCGGAGGTGGCCAGCCGGGCGCATCTGGAGGCGATGGTCCCGACCATCCAGCGAGCGCTGAAGGAGGCGGGCGTCGCGGCCGGCGATCTGGACGGCATCGCAGTCACGGCAGGACCAGGGCTTGCGGGTGCGCTGTTGGTCGGAGTCTCGGCGGCGAAGGCATACGCATACGCGTTGGGCAAGCCGCTCTATGGCGTCAACCACCTCGCCTCGCACATCTGCGTCGACCAGTTGGAGCACGGTGCACTGCCGGAGCCGACGATGGCGCTGCTGGTCTCCGGCGGGCACTCTTCGCTGTTGCTCGCGCCCGACATCACCTCCGATGTGCGGACCCTCGGCTCGACCATCGACGACGCGGCGGGCGAGGCATTCGACAAGGTGGCACGGGTGCTGGGGCTCGGTTTCCCGGGCGGCCCCGTCATCGACCGCTGGGCGAAGGAGGGCGATCCGGATGCGATCCGTTTCCCGCGCGGGCTCACGGGCTCGCGGGATCCGCACTATGACTTCTCGTTCTCGGGGGTGAACACGGCGGTTGCGCGGCGGGTGGAGGAACGGCGGCGCGAAGGTGTGGAGGTGCCGATCGCTGATGTGGCCGCCTCCTTCCAGGAGGCCGTCACCGATGTGCTGACCCGCAAGGCGATCCGCGCCTGTCGGGACAACGGCGTCGACCATCTGATGATCGGCGGCGGGGTCGCGGCCAACTCGCGGTTGCGCTCGATGGCCGAGGAGCGCTGCGCGGATGCAGGTCTGAAACTGCGTGTGCCGCGGCCGAAGTTGTGCACGGACAACGGCGCGATGGTCGCCGCGCTCGGCGCTGAGATGGTGGCGCGCAATGTCACGCCGTCTTCCTTGGACCTGCCTGCGGATGCTTCGCTTCCGGTGACCGAGCCGCACGTTCCGGGGCACGGGCACGGGCACGGATGACAGTCGCCTTGATGTGGGAGGCGCGGGCAGCGGAGAGCCGGGGCGTCGAACTACTGGAGTGGGTGCGCGGTCAGCGGCTGCCGGGCGAGCAGCCGCTGCGCCGCGAGACCTTCACGGCGCCGGGCGACCGCGTGCTGGTCATGATGTGGTGGGACGGTTCCTACGATGCGGCCTTCCCTGAACTTCCGGACCCACCAGGGGAGTTGGTGCGAAGGGCGGTGCATCGCTGGCGCTTCGAGTCGGTGGATCAGCTCATGCTCTGATCTCATCCCTCAAGTCCGCACGATCCCGGCCTGGATCAATGCGGCGACGGCGTACGCATCATCTGTCCCAGCAGCATGGTGGGGGCGCCGGCAACCCGCGTCAGGATGATCACGCAGGAGTTCGGGCCTTCGAGCCCCAGCTTCTTGCGGAGCTCGTCGGGTTCGACGGCCGAGCCGCGCTTCTTGATCACGGCGGTGCCGATGCGGCGCTCGCGCAGTAGCGCCTTGAGTTTCTTGAGGTTGAACGGGAGCGTGTCGGTGATCTCGTAGGCCGTGGCGTACGGGGTCGGGCGCGGCTCGTTTGTCGTGATGTACGCGATCGTCTCGTCGATCAGGTGACCGTCGAGCTGCGCAGCCACTTCCGCAACCAGGTGGGCACGGATGACGGCGCCGTCGGGCTCGTAGAGGTAGCGGCCGACTGGGCCGACGGCGGGGGCCGTCAGGCCGGCCGCGGTGAGGGCGCCGCCGCCGGGGAGCAGTGTCGCCCGGAGGGCGTCGCCCGTGCCGAACCACAGCACGGCCTCCTTCACATCGCCCGCGTATGAGACCCATTCGGCCGCCGCGTCCTTGGGGACAGCCTCGTGCGGGATGCCGGGGGCGACTTTGATCGCGGCGTATGGGAGCTTGCGGGCCGCCTGGGCCGCCCATGACAGCGGAGGGGAGTACGTCTCGGGGTCGAAGAGCCGACCGCGGCCTCCGCGTCGCGCGGGGTCGATGAAGAGCGCGTCGTACGCTCCCGTCTCCACCTCTGCCACCTTCGTCACATCCGCGCACCGCACCTCGATCAGGTCGGCGAGCCCGAGCGCTTGCGCGTTGGCGCGGGTGACAGCGCAGGTCAGCGGGTCCCGGTCGACGGCGAGCACCTCGATCCCGGCGCGGGCCAGGGCGATCGCGTCGCCGCCGATGCCGCAGCACAGGTCGGCTAGCCGCCGCACGCCGAGCGCGGCGAAGCGGGCAGCCCGGTGTTCGGCGACCGCAGTACGGGTCGCCTGCTCGACGCCGTGCGGTGTGAAGTACATCCGGTATGCATCGTTACCGAACTTCGCCGTGGCGCGCTGTCGCAGCCGTGCCTGCCCGAGTGCAGCGATCACCAGCTCGGTGGGGTGCTCGCGCCGGAGCCGGGTGGCCGCGGCAAGCTCGTCGGCCGGGTCGTAATCGCGCAGCGAGGTGAGCAGGGCCTGCCCTTCGTCGCTCAGCAGGGCTGCGAACGCGTCAAGATCCACTTACCTATCGTCTCAGCTGCCTCAGCAGTGGTACAGCTTGGTGAGGTCGATGTTCGTGGGAACGTGACACGTTGTAGGGCTCAGCTTGCTCCGGCACTGGGCGGCGCGCTGGCACTCTGGTTGACGGAGTGCTAACCGCGTCATACTCTCGCTACTGGCACTCTCCGTGCGGGAGTGCCAGTACAGCGCGACGAGGCAGGTCCGGCACCCGCGACGACGGGCCTACCAGCTCGCCACCCAAGACACACACTCCCGTGAGCTCTCCGAAGGGGGAGGTCGGATCGTGACGACCGCCAGCACCAAGGTTGCCATCAAGCCGCTCGAGGACCGCATCGTGGTCCAGCCGCTCGACGCCGAGCAGACCACGGCCTCGGGCCTGGTCATCCCGGACACTGCCAAGGAAAAGCCCCAGGAGGGCATCGTCCTGGCCGTCGGCCCGGGCCGGTTCGAGGACGGCAACCGTCTTCCGCTCGACGTCAAGGTCGGCGACGTTGTGCTCTACAGCAAGTACGGCGGCACCGAGGTGAAGTACAGCGGCGAGGAATACCTCGTCCTCTCGGCGCGCGACGTTCTCGCGATCGTCGAGAAGTAATCCTGATTCCGGCACACAGCCAAGTGCCGTGATCCCGCCCCGGGTTTTCCGCGTCATCCGACCGGGGACCCGGGGCGTGGTCGTTGCCCTTCGTGAGCGACGCGCGCGAGCGGGCGGCCGCAACATCAGCCGTCGGCGCGGCGGGGCGAACGAAGGAACACGGAGAAGCGAGCAGAGAGTCCGAGGTAGCACGCAGGTATGTCCAAGATTTTGAAGTTCGACGAGGATGCCCGTCGCGCGCTGGAGCGCGGCGTCAACAAGCTTGCCGACACCGTGAAGGTGACGATCGGGCCCAAGGGCCGCAACGTCGTCATCGACAAGAAGTTCGGCGCACCCACCATCACCAATGACGGCGTGACCATCGCCCGTGAGGTCGAGATCGAGGACGCCTGCGAGAACCTGGGCGCCCAGCTGGTGAAGGAGGTGGCGACCAAGACCAACGACATCGCGGGTGACGGCACCACCACCGCCACTGTGCTCGCCCAGGCACTGGTCCGCGAGGGCCTGCGCAACGTCGCCGCGGGCGCCTCACCGGCCGCCCTCAAGCGCGGCATCGACGCGGCTGTCCAGGCCATCGCCGACGAGTTGCACGCCACCGCGCGCCCGATCGACTCCAAGGCCGACATCGCCGCCGTCGCCGCACTGTCCGCCCAGGACCGGCAGGTCGGCGAGCTCATCGCCGAGGCCATGGACAGGGTCGGCAAGGACGGTGTCATCACCGTCGAGGAGTCCAACACCTTCGGCCTGGAGCTGGACTTCACCGAGGGCATGGCCTTCGACAAGGGCTACCTGTCCCCGTACATGGTCAGCGACCAGGAGCGTATGGAGGCCGTCCTTGAGGACCCCTACATCCTGATCCACCAGGGCAAGATCGCCGCCCTCGCAGACCTGCTGCCGCTGCTGGAGAAGATCATCCAGGCCGGCTCCTCCAAGCCGCTGCTGATCATCGCCGAGGACGTCGAGGGCGAGGCCCTGTCGACGCTGGTCGTCAACAAGATCCGCGGCACGTTCAACGCGGTCGCGGTCAAGGCGCCCGGCTTCGGCGACCGCCGCAAGGCGATGCTCGGCGACATGGCGACGCTCACCGGCGCCACCGTCGTCGCCGAGGAGGTCGGCCTCAAGCTCGACCAGGCCGGCCTCGATGTGCTCGGCTCCGCGCGCCGCGTGACCGTCACCAAGGACGACACCACGATCGTCGACGGCGCCGGCGACAAGGCCGACGTCGAAGGCCGTATTGCCCAGATCAAGTCCGAGATCGCCACGACCGACTCCGACTGGGATCGCGAGAAGCTGCAGGAGCGGCTGGCGAAACTGGCGGGCGGCGTGTGCGTGATCCGTGTCGGCGCGGCTACCGAGGTCGAGCTGAAGGAGCGCAAGCACCGCTTGGAAGACGCGATTTCCGCGACCCGCGCCGCGGTCGAGGAGGGCATCGTCTCCGGCGGTGGCTCCGCGCTGGTCCACGCTGCGAAGGTGCTCTCCAACAGCCTGGGCAAGACCGGCGACGAGGCCACGGGTGTCGCGGTCGTGCGGCGCGCGGTCCTCGAGCCGCTGCGCTGGATCGCGGAGAACGCGGGCCTGGAGGGCTATGTCATCACCTCCAAGGTCGGCCAGCTCGAGAAGGGTCACGGTTTCAACGCCGCGACCGGCGAGTACGGCGACCTGGTCAAGGCCGGCGTCATCGACCCGGTGAAGGTCACCCGCTCCGCATTGCAGAACGCTGCGTCCATCGCCTCCCTGCTGCTCACCACCGAGACCTTGGTGGTCGAGAAGAAGGAGGAAGCGCCGGCCGCGGCCGCCCATGGGCATGGCCACGGTCACGCCCACTGACCGACCTCCGGACCTCCGGACAACCGGTACGACGCAGGGCGGGGCACCCCCTCGGGGCGCCCCGCCCTTGTCGTCCCCTTGTTGTCGTCCCCTTCTGTTCTCCTCGGGGCTCCTCGGGGCTCCTCGGGGCTCAGCGGGGCTCAGCGGGGCTCAGCGGGGCTCAGCGGGGGCCGAAGTGGCGGCCGACCCTGTTCGAGACGCGGTTGAACGCCCCGCCCGGCGAAACCCGGGACAACCCGACGGCCGCCTTGTAACGGACGTCGGGCACGCTGACGACCCGGCCTCGCGCCAGATCGCGGATCGCTGTCGCCACGACCTTGTCCGCGTCGAGCCAGGCCCAGTCGGGGATGTCGCCAACGTTAATGCCGGCACGCTGGTGGAACTCCGTGCGGACAAAGCCGGGGCACAGCGCCATTACCCGCACGCCGCTTCTTTTTTGCTCGCTTCTCCGGTCACTCGTTGGTTCGTTTCTCGCCAGATCGCGTGCTGCGCCCCGCGTGAAGCTCACCACCCACGCCTTCGTCGCTCCGTATGTGCCGCGCGGCACGAATGCCGCCACCGACGCAACGTTGATCACGAAGCCGTGACCACGTTCGCGCATCGCCCGGACCGCGGCCGTCGTCAGCCGCAGCACCGCCTCGCAGTGCACCTTGAGCATCGTCAACTCGTCGGCGATCGGCGTGTCCGGGTAGGTGCCGTGGATACCGAATCCCGCGTTGTTCACCAGGACGTCGACCGGCTTGTCGCGATCGGCGAGGCGGGTCTCGACGGCCTTGATCCCGTCGTCGGTCGACAGATCGGCGACGAGCACTTCGACATCCACGCCATGGTCGCGGCGCAGCTCCGCCGCGTAGTCGTCGAGCCGCTTCATGTCGCGCGCCACGAGTACGAGCGCGTGTCTGTCGCTCGCGAGCCGCCGGGCGAAGGCGGCGCCGATTCCCGCTGTCGCTCCCGTGATGAGTGAGGTGGTCATGGACGAAGGCTATTGCTGCCCCGGCCGAGCCGCCTGTGCAGCTTTTCCTTCGAGCCCGTTTCCTTCGCGTACGTTTCGAGTACGTTCAGTGCGTGATCCACATCGGCCGCTGAGTTGTACAGGTGGAAGGAGAACCGCAGATTCCCCGCCCGAGAGGAAGCCAGCACCCCGGCCCGGGCGAGCTGCGCCGCCGCCTCGCCGAGACCGGGTACTGCGACGATCGGTGAATCACCGGTCGGCACACTCTCGTGCCCCAGTGCTTCGAGTCCAGCGCGAAATCGCCTGGCCAACGCCCTGTTATGCGCGCCGATCCGCTCCACCCCGGTCTCCTCGATGAGCGCCAGCGACTGCTCCGCGGCGAGATAGGGAAGATAAGGCGGCGCTATGTCGAATCGTCGTGCCGATTCGGCAAGTTTTGTGACCGGGCCATATGTGCTCAGCCAAGGATCCTCACCGGCTGACCAGCCTGCGAAGACCGGCAGTAGCTCCTCGGCGGAGCTCTCGCTGACCGTCAGGAACGAGACGCCGCGTGGGCAGAGCAGCCACTTGAAGGCCCCGACGGCCACATAGTCGTACTGAGCTGCATTCATTTGCCGCCACCCCGCCGACTGGGTGGCGTCGATCAGGGTGCGTGCACCGTGCCTGGCCGCCGCCTCGCGTATCGCTGTGAGGTCCGCGATCCGGCCGTCGGCGGACTGGACCTCGCTGACGGCGACCAGTGCCGTGTCCTCGCGCACCTCCTCGGCCACGCTCTCCAGCGGCACTATGCGCAGTTTCACATCGCGCCGGACGGCGAACGGGTTTACCAGTGAGCTGAAGTCTCCCTGGGCGACGAGGACTTCAGAGCCGGGCGGCAGTGCAGAGGCGATCAGCCCGACATGCATGGAGACCGCCGAGCCGACCGCGACCCGGTCGGCCGGGACTGAGGCTATGCGCGCAAAGGACGCCCGCGCTGCGGTGACAGCAGGCTCGTACGCCGACTGATCGGCGACGGTCCAGGCATCAGCTGCCTGCCGTAGTGCCGCCGCTGACTTTGCCGGACCGAGTCCGGCGAATGCGGTGTTGAGGTAAGCCGTCCGCAATGGTTGCGTGGGGGCCGTGTGGCCCCTCTGTCCTGAATGAGTCGATTGGGCAGTGTATGGCTGCATATGCGGAGGGAACTCGGCGCCCCCCAGGCTCTCCAGGCTGTTCATGGACCAAGCCTGCATCACGTTCACGCGGCGCGCCGCGTGAATTCTGGTCGCATCGAGCCTTAGGGCGCAGCGGTGAATTACCTGTTCTCGGTTGGCTATTGTCGGTGCGTGTTGACTGTGGATGCCTTGGCTGAGAAGTTCGCGGCGTTGAAGCCGCATCTGGATGAGCGGCAGTGGCGGTTGTTGCTGGGGGCGGAGGCTGAGGCGA
>JAFAUH010000363.1 GCA_019243445.1 Streptomycetaceae bacterium | reverse complement strand
CGCCGGCGACACCGAAGAACACAATCCGTTCGCGCCGCCGCCCAAGGGTTCGCCGGAGCGGCCCTGGCAGCCGCGTTTCCCCGCCGATCAGCCGCAACCACAGCCGCAGCCGCAACGGCAGCCGCAACCGCCGTCCGGCGGTCCCCGTCCCCCGTCCGGTGGCCTGGGCGGCGGCCCGGGCGGCAGTGGGACCGGGCCGCGTTTCGACGTGACGGATCCAGCGCAGCGGCGCGCCCGTTACGCGCTGCTCGCCGGTATGTGGGGACTGTTCTTCGGGCTGTTCAGCCTGCCGGAGGTAGCGCTGTTGCTGGGTGTGCTCGCGCTGTACTGGGGGATCAGCTCGCTGCGCGCCAAGCCTAAGGGGGGGTCCGAGGAAGGGTTGGGGACGGGGACAGGACGCTCTGAGGTGCTGACTGCGATGCAGCCGGGGCCGCCCCGAAATGCGGGAGGGGCGGGTGGGACGGCGTCCCTGTATGCGCAGAGTCAGTATGCGCAGGATCAGCGCAATCCGCAGTTCACTGCGGCGGTGAGCGGGATCATCTCGGGCCTTGTCGCGCTGGCAATCGTAGCTGTGACCTTCACTTTCCAGATCGCCTATAAGGACTACTACACCTGCGTCAACGATGCGTTGACGCAGCCCGCCCGCGCGTCCTGCAACAACCTGCTGCCGGAGCAGTTGCGGTCGGTGGTCGGCATTCAAGGCTGAGCGTCAACTGGAGAGTCAACTGCAGAGTCGGGTGTGCTGGTCCGTGGGGCAGGCATCTGAGCCTCCGACTCCACCTCCGCCTCCACCTGTGCCTGTGTGCCGGTGGCCCCTACCTGTTCTCGCCGCTGACGCTGACCCTGCGACTGACGCCGACCCTGCAGCTGCGGCTGGATCCTCGGGCGCGAGGGCGGCGCGGGCCTGGGGCCGTGCAGCCGCCACAGGCTCGCGCCGAACGCGCCCGGTACGGCGACGAGTGCTGTCCAGCCGAGTGCTGCGGCACCCGTACGCCATCCCGTGGGGCCGAAGTCCGCGAGGGCCCCGGTGCCCATCGGCCCAGCGGCATACACCGTGACCAGCGCGGTCAGCATGCCGCAGCCCACCGCCCCGAGCGCGGCGGCCAAGGCGGTGCGCCTGGCCCTCCAGCGGTGCAGGTCGGCCCGGTCGGCCACGTACCACGCGACGACGACGCCGGAGACGAGCGGTACGGCGAGCACCAGCCACCCCAGCCAGGTCGCCGGGGTCGCGGCAACCGAGCCAGCAGGCCCGGTGGGCGCGGGAACCATGGTGAGCAGTGGGAAATCGGGGAGGTGGGGCGGGTAGCCATGCGTTCCTGTGGGTGATACGACGCTGCCCACGCCGACCGAGAAGCCTGGCCCCAACCCGTAGGAAGCCGCCCACACCGCGGCGTTCGGCATGAGCACGGCGGTGAGCAGCAGTACGGCGAAGCGGCCCGAGGCCGCTCGGGTGAGCCGGACGAGGGATTCTCCGGGTGCCAGGCCGTGCCCCACCATCGCCATGGCGGTCAGCAGTGCCCCGCCGGCGATGAGCACGGCCACACCAATGACGGAGGCTCGTACTGCTGTGCTGAGGGCGCCGCCGAGCACATTGCCGATGTTTTGGTGCGATCGGGGAAGCCGCAGCCGGGAGGTGCCAACCCCTGCGCCCGTGGCAATGACGGCGAGCAGCGGGACGAACAGCAGCGCGGAGGGCGGATCGCTGCGCAGCGTCCCCTTCAGGGTGGCGATGACCGCGATGAGTGCGACGAGCAGGTATCCGGCGACGAGCCAGCCGGCGACTGCGACGGGTCCGAGCGGCTTCTCCTCCCCGGACCTCCCGGACCTCCCGGACCTCCCAGATCTCCCGGATCTCCCGGACCTCCCGGACCTCCCGGATCTCCCGGATCTCCCGGACCCTCTGGGCCTCTCGGATCTCCCGGACTCTCTGGACCTCTCGGAGGCCCCGAGCACCCCGGATGCCGCGTCGGCGTCGGCGTCAGCCGTCTCCCGGGCTGCCGCCGCTTGCGCTTCCTCGGCGGCGTCGGTGGCGTGTGCGGAGGCGCGGTAGAGCAGCCAGACCGGGAGCGCCGTCAGTAGCAGCGGCGTCACCCCGACCGGCACTTCGGCGCCGGTGAGGGCATCGGTGCGCAGCAGGTCGGCGCCGTGCGCGAGCAGCCACAGGGCGGCGGCGACGTGCAGCGCGGCGTTCGGGCCGCTGTCTGCGTACGGCGAGGTGATCCACAAGAACAGCACAAGCACCGCGAAGACGCCAAGCCCGAGCCCTGCTGCCACCACTCCGCCGAGCATCGCGGAGGCAACTTCGGGTGCGCGCCGTGCGAGCTGGGCACGCCGGGGTCCGAGGGAGAGCCAGAAGAGCCGGAGCAGTCGGGGCAGCGTCGTCGACGCCGACGCCCGCCGCGGGCGCGGGGAGCGCGGCGGACGCGGTGGACGCGGTGGACGCCGTTGTTGATCCGCTGCTTTGGAGGTTTCTGTCCCTTGGGACGCCTCAGTCTCCTGAGACGCCTGGACTTCTTGGGTCGCCTGAGTCCCTTCCGGCACTTGGGGCGCTTGATGCATATCAGTCACATCGGTCACATCACCCCATGCTGCCAATAACGTCTGTTCAGCTCCGGTAGCAGATGAATGGTCGACGTGTCGCGTTGGCGCCCAGCACGGCACAAGGGTCTGCCCCGACCCCCTGAGGGGGATCGGGACAGACCCTTGTGCGGTTCCGTACTGCTTCGTACTGCTCCGTACCGCCTGTGCGGTCAGCCGCCGAGCGCGGCTCGCGCAAGGCGCGCGGTCTCGGAGGGTGTCTTGCCGACCTTGACGCCCGCGGCCTCCAGGGCCTCTTTTTTCGCCTGGGCGGTGCCGGAGGAGCCGGAGACAATCGCGCCTGCGTGGCCCATCGTCTTGCCTTCGGGGGCGGTGAAGCCTGCGACATAGCCGACGACCGGCTTGGTCACGTGCTCCTTGATGTAGGCCGCCGCACGTTCCTCCGCGTCGCCGCCGATCTCGCCGATCATCACGATCAGGTCGGTGTCGGGGTCGTCCTGGAACGCCTTGAGGCAGTCGATGTGCGTGGTGCCGATGATCGGGTCACCGCCGATGCCGACGGCGGACGAGAAGCCGATGTCGCGCAGCTCGTACATCATCTGGTAAGTCAGCGTGCCGGACTTCGACACCAGGCCGATGCGGCCCGGCTTGGTGATGTCCGAGGGGATGATGCCCGCGTTGGACTGGCCGGGGGTGATCAGGCCGGGGCAGTTCGGGCCGATGATGCGGGTTTTGTTCCCCTTGGCGCCCGCGTAGGCCCAGAACGAGGCGGTGTCGTGCACCGCGATGCCCTCGGTGATCACGACGGCGAGCGGGATCTCGGCGTCGATTGCCTCGATGACCGCGTCCTTGGTGAACTTCTCCGGCACGAAGATGACGGTGACGTCGGCGCCGGTGGCCTCGATGGCCTCCTTGACGCTGCCGAAGACCGGAATCTCCTCGCCGTCGAAGTCGACCTTCTGGCCGGCCTTGCGCGGGTTGACGCCGCCGACGATGTTGGTCCCGGAGGCGAGCATCCGGCGGGTGTGCTTTTGGCCCTCGGACCCGGTCATCCCCTGGACGATGACCTTGCTTTCCTTGGTGAGGAAGATAGCCATGGCTTTGGTGACCTCGTCCCTTACTTCGCAGCAGCCAGCTCGGCGGCCCGATCGGCCGCGCCGTCCATGGTGTCCACCTGCTCGATGAGCGGGTGGTTCGCGTCGGTGAGGATCTTGCGACCCAGCTCCGCGTTGTTGCCGTCGAGCCGCACGACCAGCGGCTTGGTGACGTTCTCGCCCTTGGACTTGAGCAGCTCCAAGGCCTGCACGATGCCGTTGGCGACCGCGTCGCACGCGGTGATGCCGCCGAAGACGTTGACGAAGACGGACTTGACGTCCGGGTCGCCCAGGATGATTTCCAGGCCGTTGGCCATCACCTCAGCGGAGGCACCGCCGCCGATGTCGAGGAAATTGGCGGGCTTGACGGCGCCGTGCTTCTCGCCTGCGTAGGCGACGACGTCGAGGGTGGACATGACCAGGCCCGCGCCGTTGCCGATGATGCCGACCTCGCCGTCGAGCTTGACGTAATTCAGACCCTTGGCCTTGGCGGCGGCCTCCAGCGGGTCAGCGGCGTCCTTGTCCTCCAGCGCCTCGTGCTCCGGCTGGCGGAAGGCGGCATTCTCGTCGAGCGAGACCTTGCCGTCGATCGCGAGGATCTTGCCTTCAGGGGTTTGGGCGAGCGGGTTGACCTCGACGAGCAGGGCGTCTTCTTCGATGAAGACGGTCCACAGGCTCTTGAGGACCTCCACGAGCTGAGCGTGCAGCTCGGCCGGGAATTTGGCGGCCTTGACGATCTCGAGCGCCTTGGCGTCGGTGATGCCCTCGTTGGCGTCGACTGGGACCTTGGCCAGGGCCTCGGGCTTGGTCGCCGCGACCTCCTCGATCTCCATGCCGCCCTCGACGGACGCCATGGCGAGGAAGGTGCGGTTGGCGCGGTCGAGGAGGAAGGAGACGTAGTACTCCTCGGCGATGTCCGCGGTCTGGGCAAGCATCACCTTGTGGACCGTGTGGCCCTTGATGTCCATGCCCAGGATGGCAGTGGCCTTCTCCACGGCCTCCTCGGGGCTGCCGGCGAGCTTCACACCGCCGGCCTTACCGCGCCCGCCGGTCTTGACCTGGGCCTTGACGACGACCCGGCCACCGAGACGCTCGGTCACCTCGCGCGCGGCCTCGGGGGTGTCGATGACTTCACCGTTCAGCACCGGTACACCGTGCTTGGCGAAGAGATCCCTCGCTTGGTATTCGAACAGGTCCACGCGCGTCCGTCCCTTTGCTTCTTTGGAGGGTTGTTGTCTGCGTGGGCGTGCCGTGACGTGATGGGCGACGGCGTGAGGACGCGATCTGGCTTCAGGGCGCACACGTCCGCCTAGTACGCGGCATGTCCGCATTGCAGGTTAGCCCTGCCCGGCGCAAGGGTCTAAATTCCAGGTCACACTGCCACGGTGAGAACGATCACAGAGGCGGCCGGCGCCGCGGTATCAGCATCGCCGACCAGGCCCGACCAAGCTTTTAGGCCCCTGCGGTCTGGCGTACGTTGGCGCGTACCCACTCGACGGCGTCGCTGGTCGGCGTGCCGGGGGTGAAGATCGCGGCGACGCCGAGCTCCTTGAGCGGCGGGATGTCTGCTTCCGGGATGATGCCGCCGCCGAAGACCTTGATGTCAGCCGCATCGCGCTCGCGCAGCAGTTCGATCACCTTGGCGAAGAGTGTCATATGCGCCCCGGAGAGGATGGACAGGCCGATCGCGTCGGCGTCCTCCTGGATGGCGGTGTCGACGACTTGCTCGGGCGTCTGGTGCAGGCCGGTATAAATGACCTCCATGCCCGCGTCGCGCAGCGCACGCGCGATGACCTTCGCGCCGCGATCGTGGCCGTCGAGCCCTGGCTTGGCCACTACTACGCGGATCGGACCGGACAGATCCATTACTGCCTCCATGCCATCTCCCTGCCACGCCGTGCCATCGGGCTCATACTCATAGGGCGACTCAAGGGCGAACAAACGCTACCTTCCAGCATCCCCTATTTCGTCGTTTCGTTACACGCAGGGAGGGGGAAATCACATGTGGGACACATATCCGCGACGTGTGCGTAATATTCCCGCACCAGTCGCTGCACAGCGAGCCGCCGGGCAGTTGTCGGCGGGGCCCGGTTCCTTCTGGCCCCTCCGGTCGCCGCCCAGAAGGGCACGCGGGGGAACAGGGTGCTCCCCTGGGTGCCACAAGGAGGTGGGCCATGGGTGCCCTGTCCTTCACGAGCACAGCCGTATCGAGCGCATTGCGCGGGCTGCAGCACACGACGGACTTGATTCGGGCCACGAGCCTGGAAGTGACAATCCTCGCTGGGCACCTTCTGCTCTACCCCACCGGCGTCCTACAGGAACAATTGGGCGCGGAGTACGCCAAGCGGGTGCTGCCACAGCAGCAAGACGGCGCGTGCGAGGCGTCAGCCGGGGCCACGCAAGCCGACCGCCCCATGCAGACGGCCAACTCCACCCAACCACCCGTTCTCCTGCTGCACGGTTTCGTCGACAACCGCTCGGTCTTCGCGGTACTGCGGCGCAGCCTGCGGCGCAACGGCTGGGAGCACGTCCAGGCCATCAACTACTCACCACTGACTAGTGACATTCGCCGGGCGGCCGAGATTCTGGGTCGTCATGTGGAGAAGGTCTGCGAGCAGAGCGGCCATGAGCGCCTCGACATCGTCGGGCACAGCCTGGGCGGTCTGATCGCGCGGTATTACGCGCAGCGGCTTGGCGGTGACGCACGGGTGCGCACCGTCGTCACTCTCGCTGCGCCCCATTCCGGGACCCGCGCCGTGCCCCTTGCCAGCACCCATCCCATCGTCCGGCAAATGCGCCCCAATTCTGAACTCATAGCCGAGCTCGCACTGCCGGCGCCAGGTTGTTCCACACGGTTCATCGCTTTTTGGAGCGGCGTCGACCAATTGATGGTGCCGGTGGAATCAGCCCGGCTCGAACATCCGGATTTGATCACCCAGAATATCGAGGTGCGCGGGATCGGGCATCTGGCGATGCCGGTCAATGGAACGGTGGCGACAGCGATACGCCAGGCCCTGCAGGGTGCACCGCCACCCATGGGTGCGGTGGACGCGGCGTAGTCGTCGTCACGGTCGTAGTCAACGTTCACCACGGTCGTAGCCAACGTCAACGTCCACCACGGTCGTAGCCAACTTCGCCTTCACGTTCTGCGGGCTCCGGCCGGACGAACTGCCGGTACCTTCCCAGGTCCCGCAACTACGTCGCGGACTCAGAGTTTCTCGACGGGCGCATAGCGCAGCAGCAGCCGCTTCGGCTTCTCATCTCCGAAGTCGATTGTCGCTTCCGCGTTGTCACCGCTGCCTTTGACTGCGACGACCGTGCCGAGCCCGAACGAGTCGTGGGTGACCCTGTCCCCCACACTGAGCGCGACCACCTCGCGTTCCTTCGCCCGCCGCGTGGCGAACCCGGAGGGCCCGGCTGACGCCCGCCTGCCGACGGCCGAGGCGGCCGATCCCGCGGACACTGCAGACACAGCAGCCGACGTGCCGCCCGTGCGTCGCCAGTCGATGAGCTTGTCGGGGATCTCCTCCAGGAAGCGCGACGGCGGATTGTAGGAAGGATGGCCCCAGGCACTGCGCATCGCCGAGCGCGTCACATACAGCCGTTCCCGCGCCCGTGTGATGCCCACATACGCAAGGCGCCGTTCCTCCTCCAACTCCTTGGTCTGGCCGAGGGCGCGCAGGTGCGGGAAGACGCCGTCCTCCAGGCCGGTGAGGAACACCACGGGAAATTCCAGGCCCTTGGCGGTGTGCAGCGTCATCAGCGTGATGACGCCGCCGCTCTCCTCCTCCTCCTCATCCGGCCCCCCCTCAATCGTTCCGGACCGCTTCGCATCCGGCCCCCCCTCAATCGTTCCGGACCGCTTCGCATCCGGAATCTGATCAGAGTCGGCGACCAGCGCGACGCCCTCGAGGAAGTCAGCAAGCGTGCCCTGAGGACGCTCCTGCTCGAACTCCAGGGCAACTGCGGCGAGTTCCTGCAGGTTCTCGATGCGCGTCTCGTCCTGCGGATCGTGGGAGGCTTGCAACTCGGCAAGGTAGCCGGTCCGTTCGAGTACCGCTTCCAATACGGTCGCGGGCCCCGCGCCGGACTCGACGACGGTGCGAAGCTCCTCGAGCAACTCATTGAAGCGGCATACCGCGTTGACCGAGCGCGCCGCCATGCCGTATGCCCCCGCCGCGCCAGCGGATGATGTCGCAGTGATGCGGCGCAGCGCCTGCGGGAAGGTGATCTTCTCGCGGAGCGCGAGTGCCTCGATCATCGCCTCAGCGCGCTCGCCGATACCGCGCTTGGGCACGTTGAGGATCCGACGCAGCACCACGCTGTCCTCGGGGTTGGCCAGTACTCGCAGGTAGGCGAGGACGTCGCGGACTTCCTTGCGCTCATAGAAGCGCACACCGCCGACAACTTTGTAGGGCAGGCCGACTCGGATGAAGATCTCTTCGAAGACGCGGGACTGTGCGTTGGTGCGGTAGAAGACAGCGATGTCAGACGGCTTGGCGTCCCCCGCGTCGCTGAGTCTGTCGATCTCCTCGGCGATGAACTGTGCCTCGTCGTGCTCGGTGTCGGCGATATAACCGCTGATCACCGGGCCTGCGCCGGCCTCGGTCCACAGGTTCTTCGGCCGCCGACTGGTGTTGCGTTCAATGACGGCGTTGGCGGCAGAGAGGATCGTCTGGGTGGAGCGGTAATTCTGTTCGAGCAGGATCGTGGTGGCGTTCGGGTAATCCTCCTCGAACTGGAGGATGTTGCGGATCGTGGCGCCACGGAAGGCGTAGATCGACTGGTCGGCGTCGCCGACGACGCACAACTCGCCCGCGTCGTCGCCGGTGCCCACCAGTTCCCGTACGAGGGTGTACTGGGCGTGGTTGGTGTCCTGGTACTCGTCGACGAGGATGTGACGGAAGCGGCGGCGGTAGTGGTCGGCGACTTCGGGAAACGCCTGGAGCAGATTGACCGTTGTCATGATGAGGTCGTCGAAGTCGAGGGCGTTGGCCTCACGCAGCCGGGTCTGGTAGAGCGCATAGGCATCGGCGAGCTTCTTTTCGAAGACGTTCTCGGCTTGGAGGCGATAAGTCTCCTCGTCGATCAGCTCGTTCTTGAGGCCCGAGATCTTGGCGCTGAAGGACTTCGGCGGGAATTGCTTGGGATCGAGGTCCAAGTCGCGGCAGACCAAGGCCATCAGCCGCTTGGAGTCGGCGGCGTCGTAGATCGAGAAGCTGGAGGTGAAGCCGAGCCTCTTGCTCTCCCGGCGCAGGATCCGCACGCATGCACTGTGGAAAGTCATCACCCACATCGCGGCGGAGCGCGCGCCGACGAGTTGCTCGACGCGTTCCTTCATCTCGCCTGCCGCCTTGTTGGTGAAGGTGATGGCGAGGACTTGGCCGGGGTGGACGTGGCGGGCGCCGAGCAGGTGGGCGATGCGGTGGGTGAGCACTCGGGTCTTGCCGGAGCCGGCGCCCGCGACGATGAGCAGCGGTGAGCCGGAGTGGACGACGGCGGCACGCTGCTGCTCGTTCAGCCCTTCGAGCAGGTGCGCGGGGTCGATGACGGGCCGTGCGGCGCCGTCGTGGTAATACGGATCATGGCGCACGGGGGCGTCGAACCGGCCTTCGAAAAGGTCGTCCGGCGCCTGCTCGGCCGGGTATTCGTCAGGCGGTGGGGGCTCCTCGCCGGTTGGCTCGAGGTCGTCCAGGAAGCTGTCGTCGAAGAGGCTGCTCATCGTTGTCCGAGTCTAATGCCGCCTCTCTCCGCGTTTACCGAGTGGTTCACCGAGCATCGCGGCGGCCGGAAGACAGTGCCGCGGTGGCCAATACACGCATTCACATATCCGCCCACCCGCCCACCCGCCCACCTGCATGTCCGCATGTCCGCATATCTGATGAGCAGCGCGCGCGAGCAGGCAGCGAAGGGAGAATCCGTGTACACAACGTCCATGTAACGTCACTTAAGGTCACCGTGCGATCGCTTACGGGCAGTCCCGCTCGGCGCCCCACACCAGGGCGGTGCACCGGTTTACCGTCCCTCACCAAAGCCGCTCCGCGGTCCCAAGAGAGGGCAGTTATCCCGTGGCACCGATGCGAAAACAGCGCGAACAGGGCGAACAGGGCGAACAACTCGTGCAAGGAGCACGAGGGAAACACCGAAAGCCCAAGGCACTGTGGCCCCATATCCGCACCGCCGCCACCCTCGCGATGGCAGGCACGGCGGCGACAACCTCCGTCCTCACCGAAACCGGCCACGCCGCGACGCGCCCCACCACCGAGCAGGTCAAAAGCGAGGTTGCCGACCTCTACCGACAGGCAGAACAGGCCACGCAGCAGTACGACGGCGTCACCGCCGACGCCGTGCACACCCGCACCGAGCTCGCCGCCCTCCAGGACGAACTCGCCCGCCGCACCGAGTCGTTGAACCGCAGTCGCGACCAGCTCGGTGCGCTCGCCGCCGCCCGGTACCGTTCGGACGGCATCGACCCGGCGATGCAGCTCATCGTCTCTTCCAACCCCGCCCAGTATCTGGAAAAGACCGGCATGCTCAGCCGGGCCCACAACGCCGAAGCCGCCGAACTGACCAGCCTTGCCACCCAGCAGCGCGCTGCCCAGCAACTGCGGGACAAGGCAGCCGCCGATCTCGCCGCGCTCTCCGCCACCCAACGGGCACTGGCCGCCGACAGGCGTGTGATCGACGACAAGCTCGCCCGAGCACGCCATCTGCTCGACGAGCTCACCCCCAGCCAGGCGGCCGGTATCGCCTCTGCCGACGGCAGCGTCGCCCACCCCCTCACCGTCACCGACGTCCATGCCCCGAACGCCCGCGCCGCCAAGGCGGTCGCCTTCGCCTTCAAACAACTCGGCAAGGCGTATGTATGGGGTGCGACCGGCCCCGACGCCTACGACTGCTCAGGCCTGGCCCAGGCCGCCTGGGCCGCCGCCGGCGTCGCCCTCCCCCGCACCACATACAGCCAGATCAATGCCGGCATCCACGTCCCCGAATCCCAGCTGCAACCCGGCGACTTGGTCTTCTTCTACTCGGGCATCAGCCATGTCGGCATCTACATCGGCGACGACGAAATCATCCACGCCCCACGCCCCGGCGCCCCCATCCGCATCGCATCGCTTTCTGAAATGCCTTTCGCCGGCGCGACGCGACCCGCTTAGAAGTCGTCAGCCCGGCATACGCCTCGGCATACGCAAACCGCCGCGGGGTGACGGCGGACGGAGAAGTCCGGCGTCACCCCGCGGCGGTTGGAGGCGCGGTCAAGGGGCGCCTCAGCGTGGCTCCAGCGCACGATCAACCAGCGCACGATCAGTACGGGCCATTGACGTTGTCGATCGAACCGTACCGGTGGTACGCGTAGTTGCACGCGGCCGTGATGTTGGCGACCGGGTCGAACAGGTCCCAGGCCGTGCCGGCCACGTGGTACGTGGCGAACGTCGGCTGGATCACCTGCAGTAGCCCCTTGGAGGGGGTACCGGCCATGGCGTTGGAATCCCAGTTGTTCACTGCGTACGGGTTGCCGGACGACTCACGCATGATGTTGCGGTAGATGCCGTGGTAGGTGCCCGGTATGCCCTGCTGCGCCATGATTCCCAGTGCCTGGCGGATCCAGCCGTCCAGGTTGTTCGCATACGTCTTGTACGTCCCGGAGGTGGACAGCCCGGCGATGGCCTTGGCCTTCCGCGCAGTGATCTTGGCCTTCAGCGTAGTGGCCTTGGCTACGGCCGGGGTCGCGGGCGAACCCGTCAGCCAAACGAAAGGCAGGGTCAGCACCTGACCCGGCCAGATGAGCTGGGGGTTGACGAGGTGGTTGGTGCTGGCGAGAGCCTTCCAGCCGCCGGCCACCTGCGCGGCATCGGCGATCGCTGTCAAGGTGTCGCCGGAGCGGACGGTGTACGTGGCGGGGG
>JAFAUH010000330.1 GCA_019243445.1 Streptomycetaceae bacterium | reverse complement strand
GCACCGTCACATCAAGCCAGCCGCCATGACGCTCCGATTACCTGCTGAAAGTTTGCGTGCAGGCGTCATGGCCGCGCTTCCGAGAACGAACGACCGCCGGGTGGGTATGTACGACGCGGGGACGAATTTTGTATCACTATGTCTTTTTCTGATGCACTCTGTGGCTGCGCGCCCGCCGACCGACCTCACCAGGAGGTAGGGCTCCTGACGATGAGGAGTCTGCCATCCCGGCAGCCCGGTTCCGATCTTGGGCCTATCGAGTCGGCTCATGCCGCTGCCGGCCCTTCCTCAGCTTGCTCAAGCAGCTGCTGAGCTTGGGCAGCGGTGATTTCGGAGTATGCCTTGCGCACCCGCACCAGCCAGGCTGCTTCACCGTCAGTGTCGACGAACGGTTTGGTCTGCAGCGGTCCGGAAGGTTGCTGATTCGGCTGCCTGGTGGTGACGGCCTGCAACGCGGCCTTGATCCAGTACGCCTCTGCCGCTGGTTGGGGGTCGGGGTGCGACGCGACAGTTGCCTCAGCAACGAACAGCAGCTCGGCCGGGGCGAAGTGACGCAGTTTGTCGGAGGCGTCTGCGATGTCCTGGGTCCATCGGTCCAGGCGCACGTCGGTAGGTTCGTGTGAGCGGGTGAGCTCGCGGAGGCGGGATCCGGGTGGGTACAGGCTGGTGCCGGGGAAGGCTTCCATCAGGTCGCGCCAGAGCGGGTAGAGCAGGTACAAGGTGCGCCACGTCCTCCAGCGGGCGGCGACGGTGCTGGTGGTGGGGATGCTCGCGCCCACCGCGACAAGCAGGAACAAGACATTCATCCACATAGCCGTGGCTTTGACGACCTCCTGCTCGACGACGGGGCTCAACGGAGTGGCCACCGCCACCCAGATCAGGGCTACACGGGCCGCTGTGTAGACCAAGCCCATCCACATTGAGATCGCCATCAGCAGCAATCCGATGCGCATGCTGGAGCTCTCGGCCCGCCGGGCCGCGCTCGACCATTGGTAGCCGCAGACCGCAGTGGTGATGAGCGGAAAGAAGTAGAAGACACTCATATAGACCGCAGCGCCCCACTGGCCGGCGTGGTCGGTGACGAAGTCAGCGCTCGGCGTCTTGCGCTCCACCACGGTGAAGAACAAGACGGTCAGCACGATCGCACCTACCACGCCAGCCTTGTAGGCGACGCGGGCGATCCAGCGGGAGACGGCGACGTGTCGGGGCACCACGGGTGCCGAGGTCTTGCCGTAGCTGGTGGCGACGTATGTCAAGGCCGCCAGGATGGCCGTGGTACTGGCGAAGTGTTTGAGCAGGGCATCGAGGTCGACGACCGGGATGCGGCCCACGGCGTGCATCACCGCAGGGGTGCTGAGCCACAAAGCTGCGGCGAATCCTGCGTAGCCGCCCCACAGGGATCGGCGGTGGGCATCGCCGTATCGAACGGCCGGGAGCCGCCACACGGCGATGACGGTCATCACTGCTGCGGTGAGGTAGTCGAAGAAAGCAAGCACGTAACCGGCGCTCCTTAAGGGGTTACGTCTTGCTGCGACGTGGCGGGGCAACAGGGTGGGACAGCGAGGATTCGAGGAGGCTGACCATGTCGTCGCCGGCGACCGGCTGTCGGCGGGCGGACCGTTTGATCAGGGAGGCCGACAGCTCCGCCTGCTGCTCCTCGGGACTGTCGTAGTTGACCCGCCCCTGGACCAGGGCAGTCGGGAACCGCCGCAGCAGTCCCTGCCGGATGTGCTCGGGCACGTATCGCTCGATCTCGGCTGGCGTCAGTGTGGTTCCATGGTCCAACCACTCATGGGCGAGCTCGTGGAGGATGACGTGTTCGGTCTGGTTGCGGCTCGCCCGCCGCCGGTAGAGCACGAACGTGACATCGGGCCCCTTGACCCGAAGACCGCACGCCGTGCCCAGCCCCGCCTCGCGGTCGTCCAGCGGCACGAGCTGAATCTGGCGGCCCAATGTGCGCTCCATGTTGTGCACCACCGCCTCGACGCTCCACAGGACCGGCATAGGCAAGTCGGCGAGCAGCTTCTCGCATTCTTTCAGAAGAGCGCGGCGTGAGGGGTCGCTGCGCCACCGCATGATCGCTCCTTCGAAGTGCATCGGACGGCATCCCGCCGACGCTGTGATTCCTGATCCGGGAACCTTCATCCGCACACCAAAGGGATGACGGCGACGAGCTCCCATGAGATCTCCCATGTGGTGCGCCCGTGGTCACGGGGCTGCGCGCGGAAGGGCACGCCGAGTAGACGGTGTTGAGGGCTGTTGCCGCGCCGCCCGGCGTGTCGGCGCCGCTCCCACGAACGACCGAAGCCGATCAGGCCGGCCTCGGAGGCCGCACGGCCCGACTTCCCGACTCCTCCCTCGAACACACCTGCCGAGCTGACCGGCACGATGCGGCCTCACAACGCGCGGTAAAGCCCGCGCGATCACCACCGATGATGAGAACAGAACACGACATTTGGATTAACTCTCTACGCTTGATCAAAAAGGTTGATCGAGTTAGCTAATCGCTGGATTCATGAGTCTACGACAGCCGCTCTGCCGCATCTCAGGCGCCAACTGCGAGGGGGCTGGAGATCCGCAAAACGCGCACTGTAAGAGAAATTCGCATGCAGCGCTGTCCAGTTGGGCCCTGCTTGGTATTCCCCACGGAGATCGCCTGCGGGGTGCTCCAGCGGCCGCAGACCAAAGGGATCAAGAAATCTTCTCCGTCAGAGTGATGAAAGTCTCAATAACGCCGCGCCGCATGTGGCAAGGACGGAAGAATCGGATAATTACTGAAATTGCGGCGTGAGCGTATGAAATTGCGGGGCATCGTCGGCATCGATTCCCAGCGGCTATGCTTCAAGCCCAGAATCACGCAGTACGAATGCGCGAAACTGGCCAACGTCAGCCTGGCTTGCTATCCCTCGCAGGGACGCCGAACGCCAGCGCAACTTTCCCAGAACCCGTCTGGCCACAACTCTCCGGATGGATGGAAACGAGTAGATCAAGTTCTTTGAGCCCGCAATCGGACACATCCAGGCACCAAAAGTGAGTGGCCGTCGGAGCGGCAAGCGACACGGCGTGCACCAGCTTCTGAACCAGTGAACTTTGGTGGGACACCATTGCGGATCCTGCATGAACCCAAGTGGATGGGATGACTTTCTTGAATCCGAGGCGCCCAAGGAAATTCGTCAACTCGGCACATGAATGGCTTTGGATAATTGCCGATATAATTCCGCGTCATGGTGGCCGCTTGTCATTACTGCACTGAACGAAGGAAGTTGTCGGTACCGTTCTCGGCGGCGGAGAAGGAAGAAGGAGTGATCAGTTGAGAGTGACGCGACATGGCTGTTGTGCGGCTGGCGGCTATGTCGAGTGCCGGGAAGCCCGGCAGGACGGCCCGCACCGCCTCCGGAGCATATTGCGTTGGAGGCCGAAGACGTCAAGGGAGCTGGAACGTGGTCGACCCGCCCTGCGGGGCAGGATACTGGTGCCTTCTCACGACGTAGCGATCAGGGGAGCGGATCGGTGAACTCTGCCAGAAGAACGGGACGTTGGGGCGTGGGCGGCGGCCGGGAACGGAATGCGGTCGTCGTGGGTGGGAGCCTCGCGGGGCTCCTCGCGGCGCACGTCCTCGCCGGGTACGCCGACCGGGTGACCGTCGTCGAGCGCGACAGCTTCCCGGACGGCACGAAGCCGCGGCCCGGCGTACCGCAGGGCCGGCATCCGCATGTCCTGCTGGAGGGTGGGCAGTCGGCTTTGGAGTCGCTGCTGCCGGGCTTCTTGCTGGAGCTGCGGGCGGCGGGGGCGCCGCGGGTGGGCATGCCGTCGGACATGGTGCTGCGGCAGAACGGGCGCTGGTTCCGGCGGCTGCCTGCAACGACGCACATCTACACCGGTAGCCGCGCGCAGTTGGAGGAGCTGGTGCGGCGGCGCGTCTTCGCCAACCCGGTGATCAGCGCGGCGGAGGGGACCGATGTCGTCGGGCTCCTCGGTGACGCCTCGCGCGTGCGGGGTGTGCTGCTGCGGGACCGCTTTGGCGACGCCCGCGGGGAGCAGCGGGCCCTTGAGGCCGATCTGGTCGTCGACGCCTCCGGCAGCGGCACGAAGGCCCCGCAGTGGCTTACGGCGATCGGGGCGCAATCCCCGCACGAGGAGACCCTCGACACGGGTCTTGCGTACGCCTCGCGCGTCTACCGTGGCAGGAACGGCGTCCTCGACGGCGACACCGCCGGCTACTACGTCTATCCGAGTCCCGCCCAGGTCCACGCCGGTGGTGCACTGCCGCTGGAGGACGGCAGCCATCTGGTCATCGTCTCGGGGCTGCGCGGTGATGAACCGCCCACGGACGACGACGAGTTCGTGACGTACGCCAAGAGGTTGCCGCATCCGCTGCTGCACCGGTGGCTGGATGAGGCCGAACCGCTCTCGCCGGCGTTCGGCTACCGGCGGACCGCGAATATCCGCCGCCGCTACGACCTGCCCGGCAGCTGCCCGGCCGGATTCGTCGCCACCGGCGACGCCCTGTGCACCTTCAACCCGATCTACGGGCAGGGCGTGGCCGTCGCCGCGATGAGCGCGGTTGCTTTGCGCGAGGCACTGGCCGATCCGCGCCGGACCCCCACGACACGGCGTGTGCAGCGGGCGCTCCTCGCAGCGTCCCGGCAGGCGTGGGACATCTCCGCCGGGGCGGACCGCAAGATGCCGGGCGCGGTCGGCAACGCGGTGGGCGGCGGGCCCGCGGACCGCTTTGCCGACTGGTACCTGCGGCGCGTCCAGGAGCGCTACCCCGGTGACCCCGTCGTGGGGCGTGTCTTCCGCTCCGTACTGTCTCTCTCCGCGCCCGTCACCGCCCTGTTCACCCCGCCCGTGGCCCGGGCCGTCCTCTTCCGCCCGCCCGCGACGACCCCGCTCGAGCCGCCGGCGACACCGGAGGAACGGGGGAGCTGAGCGAGGCCGACGGCCTGGGCACGCTGGCAGCGTCTGTCCGGGAAGACTGGCCGGGCTGGGGCGGCGGGGACGAGGGCGGGGCGCAGTCCGCGGGAGGAGAAGCCGCTTTTGGAGGCGCCCGAGCTGCAACAGTCGGCGCAGTTCTTGACCTTACGACCTGCAGGAAGAGGTCGCGCGGATAGGCGTGGGTTCATGGCTGGCGGTTCGGGGTCGTGGCGAGCAGCGGGGAGTCGCGGTGGTTGGCACCGGCCAAAACACGACCCAGCGGAATGCTGTATCCATCCCTCATGCCTGAGCATTTCAGTCCCTGTTTGCCGCGGTCGACTGGTGAACGTCCGGCGACTTCGCCGCCTCCGAGAGCCTTGGCGTTGGAGCTGTCGACGGTGATCTGATCGAGGACGGGGAAAGTGCGGGGGTGCTACAGGATCGCGATGCTGTCGCGGATTGTGCGGTCGCCCTTACGCAATGCCGCTGTGAGTTGGTCACGTAGTTTATCGGGGAGGTCCCCGGACCCGAGCGCGCAGATGCGCACGAGGTCTCTGCAGTCCTGTTGTTGCTGTTCGGTGGCAAGGGCGGCGAACAGGGGATGCGCCAGGATTTCGCGGGCAGCGTATCCGTCGTTGGTGTGCATCGTCTGGTGGTGTAACTCGTCGACGATACGGCGTGCGGCGGGGTTTTCGGCGGAGCCGATGACGTCGAGTGTTGTGAGGCCGAGCCGGATCGCGAAGATGGTCATGCCGGGTTTGGCCTTCTCTTCAAGGTAGGTGTTCACCAGGTCTTTCACATGGACGTCGGTCAGTTGTCCGGTGTCGCGGCGGCACAGTGCGGTCAGGCATGCGGTGACGGCCTGCTCCCATGGTTCGCCGGGCGTTGTGTCCGCGAGGATGGTTATGGCGCGCGATGTGTCGTTGGTGGTGAGGGCGGCGAGGACGGCGACTTGGCGGCCGTCGAGCATGCGTTTGCCTACGCCGCGGTGTGTCTCGATGTGTGCCAGGGCCTCGTTCCAGCGTCCGGTAGTGGTGAGGGTGCGGGTGCCGTCGGCGAGGAGGACCCGCCACAGCCAGGTACGGACCTCATGGCGATCCTCCACAGTCGCGGTGAGGTTTGCGGGCACGGTGACGTTCTCGAACTGAGCGGTTGTGCCCTGGCCGACGGCTTCGTACAG
>JAFAUH010000287.1 GCA_019243445.1 Streptomycetaceae bacterium | reverse complement strand
AGGGGCGACGGGAGACGAACGAGCCACGGAACGAGGGGATGGCGCAGAACGCGCACCGCCGGTCGCACCCCGAGGCAAGCTTGACCGAGGCCACCGGGCTGTCGTCGAGACGGCGGCGCAGCATCGGGCGTGGGCCGGAGGCCGGCGCGAGACCCTCCGGAAGGTCGGCCAGATCGGCTAGGCCGGCCGGATCGCCCGGATTACCCCGATCGGCGGGAGCCTTGGCCGGTTGCGCGTGCCCGGGCAGGCTCACCGCCTTCCCCTGTCGGGCGGCCGGGCTGATCGGCAGCAGCTTACGCCGGTCACGCGGGGTGTGCGGGGCGTGGATACCGCCGGACAGGATCGTCTGGAGACGATCGGAGATGTCCGTGTAGTCGTCGAATCCGAGCACGCCGTCCGCCTCGGGCAGTGCCTCGGCGAGTTCCTTGCCATACCGCTCCGCCATGCAGCCGACGGCAACGACGGCCTGGGTGCGGGCCTGGCCTTTGAGGTCGTTCGCTTCCAGCAGCGCGTCGACGGAATCCTTCTTCGCCGCCTCGACGAAGCCGCATGTGTTGACCACGGCCACGTCGGCATCGGCGGCGTCTTCGACGAGCGTCCAGCCGTCCGCCGCAAGACGGCCTGCGAGCTCCTCGGAATCGACCTCGTTACGGGCACAGCCGAGGGTCACCAGAGCGACGGTACGGGGTTCAGGCATGGCCTCAGCCTACTGTCCTGACAACGCACGCGAGGCCGCCGGGTCGCGGAGGTGACGATACCCGCAGACTCGCTTCGCGGGCGGAGAAGTCAGGAAATGCAACCTGTCCTGACAACGCACGCGAGACCGCCGGGTCACCGGCGGTGTGCGGCCCTCAGCTCGCACTCAGTGGGCACTCAGCCCGCCTGCGGGTCGCCGGGGGTGAAGCTGGTGCGCACGATCTGGCCGTCGCCGCCCGCAGGACCCAGGTCCTTGCCGTTGACGAACATCCGGACCGCTGCCGCGTTGCCGAGGACGAGATTGATGCGCTTGTCATCAGTAAAGGTCTTGGAGTCGTCCGCAGGCATCAGTCCTTCGAAGAGAGAATCACCGTTGCCGTTGCTCACCAAGACCCAACTCTCCCCAGTGGTGGTCAACTTGACCATAACTTTGCCTACTGGTGCTGCGGCGATCGCGCTGCGGGCCGGCATCGGGAGTGTTCTGGTGGCGGTGGAGTGCGTGGGATGGGTCTGCGCGGCGGCTTGGGGCTGCGGGCCGTGACCGGCGGCGGGTGAACTGCCCTCGTGCGAGCCACCGAACATGGTGAAACCCATGAAGGCCACCACGATCACAATTGCGGCGATCATGGCAGCGGTCCAATTGGGACTGCGTGGCTCGGAGCGGATCCGTTCGGTCTCGTAGACAGGTGCGACTGCGGTGGGCGTGGGAGGGCCGCCGTGCTCGGCGTCGTACTGCGCGACCAGGGGATCGGGGTTCAAACCGACCGCGCGTGCGAGGGTGCGGATGTGGCCGCGGGCGTACACATCGCCACCGCAGCGGATGTAGTCATCCCGCTCGATCGCCTGGATGATCGACACCCGCACCCGTGTCGTCGTACTGACCTTGTCGACTGTCAGGCCGGCAGCGAGACGTGCCTGGGCAAGGGCGCGGCCGACGGACTGCGGTGCGGGGGGTGCATCGGCTGCCTTGGATACGTCAGGGGCATCGGGGGCATCGGAAGGTGAGTTGCCGATGGACACGGGGGGCGCCTTTCGAGCGTCTAACCACCTGCTGGAAACTCAGTTTAGGGGCCATCGGCGAGCATCCGGCAAGCGGACAACCGTACTTTGTCCGCCATCGGATTTAAGGATGGGTACCGCCTTGGATTTTTGCGAGCACTCCGTCCAGTTCGTCGGGTTGGACCAGCACATCGCGGGCTTTGGAGCCCTCGCTCGGTCCCACCACCCCGCGCGTCTCCATCAGGTCCATCAACCGTCCCGCCTTGGCAAAGCCGACGCGTAGTTTCCGCTGGAGCATGGAGGTCGAGCCGAACTGGGTGGACACGACGAGCTCCGCCGCCTGCAGCAGCAGATCCATGTCGTCGCCGATCTCCTCGTCGATCTCCTTTTTCGGCCCGTCGCCCACGGTGACGTCGTCGCGGTAGACGGGGGTGAGTTGCTCCTTGCAGTGCCGCACGACGGCGGCGATCTCGTCCTCGGTGATGAAGGCGCCCTGCAGTCGGATGGGTTTGTTGGCGCCCATCGGCAGGAACAGTCCGTCGCCTTTGCCGATGAGCTTCTCCGCGCCGGGCTGGTCGAGGATGACCCGGGAGTCGGCGAGCGAGGAGGTGGCGAAGGCGAGCCGGGATGGCACGTTCGCTTTGATCAGACCGGTGACCACATCGACGCTCGGCCGCTGGGTGGCGAGTACCAGGTGGATCCCGGCGGCCCGGGCCAGCTGGGTGATGCGGACGATCGCGTCTTCGACGTCGCGCGGTGCGATCATCATCAGGTCGGCGAGCTCGTCGACGATGACGAGCAGGTAGGGGTAGGGGGCGAGCTCGCGTTCGCTGCCCTCGGGCGGCCTGGCCTTGCCGGAGCGCACGGCCGCGTTGAAGTCGTCGATGTGGCGGTAGCCGTAGGCGGCGAGGTCGTCATAGCGCAGGTCCATCTCGCGTACGACCCACTGCAGCGCCTCAGCGGCCTTCTTGGGGTTGGTGATGATCGGTGTGATCAAGTGCGGGATGCCCTCGTAGTGGGTCAGCTCAACGCGCTTGGGGTCGACGAGCACCATCCGCACCTCGTCGGGGGTGGCGCGGGCCATCACCGAGGTGATCAGGCAGTTGATGCACGACGACTTACCGGAGCCGGTGGCGCCCGCGACCAGCACATGCGGCATCTTGGCGAGGTTGGCCATCACGTAGCCGCCTTCGACGTCTTTGCCGAGGCCGACCGTCATCGGGTGGTCCTCGCCCGCGGCGTCGGCAGAGCGCAGCACGTCGCCGAGGTTGACCATCTCGCGGTCGCTGTTGGGGATCTCGATGCCGACCGCGGACTTGCCTGGGATCGGACTGATGATCCGTACATCGGGGCTTGCGACCGCGTACGCGATGTTCTTGGTGAGCGCGATGATCCGCTCGACCTTGACTGCCGGACCGAGCTCGACCTCATAGCGGGTGACCGTCGGGCCTCGGGTGAAGCCGGTGACCGAAGCGTCGACTTTGAATTCCGAGAAGACACCGGTGAGTGAAGCGACGACCGCGTCATTGGCGGCGCTGCGTGTGCGTCCGGGGCCACCGCGCTCCAGCAGGTCGAGGGAAGGCAGGGCATAGGTGATGTCACCGGAGAGCTGGAGCTGCTCGGCGCGCGGCAGGAGCGGATCACTCGCGGGGGGTAGGGGGTGCTTGGTCAGGTCGACGACGCCGGAGAACACTGCGGATCCGGCCTGCGCATCGGCGTCGGACCCGGATGCGGTGTCGACAGTGGCGCCGGCGTCGCGCGCCGTAAAGACGCTTCCCGGGACGGAGCCGGTACGGATACGACTGGTCAAACCGGCGACGACGGGCGACGGCTGTACCCCGTGGAGTACGGCGCCGTCCAGTGCCGCAGCCGCGGCGGCGGCCACGTCAATGGGGTCGAGCCCGGCAGCGTATGCCTCGGGGAGCGGGTCCTGCGCGCCCACTGCGGCAGTAGCTGATGTTGCGGTGCGGCGCCGGGGACGGCGGCGCTTGCCGAGTTCCTGGGCTTCGGCGGTCTGCGGATCGAGCCCGCCGAGGGCTGCGCCGGAGGCGGCGCGGCGGGAGCGGCGAGAGGCTGGGGCTGGTGCGTCCTCGTCATCCTCGTCGCCGACATAGCCGGCATAGTCGTGGGCCTCGTCGTCGCGCGCAGCGCGCTCCGGCGGCTCATACAGGCCCAGCCGGGTGCTCGCCTGCCGCAGCCGTTGCGGGATTGCGTTGACGGGCGTCGCGGTGACGACAAGCAGGCCGAACAGTGCGACGAGGGCGAGCAGGGGCACGGCGAGTGCCGGTCCGACCATGAGGAGCAAGGGCTTGGACGCGGCCCAGCCGATCAGGCCACCGGCGTCGCGCATCGCCTGTGCGCCGTGACCGCGTCCGGGTGCTCCGCAGCCGATGTGGATGAGCCCAAGCGCTCCGATGATCAGCGCGGACAGGCCGATGACGATACGGCCGTTGGCTTCCGGTTTCTCAGGATGGCGCATCAGGCGTATGGCGACAGTGGCAAGGAGGATCGGCACCAGCAGATCGAGCCGACCGAAGGCGCCGGTGACGAGCGCACCGATCAGATCCCCGACCGGACCGCTCAGGTTCGACCATGTGCCGGCTGCCACGACGAGCGCGATGCCGAGCAGCAGCAGGGCGACGCCGTCCTTACGGTGTGCCGGGTCCAGGCCACGCGCGCCGCGGTGCACTCCGCGGAAAAGCGCGCCGATGGTGTGGGCGAGGCCGAGCCACAGCGCGCGCACCAGTTGGTAGACGGGATGTGTGGGATTCGGTACGCGTTTGGGGGCGGGGGCAGGCTTGGCCGACGCCGCCTTCTTGACGGTCTTGACGGGAGGTTTCTTCGCCGCGTTGGCACGTGGTCCGGTGGTGGCATTCTTCACGGGGGCCTTCTTGACGGCTCCAGTCCCGGTGGTGCGTCCGGCGCGCTGCTTGGCGGAAGTCGCAGCGCTGTTGGCACCTTTTCCGGACATACGTGAGGCCATGAGGCCGAGGTTACCGCTGTTGCCGTGGACGGACATATGAGGTGCCGCATACGCCCGTTCGTGTCGTCATCCTGACGAGGGATGGGACGACACGGGTTGACGAAGCGTCAAGAGTTCACCCTTGCGGCGGTACTGAGGGAGTTCCGGGAGCCGTACCGGGTTCGAGCGCGTCGAGTGCCCGCCGAAGTCCGGTGAGCTTGCGCTCCAGATGGGCCGCGGTAGCCACGGCCGCCGCGTCCACGGAGTCGTCGAGTTGCTTGGAGAGCGCCTCGGCCTGCTCCTCGACCGCGGCAAGCCGTGCCGACAGCTCGGCGATGAGAGCGGTCGGCTCCTTGGCGCCATTGGTCGTGGGCTGTTCTCCCTGTTCGAGCTGGAGCCGCAACAAGGCGGCCTGTTCGCGCAGTTGGCAGTTTTTCATGTAGAGCTCGACGAACACCGACACTTTCGCTCGCAGCACCCAGGGGTCGAACGGCTTGGAGATGTAATCCACGGCCCCGGCGGCGTAGCCACGGAAGGTGTGGTGCGGCCCGTGGTTGATGGCAGTCAGGAAGATGATCGGAATATCGCGAGTGCGTTCTCGCCGCTTGATGTGCGCCGCCGTCTCGAACCCGTCCATGCCCGGCATCTGCACATCGAGCAGGATGACCGCGAAGTCGTCCGTGAGCAACGCTTTGAGTGCTTCCTCCCCGGACGATGCCCGCACCAGCATCTGATCGAGCGCAGAGAGGATGGCCTCCAGCGCCAGCAGATTCTCCGGCCGGTCATCGACCAAGAGGATCTTGGCCTTCTGCGCCATGGCCCGCCCACCTCCTCGTCCCGGCATAGGGCCTACCCGGCTTGCCGACTCCGGGCAAGCACCAATCGCTGCCCCCATGGACGGCTCCTGCATGCCGCCCGTCCTTGTGCCGGTCATGGTAGCCGCACCCCGTCTTTCGCCACACTCTGTCACCGCCATGTCACTGTGCACGTAGCAGAAACGTAGCGGGAGCCCAGAAGGTTCCCCGAATTCCGGAGTCTCACACCCACTGAGGCGGTCCGCGTCGTGGCATGGCGCAAACTCATCCTCATCTTGATCTCATCCGCTCTCCGCCTTGGGTGATCCCATCCGATCTCCACCCTGGTGAAGGGTGCGGGCAAGGTCACGACCTGGGGAGCAACGCAGAGCCCGCCTCTCTTGCTCTCTCTTGCTCCCCAGCTTGTAACGATCAATGTGTGTGCATCCACTGGTCCATGACGGACAACAGGTAATCGGTGTCGACGGGCTTGGTGACATAGTCGGTAGCACCGGACTCGATGCTCTTCTCACGGTCGCCCTTCATCGCTTTCGCAGTAAGCGCGATGATCGGCAGTCCCGCGAACTGCGGCATCCTGCGGATCGCCATTGTCGTGGCATATCCATCCATCTCCGGCATCATGACGTCCATTAGGACAACTGCGATGTCATCGTGCTGTTCAAGCACCTCGATCCCCTCGCGGCCGTTCTCCGCGTACAGCACGGTCAGCCCATGCTGTTCCAACACGCTGGTGAGCGCGAAGACGTTGCGGATGTCGTCGTCGACGATCAGCACCTTCGCGCCACCGAAGCTACCGAAGCCGCTGCCGTCACCTGCTGAGGGCTCCGGCTGCGCCTGGCCCGCGGTGTCGGTCTCTTCCGCTGCCGACCACACCTCATCACCGGACGCCTGTCCCTGCGCCGACGGGCCAGGCACGGTCATGCGCTCCGCTGACGGCAGTGTGCGGCGCCGCATCCTGGACAGGCCTCCGACGCGGGCAAGCGAGCCCTGTGCCCCTGCCTCTGCCTCTGCCTCCTGCGCAGTCTCCTCCCTGGCCTCCTTCGCCTGCGGCTGCTGTGCAGGCGAGGCGTGCTCATCGGCCACGGGCAGCTGCGGCACCTCGTGCGAGGCCTCGGCGTCGCCGAGACTGAGCGGCAGGTAGAGGGTGAAGGTCGAGCCGCGGCCCGGCTCGCTGTCGGCGTGGATCTCGCCGCCGAGCAGCCGGGCGATCTCCCGACTGATCGACAGGCCGAGGCCGGTGCCGCCGTATTTACGGCTCGTGGTGCCGTCTGCCTGTTTGAACGCCTCGAAGATCACCCGCATCTTGCTTGCGGCGATGCCGATGCCGGTGTCGGTGACCGAGAATGCGATCACCTGCTGGCCGGAGGCGCGCAATGCCCCGGATTCCAGCATCTGCTCCCGGATACCGACCGGGATGTCGGATCCAGCCGGCCGGATGACGAGTTCGACGGCGCCCGCATCGGTGAACTTCACCGCGTTGGAGAGCAAGTTACGCAGCACCTGCAGCAGCCGCTGCTCATCGGTGTGGAGGGTGACCGGCAGCTCCGGCGAGACCCGCACCGAGAACTCCAGCCCCTTCTCCGCGGTGAGCGGCCGGAAAGTGGCCTCCACGTAGTCCACCAGCTGCACCAGCGCAATACGGGTCGGGCTGACGTCCATCTTGCCCGCCTCGACCTTCGACAAGTCGAGAATGTCGTTGATGAGCTGGAGCAGGTCGGAACCGGCACCATGGATCGTTTCGGCGAACTCCACCTGCTTGGGCGACAGGTTGCCATCGGCATTGTCGGCGAGCAACTTGGCCAAAATCAGCAGTGAGTTGAGGGGGGTGCGCAGCTCGTGCGACATGTTGGCGAGAAACTCCGACTTGTAGCGCATCGAGACCGCAAGCTGCCTGGCGCGCTCCTCGAGGACCTGACGGGCCTCCTCGATCGCGGTGTTCTTCACCTCGATGTCGCGGTTCTGCCGGGCCAGCAGCTCCGCCTTCTCCTCCAGTTGAGCGTTGGACGACTGCAGCGCCTTCTGCCGATTCTCCAACTCCGCTGACCGCTCCCGAAGTTGCGCGGTCAATTCCTGCGACTGCGCCAACAGCTTCTCGGTCTTGGTGTTGACGCTGATGGTGTTGACGCTGGTCGCGATCATTTTCGCAATCTGGTTGAGGAAGTCACGCTGGATCTGGGTGAACGGCTGGAACGAGGCCAACTCGATCACGCCAAGAATCCGGTCCTCGAAAAGGACAGGCAGCACGATGACGTGTGCCGGCGGCGCCTCACCAAGACCTGAGGCGATCTTGAGGTAGCCAGGCGGCACGTTCTCCACCAGGATGGCCCGCTTCTCCACCGCCGTCTGCCCGATCAACGACTCGCCTGGCCGGAAGCAGGTCGGCATGGTGGAGGTGGAGTACCCATAGGAGTCGATCAGCCGCAGCTCGTACGGGGCCAGGTCGCCCTCGCCGTCACCACCGATCGACTCGCTGCCGCCGATCTCCTGCGCCAGGAAGAACGCGCCGTGCTGGGCCGCGACCACCGGGGTCAGCTCGCTCATGATCAGGGCAGCGACGTCATGCAGGTCACGGCGGCCCTGCATGAGGCCGGAGATGCGGGCCAGATTGCCCTTCAGCCAGTCCTGCTCCTTGTTGGCGATGGTGGTCTCGCGGAGCTTGACGATCATCGTATTGATGTAGTCCTGCAGTTCCAGGATCTCGCCCGCCGCGTCCACGTCGATCTTCAGGTTGAGATCGCCGCGAGTCACGGCCGTGGCCACCTGTGCGATGTTGCGCACTTGGCTGGTGAGGTTGTTCGCCATCGTGTTGACGGACTCGGTGAGATCCTTCCAGATGCCGGAGACTCCGGGCACACGGGCCTGGCCGCCCAAGCGACCCTCCGTACCCACCTCACGGGCGACCCGCGTCACTTCATCACCAAACGCTGACAGCTGGTCGACCATGGTGTTGATCGTCGTCTTCAGCTCCAGGATCTCGCCCTGGGCATCGACGTCGATCTTCTTGGACAGGTCACCGCGGGCGACTGCGGTGGTGACCATGGCGATGTTGCGCACCTGACCGGTCAGATTCGACGCCATCGAGTTCACTGACTCGGTGAGGTCCTTCCAGGTGCCTGCGACACCGGGAACTCGGGCCTGGCCTCCCAGTTCGCCCTCGGTACCCACCTCACGGGCAACGCGCGTCACCTCGTCACCGAAGGCGGACAGGGTGTCCACCATGGTGTTGATGGTCTCGGCGAGCTGCGCGACCTCGCCACGCGCCTCAACCGTGATCTTCTTCGTCAGGTCGCCGTTGGCGACGGCCGTGGCCACCTGCGCAATGCTGCGCACCTGGTTGGTCAGATTTCCTGCCATGCCGTTGACGTTGTCGGTGAGGTCCTTCCAGATGCCGGAGACGCCGCGCACCCGCGCCTGGCCTCCCAACTGGCCCTCCGTGCCCACCTCACGGGCGACCCGCGTCACCTCATCGGCGAAGGCCGACAGCTGGTCGACCATCGTGTTCACTGTGGTCACCAAGGCGAGGATCTCGCCCTTCGCGTCCACAGTGATCTTCTTGGACAGGTCGCCGTTGGCAACCGCGGTCGTCACTTCGGCGATGTTGCGGACCTGACCGGTCAGATTGGCCGCCATGCCGTTCACAGACTGCGTCAGGTCCTTCCATGTGCCCGCCACACCCTTGACGTCCGCCTGGCCGCCCAGCATGCCCTCCGTGCCCACCTCGCGCGCCACCCGTGTCACCTGCTCGGCAAAGGCCGAGAGTTGGTCGACCATCGTGTTGATCGTGTTCTTCAGCTCCAGGATCTCGCCCCGCGCATCCACATCGATCTTCTGCGACAAGTCACCACGCGCCACCGCCGTGGCGACCTGGGCGATGTTGCGCACCTGAGCGGTGAGGTTGCCGGCCATGCCGTTCACGGAGTCGGTCAGATCACGCCACACGCCAGCGACGCCCGGCACTTGGGCCTGACCGCCGAGGCGACCCTCCGTGCCCACCTCGCGCGCCACCCGTGTCACCTGATCGGCGAAGGCCGAGAGTTGGTCGACCATCGTGTTGATCGTGTTCTTCAACTCCAGGATCTCGCCCCGCGCATCCACATCGATCTTCTGCGACAAGTCACCACGCGCCACCGCCGTCGTCACCTGAGCGATCTGACGCACCTGGGAGGTGAGGTTGCCGGCCATGAAATTGACCGAGTCGGTGAGGTCCTTCCAGGTGCCCGACACGCCGTCGACGCGGGCCTGACCACCCAAGCGGCCCTCCGTGCCCACGTCTCGCGCCATCCGCGTCACCTGCGCGGCGAACGACGAGAGCTGGTCCACCATCGTGTTGACGGTGTTCTTCAACTGGAGCATCTCGCCGGAAACATCAACGGTCACCTTCTGCGACAAATCACCATTGGCCACCGCCGTCGTCACCTGAGCGATGTTGCGCACCTGACCGGTGAGATTACGGAACGCCGTATTGACGGAATCCGTCAGATCCTTCCAGGTACCGGCGGCGCCGGGCACCTGCGCCTGACCGCCCAGTTCACCCTCGACGCCGATCTCCCGCGCCACGCGGGTGACTTCAGAGCCGAACGCGGACAGCTGGTCCACCATCGTATTGACAGTGTTCTTCAACTCCAGCATCTCGCCGGAAACATCAACGGTCACCTTCTGCGACAAATCACCATTGGCCACCGCCGTCGTCACCTGAGCGATGTTGCGCACCTGACCGGTGAGATTACGGAACGCCGTATTGACGGAATCCGTCAGATCCTTCCAGATCCCGGCCGCGCCGGGCACCTGCGCCTGACCACCCAACTTTCCTTCCGCACCGACCTCACCGGCGACGCGGGTCACCTCATCGGCGAAGGTACGCAGCGTTTCAGTCATGGCGTTGATGGTCTCGGCGAGGTGGGCGACTTCACCGCGTGCACCGATCGTGATCTTCTGCGACAGGTCGCCGTTGGCGACCGCCGTCGTCACTTGAGCGATCTCCCGCACCTGATCGGTGAGGTTTCCAGCCATCAAGTTGACGGAATCCGTCAGGTCCTTCCATACTCCGGCGACTCCCGGCACCTGTGCCTGGCCACCCAACTCACCCTCGGTGCCTACCTCGCGCGCTACCCGCGTCACTTCAGAGGCAAACGAAGAGAGCTGATCCACCATCGTGTTGACGGTGTTCTTCAACTCCAGCATCTCACCAGCCACATGCACCGTGACCTTGCGCGACAGGTCACCCTTGGCAACCGCCGTCGTCACCAGCGCGATGTCACGCACCTGAGCGGTCAGCCGGGACGCCATCGTATTGACAGAATCCGTCAGATCCTTCCAGGAGCCCGACATCCCACGCACTCGCGCCTGGCCGCCGAGCTTGCCCTCAGTGCCCACCTCGCTGGCCACCCGGGTCACCTCATCGGTGAACGCCGACAACTGGTCGACAAGACCGTTGACGGTACGGCCGACCTTCAAGAACTCGCCACGCAACGGGTGCGCCGATCCATCGGGCCCCTGGGAGCGCAGATCCATGCGCTGCTCCAGATCACCCTCGGCGACCGCGGAGAGCACTCGGCCCACCTCGGAGACCGGTCGTACAAGGTCGTCGACCAGCGCGTTCGACGCGTCGATCGCCGCCGCCCAAGACCCCTCACACGCGCCGACGTCAAGACGTTCCGTGAGCTTGCCCTCACGGCCGACCACTCGCCGGACCCGCGACAGCTCGCCTGTCAGATGCTGGTTACGATCCGCCACCTCGTTGAAGACCGCCGCGATCTCGGCCACCACCCCATCGCCCGACACCGTCAGCCGCTTGCGGAAATTACCCTCCCGCATGGCGACCAGAGCTGCCAGCATTCTGTGCAGAGCAGCCGCATCGACCTCGACGGTCCCATTCCCGCGGGATCGTGCGCCCTTCGTACGCATGGCCGTTCCACGCGACGATGCACCAGACTCCACCGTGTCCCTCCCCGAGGGTCGTACGACGACGTGCCCTGGCTCCTGCCTGCCCAAGGCATCTCCAGTGTTTCACCATCACCGGACCCGGCCATAACAGTTCGGCAGCTTCGCACACGAACTGCAGCAGGATCCCGAGGGAAAACACCCGCAATCGGCGCACATGAGGCCGGGGTGGGTAAGTAACCTGACATCCGGCTGCCCGCCAACAGCCGGGCGTACACCTGGGCAGCGGAGGGGTGCCGCGACAATGCGCGAGCAGAGCGCCGAACGGGGGCGAGTCTTGACGATGAGCGACGCGTCCGAAAGCGGGTTGCCGCATGCCGGCGAAGCAGTGCCCCTCAGGGGGAACCTCCCGCCAGAGGCAAGGGGAAGCTCTGCCGCTGGCCGCCAAGAATCAGGTGACCTGCAACACTCGGGTAACCTGCAGCACCGAGGGAGTTTTGTGATCACCGCGCGGGCATCCGCCACATTCGAGCCTGTCGGGCGCTCGGTCGCCACCGCCCGTGGATTCGTCCGCGACACACTCCAGGGATGGGGTTTCGCCGAGGTCGTGGATGACGCCGTCGTCCTCGCCAGCGAGCTCGTCACCAACGCTGTCGTCCATGCCGGCACCGCTGCCGACGTGCTCTGCCTGCGTTCCCCCACTGCCGTCCGCATCGAAGTCGCAGACCATTATCCCGAGCGAGAAATTCCGCTTCACGACTCCGCCGCCCCTCAGCCCTCGCCCGACCGCGAGGGCGGCCGCGGCCTGCTCCTTTGCTCGGCACTGGCCAGCCGCTGGGGCGTGGAGTACACCTCCACCCACAAGCAGGTGTGGTTCCAGCTCGAACTGCCGGAACGCCCCGCCGGCACCCGGGCAGCCGGTCCCCCGCTGCCGCTGACTGCCCTCCCCCTCACCGACTCGCGGGTCCACGTCGCCGTCGTCCAAGTGGACCGCTGCGGCGTTATCAGCGGTTGGAACGAGGACGCCGAAGCGCTCTTCGGCCATACGGCCGACCACGCCGTCGGCCTACCGCTCAGCGACCTCGCCGCCTGGCCGCAAACCCCCGGCACCGGCTTCGGCCTCGCCGAGGCACTGCGCCTGTCCCGCTGGGAGGGCTCGTACGGCATTCGCGACGCCGACGGCAAAGTTCAGCCCGTCTACGGCTCCCACTTGCGGGTACGCAACACCGGAGGTGAGCCGTCCACTGTCTGCCTCCTGGTCCGGGACCACGAACGCGCCGTCCTGCAAAGCGCACAGCGCAACGCCGTCAAGGACCACACCCCCGCCGACCGGGGCAAGGCCACCGACCCCTTCGAGGTCTTCATCGGCTCCCCTGCTCCCGATGACCTCGACGGTCTCCTCCAGCGCACCGTCGAACGCGCACGCGACATGCTCGATGGCGACGCCGCCTACCTGCTGCTCGCCACCGACGACGAGACCGAACTGGAGGTGCGCGCCTCTACCGGCCTCCCCTCAGCCCGCCAGCGCTTCGCTCGCGTGCCCGTCGAAGCCGGCACCGGCCGCTATGGCAGCGCCCGCATGCCCGCCGTCCACGAGGACCTCACGGCTGCACCCGGCGCGGTCCCACTCCTCGTCGGCACCGGTATGCGCTCCGTCGTCACCGTGCCACTCAAGGTCGAAGGACGGCTCACCGGATCTCTCGGCGTTGCCGCCGAGAGATCCGGCCGCTACAGCAACGAAGAAGCGCTGCGCCTGCAGTTCGCCGCGGATCGCATCGCCCTCGCCGTGGAGAGCGCCCGCCTCACCGAACTCGAACGGCTCCGCCGCGGCTCGCTCTCGTTCCTCGTCGAAGCCTCCGACCTGCTCGCAGGCACTCTGGATCGTGACCAGACGCTCGCTCTGATGGCTCAGATGACCGTGCCGACGCTCGCCAGTTGGTGCGCCGTCTACACCATCGCCGAACAGTCGGACCCGGAGCTCGCCTTCGTCCTGCACGAGGACGAGGACCGCATCGACGGCCTCAAGGCACTCCTGAAGCGGATCGACCCGCCGTCTCCCGACCCGACACCCGGCGCCCGGATGTGGAACGCGCCGTCCGAGGCCTCGCACTCGCTCGCGCTGCGCGCCACGAGGCGCAGCCTCGGCCTCGGTGCGGCCAGCTACACGCCGAGCAGCACCGCGCAGGCCACCGCGAACGCCGTCGGCGGCGAGACGGTCGTCCTACCGCTCGTGGCGCGCAACCGAGTGATCGGTATGCTCACGCTCGGCAAACCCTCCGAGGAACGCTTCCGCCAAGAGATCCTCGAACTCGCCGAGGATCTTTCCCGGCGAGCCGCCCTCGCCCTCGACAACGCCCGTCTCTACAGCGAACGCACCGCCATCAGCCAGTCACTGCAGCGCAGTCTGCTGCCACCCGAGCTGCCGGATATCCCAGGCGCCGAAGTCGAGGTCATCTACCGCGCGGCCGGCGAAGGCAATGAAGTCGGCGGCGACTTCTACGACCTCTTTCCCATCCGGGAGGGCTGCTGGGGCTTCGCCATCGGCGACGTCTGCGGTACGGGTCCGGAGGCCGCGGCCGTCACCGGCCTCGCTCGGCATGCACTGCGGCTGCTTGCCCGCGAGGGCTTCAGCGGCCCGTCGGTGCTGCAGCGGCTCAATGCCGCCATCCTTGATGAGGGCGCGCGCAGCCGCTTCCTGACCCTGCTTTACGGGGAATTGTGGCCGCAGGCCGATGGCAGCGTCACGCTAAAGGTCGTGTGCGCCGGCCATCCCTTGCCGCTGCGACTCCGTCAAGACGGCAGCGTGGAGACGGCGGCGGAACCGCAGCCTCTGCTCGGTGTGCTCGAAGACCTCGAGCTGATGGAGCAGACGATCACTCTCGACCCAGGTGACGTCCTGCTCTGCGTCACCGACGGCGTCACGGAACGCAGGGAAGGCACGAGGATGCTCGGCGACGACGGGCTCGCCGAGGTCCTCTCGCAGAGCACCGGCCTCACCGCGGGCGCGGTCGCGGCCCGTATCCAGCGGGCAGTGGAACGCTTCGCTTCTGACGCTCCGTCAGACGACATGGCGATTCTGGCGATGCGCGTCCCGGAGCACATCCACACGTCAACCGAGTGAGCCAAGGCCGAGTGATCAGTGGACGACAGTACACTGATGACGAAAACACAAAAAGTCTTGGTTCCCTGCCCAACTGGGCAGGGAACCAAGACTGAATGATTGTTCGGCGGTGTCCTACTCTCCCACAGGGTCCCCCCTGCAGTACCATCGGCGCTGAAAGGCTTAGCTTCCGGGTTCGGAATGTAACCGGGCGTTCCCCTGACGCTATGACCACCGAAACACGAGGAAACCAGCATGAACGGTTCGCGGTTTCAGAACCGCACAGTGGACGCGCAACACACCAACACCGCAAAAAGACGATGCGTGGTCAAGCCCTCGGCCTATTAGTACCGGTCAACTCCACCAGTTACCTGGCTTCCATATCCGGCCTA
>JAFAUH010000002.1 GCA_019243445.1 Streptomycetaceae bacterium | reverse complement strand
GACGCCGGGTTGTGGCCGGATGCCGAGAACGTCAGAGATGCCGGAGAGACCGGAGATGCCGGAGAGACCGGAGATACAGCCGACGGCGAGGGTGTCGGAGACACAGCCGACAGCGAGGACACGGCCGACGGGCCCGTCAACTCCGGTTCGTTGGTCATCCCCAGCGGCTTCGTGGTAAGGACTGCGCCACCCGGTCCGCGCGACTACGAGATGACGGAGGAGGACGAGGGGCACTTCGTACCGCCGGAGCCGCCGCCGCTGCCGCAGGCCGATATGACGACGAAGTTCGCATGGCTCGCGGTGATCGGCGGACCGCTGCTGCTGATCGGTTTCGTGCTCTTCCAGCAGCCGGTGGTGTGGTGGGTGGTGGTGCTCGGCATCGGCGGTTTCCTCGGCGGCTTCGCGACGCTCATCGCCCGTATGAAGAACCGGGACGAGGAGGACGACGACCCGCACGGCGGCGCCGTCGTGTGATCACGTCCCGGCGGGGACCCGCAGCGCGGCGAGCACCGGCAGGTGGTCAGTGGCCGCCCGCAGGTCACGACCACCGATGACTACACTTTGCTCGCTTCTCCGCCCGCTCCCAGGCTCCGCGGACGACCTGTCGTGCCGAAGGCGCGCCTCTCGATCGGAGTCTCGGCCGGCCACTCCGCCTGCTCGCGTGCGTCGCTCGTCCCCTCTTTGTTCGCTTCTCCGCCCACTCCCAGACTCCGCGGACGACCTGTCGTGCCGAAGGCGCGCCTCTCGATCGGAGTCTCGGCCGGCCGCTCCGCCTGCTCGCGTGCGTCGCTCATCCGGCAGCCCGATCGGTACCCCGCAGCCGAGGACCTCGATCTCCTTGCCGACGAAGATCGCGTCGATCCGCTGGACCGGCTCGCGGGGGTTCGAGGTGAACTCGGCGCCCCAGGGTCGTACCGCCCAGCAGTCTTGTAGCTCGGCGGCGATCCGGCGGAACGACCGCCCTTCGGGGGTGTCGTTGAAATCCCCGCCGACCACCGTGTGCGCCCCGTACGAGGCGGCGGCGACCTGGTCGAGCAGCAGGCCCGTCTGCTCGTAGCGTTCGTCGGCGTTGATGCTCAGGTGTGCGCTGATCACCGAAAGCCGAGCACTGCCGATGCGCAGCACGGCGGTGGCGAAGCCGCGCTGATGGAGCCCCGGAGTGCGGGGCAGCAGAATGTCCTCGGTGTGCTCGACATGGGCACGCAGGCTGCTGAGGATCATCGGCCCGCAGGCAGTGGCCCCGCCGGTCACCCGGACGAGCCCGGATTCACGGGCGAGCCAGGAGGCGTGCTTGCGCCAGCGGAAGAAGCGCGGTGCCTCTTGAATGCAGACGACGTCCGGGGCACAGGCCTTGATCACCCGGGCCAGTGCCCTGCGGTCGTCGCGCATCGAGCGGATGTTGTAGCTGAGCACGCGGACCACCGGGGCACCGTCGGGCTCGGTGCGAGAGGCGGGCAGCTCAGCTGTCACCGCTGTTCAGCCCTGCCGTGCCAGGTCGGCGGCGCCGACGAGTCCAGCCTTGCCGCCGAGTTGGGCGGCAAGCACTTGCGCGTGCGGACGCCACTGGTTGCCGACGAGCCAGCGGCGGAAGGACTTGCGGATCGGCTCCAGGACCAAGTCGCCCTCGTCGGAAACACCGCCGCCGACGATGAATGCAGAAGGGTCGAGAAGCGAGGCGAGGTCCGCTAGGCCCGCGCCCGCCCAGCGGGCCAGCTCGCGGAAGGAGTCGATGGCGACCCGGTCGCCCACACGGGCGGCCTCGCTGACGTGCTTGCCTTCGATGGCGGCGGGGGTGCCGTCGCCAAGGCCCAGGAGGATCTTTGCATTCTCGGGAGTGGCGGCGGCGCGCTGCCGCGCGTAGCGGACGAGGGCGCGCCCGGATGCGTATTGCTCCCAGCAGCCCTGGCTGCCGCATCCGCAGAGCAGACCGTCAGGAACGACCCGTATGTGGCCGAATTCGCCTGCGATACCGAACCGGCCGCGGTGCAGTTTGCCCCCGATGATGATGCCGCCACCGAGGCCGGTACCGAGCGTGATGCAGACGACGTCGTCGTGGCCCTGGCCGGCGCCGAAGCGGTACTCACCCCACGCCGCTGCGTTGGCGTCGTTCTCGACCACCACGGGAAGGCCCACGCGCTGCTCGACCTTGTCCTTGAGTGTTTCGTGGCGCCAGTTGATGTTCGGCGCGAACAGGACCGTGGCGCGCTTGTTGTCGACGTAGCCGGCCGCCCCAATGCCGACGGCGTGTACGTCGTATCCGGCGCTGACGGCATGTACTGCGTCGGCGATGGCGTCGATGACGCCTTCGGCCGTCTGAGGAGTCGGCACCACGCTGGTATCGAGAATCGCGCCCTCTTTGTCGACTACGCCAGCCGCGATCTTGGTGCCGCCGATGTCGACGCCGATGGTGAGTGCCATGTGTTCCTCAGATTTCCGGTCTTACTCCGCATCCCCGTTGTAGGCAACCGTACCTGAGGACTGGCCGGTCGAAGTGTCGGTCCGGGCCCCGTCAGTCCAGCTCGATGTGGACCGGTCCTGCGCCATCGGGACGGCCGCCGGAGGGCTGCTGCGTCCAGCGGCGTTCTTGGTTCTCCACGGCGGCGCGGTAGGCGGCGAGCAACTCGACACCGGCTGCCGCGAGATGGTCGAAGACATCGGGGTTGCGCTCACGGATGGGGTCCACGACCGCCTTCACCTGGGAGATCATGGCCTGAGCGGCCATCGAGGCGGCTGGCGAGCGCAGTTCGGCGACCTTGTCGACGACAGCTTCTGCGAGCTTGCGTAGCTCATCCACGGCGCTGCCCGGCTCGTCATCGACCTGACGCCGGCGGCGTGCGCGCTCAGCGGCGAGATCCTCAGCGCATGCCTTGGCCCATGCGTCGGCGTCGGTGTCGTCGGTGTCCGGGCGCTGTGTGCCTTCGCTCATCATGGGCTCCCTCGCGGCACTAGGTCATATACGTACGACGGGTCATATACGTACGACGGTACGACGGCTTCTCGGCTGTGAACGGCTGCCCACTATGCGGGCCCCTGCTCACGCGGCTTCTCAGGCCACTGCTGGGGGTCGGGGGTGAACCGCACCTGGAGCACGCCGTCCCGCAGCGCCGCACCGGAGACTGTGCAACGGCGCAACGCGGACGTCAGCGGGATGATACGGCGGAATGCGGCGACGTCGACGACGAGTTCGTCGCCACGTCGGACGAGGTCGAGGGCGTCGCGGGTGGCGCCGGGCAGCGGAAGCCGCCACAGCAGATGGCCTTCCGTGGCAAGCCGGTCTTCCACGCTCCAAGGGGGTGGGGCCAAGCGCTCACCGCTCCTTGGTTCGCCCCGCCGGGCCCAGCCTTCTGCCTGCGGCGGGAGGTGCCCTCCGCAGGCAGGGGGAGGCTCATGCCGCTGTCGCCCGCTCACAGGCTCCGCGGACGACCTGTCGTGCCGAAGGCGCGCCTCTCGATCGGAGTCTCGGCCGGCCACTCCGCCTGCTCGCGTGCGTCGCTCATCCCCTCTTTGTTCGCTTCTCCGCCCGCTCCCAGACTCCGCGGACGACCTCGTGCCTCGGCCGGCCACTCCGCCTGCTCGCGTGCGTCGCTCCTCACCGTCCTGCACCACTCCCGGAGCCGGTACACCGAGCCCCATGAGGTCGTCGGCGCTATGGGGGGCGTGGCCGAGGTGCGGCAGCTCGTGCACCTGGGTGCCGGCTGCGGCTTCGTCGTGGAGCGCCTTGAGGTGTTGCTGCTGGCAGCCGGAGAGGCGTGCGAGAAAGGGGTCGGCGGAGTCGGTCGGCAGGATGCGGTTGGCGAGTACGCACTCCACGCGGTGGCCGAAGAGCGCGAGTCCGGTACGGGCGTCACGCAGCCGCTCAGCGGTGTGCGGCCCCGGCTCGACGACGAGCCGCACCGTTGTCGCGGCGGACTCGATGAGGCCTTGGACGGCGGCGAGTTCGCCGTCCCAGCGCGCTGCGGTCTCGTAGAGCCACTGGGCGGGCATGGGGACGCCGGCAAGCTGGGCGAGCACCGGACGCAGCGCGCGTGCCGCCTGTCGTTCGGGCGGCAGCAGTCGGGCGAGGTAACGGCGCAGCTGCTCAGGGAGGGCGAGCAGAGTGATGGCCTGCGGTACGGGCGGCAGGTCGGCCACGACGGTGTCGACGGTATCGGCGTGCTCCGAGGCCGCCTCGCCCAGTGCGTGCAGCAGCGCAAAGGAGTGGGCGCCGGGCAGTTCGGTGAACTCCTCAGGGTCGAGCGGATCTGCTCCGAGCAGGTCGAACAGGGAGCTGAGCCGGGCTTGGAAGGCATGGGCGCGGGCCCGGAAGGCGTATGCACCGTCGATCCGGCTGACGGTGAGACCAGGCACGTCGATGTGGCTTCCGTCGATGTGGCCGGCGTCGGTGAGCAGGACCGTCCGCGCCCCGGCGCGCGCGGCGGCGACGGCGGTGGCCGCCGCCGCAGTACTGCGGCCCGCACCGCCGAGCCCGGTGACGAGGACGATTCTCGGTTCCTCTGCTCGCCCCGCCGCGCCAACAGCTGATGGTGCGGTCGCCCGCTCACAGGCTCCATGGCCGACTTGCTCTGCCGAAGACTCACCCTTCGGTTGGGGTCTCGACCGCCCTTCCCCTGCTTCGTGAGGAGAGCCCGTCTGCCTGCTCGTGTGCGCCGCTCGCGACGACATCAGTTGTCCGCTGCGCGCTGCTCGACGCGCTTCTTCAGCCCGGCGAGCGCCCGGTCGATGATGACCTTCTCGGCCTTGCGCTTGATCATCCCGAGCATCGGGATCTTCACATCGACGGTGAGCTGGTAAGTGACCTCGGTGGTCTTGCCGCCGTCGTGGGCGACAAGCGTGTAGGAGCCATCCAGGGTGCGCAGCATCTGGGACTTCACCAGAGTCCAGCTGACCTCGGTGTCGCTGTTCCAGGTGTAGGCGAGGGTGTGGTCGTCCTTGATCGCCCCGGCGTCGAGGACGAGCCGTACCTGCCCGGCTCGGCCCTGCTCGTCGGTGGCGAGGACCTCGGCCTCCTTGACCTCGCCGGTCCACTCCGGGTAGTGGGCGAAGTCCGAGATCACCTCCATGACCTCGACCGGGGCCGCCTCGATCGTGATGCTCGATCTGGTGTGTTCCGCCATCGCCGTGGCCCCCTCCGGGACGTCGCGTCGTGTGTCGTGAATGTGCTGATGGTGCAGATTATCGCAGGAGCGCCCCCGACCCGAAGGACGAGGGGAGAGCGCCCGTTGTCGACGGCCAGCCGCTGAGAGCCCCTCGCAGAGCCCCTGCCAGAGACTCTCACCATTGCAGCGCATATGGGGTGCGGGTGGCATTGAAGTGGCCGACATTGACGCACTCGGTGGCGCCGATCCGCATCCGCGAGGTGAGCGGCTGGTGGATATGGCCGAAGAGCGCGTACTTGGGACGCACGGTGTGGATCGCCTCGAGCAGTGCCTCGCTGCCGCGCTCAAAGCGCCTGGCCACCACGTCGTAGCAGAGCTCGGGCACGGCGGGCGGAATGTGCGAGCAGAGCACATCGACCTCGCCAAGTGCGGCCACCTTCGCCGCGTATGTCTCGTCGTCGATCTCGTACGGTGTGTGCATAGGTGTGCGCAGTCCACCACCGACGAAGCCGAAGACGCGGCCGCCGATCTCGACCGTGGCACCGTCCAGGACGGTGGTCCCGGGGCCGGCGTACTCCGGCCACAGCGTGGGGATGTCCACGTTGCCATATGTGGCGTACGTCGGTGTTGGCAGTACGGCGAACATCTCGGCGTACTGCTTGCGCACCGCCGCCTCGATGGCCGCGCGGCGGTCGACGCCGTCCCACAGCCGCCGGGAGAATTCGCGGGCCTCTTCGAAGCGCCGGGCAGTGCGCATCTCGACAATCCGGTCAGCGTTCTCCGAGCCGAACAGGTCGGGGAAAATGCCGCGCGAGTGGTCGGCGTAGTCCAGAAACAGCACAAGATCACCCAAGCAGACGAGGGCGTCGGCGCCGTTACCCGCCTTCGCCAGCGCGTCGACCGCTCCATGGACATCACTCACCACATGCACCCGCATGACGATCACCATACGGTCGTGGAGGATTATGAGACAGGCATGTGGGGGTGGCTGCGGGCAATGGCGACCTGAACTATTGTGCGCGCAGCACCCACATAGCCGCGATATATAAAAATACAAGCATATGTTGCAGGGCATGGCACAGCAGAACATCTACGCCCATCCCACTCCCAGTCCCACTCCCGCAGCATTACCATGGGTAACTTCCGGGCAGTCCCCACCGCTCTTGATCAAGAACGCAGCCGACGACACAGCCGGCCGCTGACGAGGAGCAGTCTTGCGCGAGTTCAGCCTTCCGGCCCTGTACGAGGTCCCTGCGAACGGCAATCTGACGGATCTCATCCGCCGCAACGCCGCTCACTATCCCGATGTCGCCGTACTGGCCCGCAAGGTGGGCGGCGCATGGCAGGACGTCACCGCCGCCGCTTTCCTGGCAGAGGTGCGCGCCGTCGCCAAGGGCCTGATCGCCTCCGGCATCGAGCCCGGCGACCGGATCGCGTTGATGTCCCGCACACGGTACGAGTGGACACTGCTCGACTTCGCAATCTGGACCGCGGGCGCGGTCTCGGTGCCCATTTACGAGACATCGTCGGCCGAGCAGGTCGAGTGGATGCTCGCCGACTCCGGTGCGGTGGCGTGCATCGTGGAGCATGCCTCCCACGAAGCCGCTGTGGAGTCGGTACGGGAGCGGCTGCCGCACCTGAAGCACGTGTGGCAGATCGATGCGGGCGCGGTCGAGGCGCTCACGGCGATGGGCAGCGACCTCTCCGACGCCCAGGTCGACCGGCGCACCATGATCGCCGACGCCGACTCCCCCGCCACCATCGTCTACACCTCAGGCACGACCGGACGCCCCAAGGGGTGTGTCCTCACCCACCGCGCTTTCTTCGCCGAGTGCGGCAACATCGTGGCGCGATTGACGCCGCTGTTCGCCACCGGCGAATCCTCCCTGCTGCTCTTCCTGCCTCTCACCCATGTCTTCGGTCGCATGGTCGAACTGATCTGCGCGATGGCACCGATCAAGCTCGGGCACGTCAGCGACGTGAAGAACCTCACCGAGGAGCTGGCTCAGTTCCGTCCCACCCTGCTGCTAGGCGTGCCGCGCGTCTTCGAGAAGGTCTACAACTCGGCCCGGGCACAAGCCCAGGCGAGTGGCAAGGGGAAGATCTTCGACAAAGCCGCCGACACCGCGATCGAGTACAGCCGGGCACTGGGCACCAAGGCGGGGCCAGGCATTGCGCTGAAATTCCGTCACAAGATCCTCGACGGGCTGGTCTTCAGCAAGCTGCGCGCCGTGCTCGGCGGGCGCGCCACGCACGCCATCTCCGGCGGCGCACCGCTCGGCGAACGGCTCGGCCACTTCTACCGGGGCATCGGCTTCACGGTGCTCGAAGGCTATGGCCTCACCGAGTCCTGTGCGGCCACAGCCTTCAACCCCTGGGACCGTACCAAGATCGGCACGGTGGGACAGCCACTGCCGGGCAGCGTGGTGCGGATCGCCGACGACGGCGAAGTGATGCTGCACGGCGAGCATCTGTTCACCGGCTACTGGAACAACGAGGCGGCGACCGCCAAGGTGCTCACCGACGGCTGGTTCCACACCGGTGACATCGGCACGCTCGACGAGGACGGTTACCTCACCATCACCGGCCGCAAGAAGGAGATCATCGTCACGGCGGGCGGCAAGAACGTTGCGCCCGCGATCATCGAGGACCGCATCCGCGCGCATGCGCTGGTCGCCGAGTGCATGGTGGTCGGCGACGGGCGCCCGTTCGTGGGCGCGCTGATCACTGTGGACGAGGAGTTCCTCCCCCGCTGGGCTGAACAGCACAGCAAGCCGACCGGCACTTCGGTGGCCGAACTACGCGACGACCCAGAGCTGCTGGCTGAGATCCAGCAGGCGGTCGACTACGGCAACGCCGCGGTCTCGCGTGCCGAGGCGGTCAAGAAGTTCCGCATCCTCCCACTCCAGTTCACTCAGGAGTCGGGGCACCTGACGCCGTCGCTGAAACTGAAGCGGAACGTGGTGGCCAAGGACTTCGCGGAAGAGATCGAGGCGATCTACGCCTCATAGGCGCAGCTCGGGCATCTGCTCGTCGGCCTCCAGGACGGCCCAGGATCCGTAAGAGTGGAAGAACCAGAGTCCGGCCCGGCCGTTCATGCTGAGGCCGTTTCGGAGACACCGCGTGATACCGAGTGGGCGCTCGGTGGCAGAGTGTCATCGGCATCCCGACCACTCCCCTCCGGAATTGCATGCTTGTTCCTTGTCTCCGGCAACGTCTCCGGCAACGGTTTCCCTCTCACACGGATGCCGTTCCTTGTCGGAGACAACGATGAGGCAAGTAATTTAGGGCCCGCCGGAAAATAAGTTGTGCGTTGGATCTCTTGACACCACAGCTCAGACACAGTGTTCGCATACAACTTATTTCGAGGCGGGCCCTTACGAGGAGGGGTGCTGCGCAGCGGCCCTTGGGTACACACCCCAACGGCGCCCAGGCACTCATCTCACCGACCGGCCCGGTCGCCGACGGCCGTGACATCAGTCGCTGACGCGACGGGCCGCAACCGGCGAAGCACCGTGCCGCCCAGCGGCGCACAGCTCGTTGGCCAATGCCTACGACCTGGGGAACAGGTCGTTAAAGCAGTCCGCGCAACCGCGCGGCGAGCAGATCCCAGCGCCAGGCGTCCTCGATCCAAGAGCGGCCTCGCTCGCCGAGGTGGCGGCGCAGAGCCGGGTCGGAGAGCAAGGTAACGATCCGCTCCGCCGCCTCCTGCGGTGCCTGAGGGGCACCGCCGCGCACCACCCAGCCCGTCTCGCCGTCGAGCACCGCGTCCGGCGCACCGCCGGAGTCGCCCGCCACGACCGGCAGGCCGGTGGCGGAAGCCTCCAGGTAGACGATACCGAGGCCTTCCACGTCGAGGCCCGCGCGCCGCGTCCGGCAAGGCATGGCGAAGACGTCACCGGCCCCGTAGTGAGCGGGCAGTTCCTCCCATGGGACGGCGCCGGTGAAGCGGACGGCGTCGGCGACACCCGTCTGTTCGGCAAGCCGCTCCAACTCGCCTCGGTATGGCCCGCCACCGACGATCAGCAGCACCGCGTCGGGTATCCGCCGCAGGATCGCCGGCATCGCCCGGATCAAGGTGTCCTGCCCCTTGCGCCGTACGAGGCGGGAGACGCAGACGACGACCGGCCGGTCCGCGAGGCCCAGCCGTTCCCGTACGACGGCGCCGCCGGAGCCCGGCTGGAAGATCTTCTCGTCGACTCCCGGCGGGAGTTGGGCCATGCGTGCGACTGCAGTCGGGGTGAGCGCACGCGCGATACGAGAGCGGGTGTACTCGCCCAGATATGTCACCACATCCGTGGATTCGCCGATCCTGCGCAGCAGTTCGCGGGCGATCGGCACTCCGGCCCAAGCTGCCTCGTGCCCGTGGGTGGTCGCCACGATCCGCCGCGCCCCCGCTCGGCGCAGCGCCGGAGCCATCAGGCCGAGCGGTGCCGCCGCCCCGAACCACACTGAGGAGCAGCCGTGCTCGCGTAGCAGCCGCACCGCGCGGCGCGTCACCGCAGGGGTGGGCAGCAGCATCGTGGTGCGGTCCCGTACGACGGGGAAGGGCTGTTCGGCGTCGAATGCTGCGACCGCGTCGCGCTCCTTCCACGTCGAGGCGTAGACGACGGCCTTCCCGGGGTCGAGCCGCAGCGCCATGCTGTGCACGAACGCCTGGATCCCGCCGGGGCGTGGCGGGAAGTCGTTGGTGACGATCAGGGTCTTTTCCATCGGCTTCGACGGTACCGGCTTTGACAGCACCGGCTTTGACGGCACCGACTGTGGCTTAGGCCACGAGACCTCCCGCCCCCGCGCATCGTCGCGTAACCTCATGCCGGTGATCATCAGCTCGGACAGCCGCCCGCAGGACACCACCGCCCGTGAGGTCGGTACGTCCCTGCCACGAGTGTCGGTCACCGCACGGCCCGCGCTTGTGGTGTGGGCAGGGGCCGCGCTGTTGCAGTTCTTGATGGTGTGGTGGCTGCACACCAAGCCGAGCGGCTGGTTCGGCTCCATCCTCACGCCCTGGGACAACCAGTGGTATGTCCAGATTGCTGAACAGGGCTATCCGCACACCCTCGCCTACGACAGCCAAGGCCTGGTGGCCGGCAACAACCTTGCCTTCTTCCCGCTCTACCCGCTGCTGATCAAGCTCGCGCACCTCATCTCCGGTCTTGACGCGGTCACATCGTCCATCGCGGTTGCCTGGCTCGCCTCGGCGGCGGCGGCCGTCGTCGTCCACCGGCTGGGTCTGGAGCTGTTCGGACCGCGGGCGGCGCTCGCGCTGGTGGTGCTGGTTTTCACCCAGCCGATGGCGATCACCTTGTGGATCGGCTACAGCGAGGGGCTGTTCCTCGCGCTCGCCGCGGGCTGCCTACTCGCCGCGAGGCGCGAGGCGTGGCTGACCGCCGGGATCTGCGCACTGCTCGCCGGATTCACCCGCTCCGCGGGTATAGCGGTGGCGCTTGCGCTGGCGGTCGCTGCTGCGTTGGCCATGCGACGGGAACGACGCGTCGACTGGCGGGCGGTTGCCGCGGTGGTGGTCGGAGGGCTCGGCGTGCCGGCATATCTGCTCTGGGCGGGGCTACGGGTCGGCAGCCTCGGCGCGTGGCTGACGATCCAGCGGGAGGGCTGGGACACCACGTGGGACTGGGGGTACGCCACTTGGCACTTCCTCACCTCGACACTGCAGCGTGGCAGCGACTGGGTACCGGTAGCCATCGCCGTCCTGCTGCTCGGGCTCGCCGCCGCCTGTGCAACGGCACTCCTGCAACGATCCTGGCCGCCGCTAGCCGCGTACGGGCTACTGATCTTCGCTCTCACTGTCGGGCAGAGCAATTACTACCATTCCAAGCCGCGGCTGCTGGTGCCCGCCCTGCTCACGCTCGCTCCGCTCGCCCGAGCCGTCGGCAGGGCGGGGTCGCGCGCCGCCGTGCCCGCATTGGTTGCTTTCTCCCTCTTCGGCACCTGGTTCGGTGCCTATATGCTCACCGACTGGACCTACGCAATCTAGAAAATCCGGGTCATCTATTGCTGACAAGGCAATAAGCGATCATCGCAACTCCCTTGTCACATAGGCCCGCCAGCGTGCGGTGAAGGTGTCGAGTCCGATCCCGAGTGCCGCACGCAGCGCGGCGTCCGTCCCCTCCCGACCCGCTGCCCGGTACAGCGACACCAGTACGCCGCTCCCCTTTACTCTGTCCGCTTCTCCGCCCGCTCGCAGACTCCGCGGACGACCCCGCCCGCCGCGCCAGGGGCTGATGTCACGGTCAGCCGGCCACTCCGCCTGCTCACGTGCGCCGCTCCCCCACTGCTCGGCGACCATCCGGCAGGCGAGCCAGGCACCTTCGTATGCCTGGGCGAGCCCGGCGCTCGTGGTGGCGAAATCGGCATCGGACGGCAGCTGTCGTGGCGTCCTGCCCGCCCGTACATCGGCGGCAAGTTCCTCGGCGACTTTCGGCGGCGCCAGGCCGGTGGCCGAATAGCCAACCCAGTCGGCAAAGCCTTCGGAAAGCCACAGCGGGGTGAGGGGCGTGGTATCGGCGCGGGTGGCGACATGAGTGAGCTCATGGGTGAGGACCACTTGCCGACCGAGCGGGCTGAGCTCCGCGAACGCCTGCGGATTGATGATGATCCGGTCCGCGGGCGCACTCGCGTGCCTCGCTCGCGGGCCGTGGAGTTCGGCCGTCGTCACCGCCGCGATTCCCTGGTACGCGGACGGCTGAACGCCGAGCAGCGCCGCCATGTCGGCCTCGGATCCCGGCACCTCGACCACCGCCTTGCCCGGCCACTTTCCCGGCCAGGCGTGGCCGACCACAGGCACCGCACGGTCGGCGAGCTCGGTGTACGGGCGCAGAACCTGCTGGTCGCTCTGGCCGAGTACGAGGCTGTGCGCGCTGCTGACGATTGTGACTCTGCCCTGGTCCCACAGCTGGACGGCGGTGTGCCGGCCCGCCGGCTCACCGTCCGTCTGCGAGGCGACATACCAGTGACCACCGCGCTGCGACATCGTCAGGTAGGCGGTCGAAGCGACTGGTGTCGTGTCGTAACCGCGCAGCTCGTAGTCAAACGCGACTTCGGTGGCGACCTGCCGGGTGGAGTCGGCGGCCGGTGCGAGCGGGAATGCTCCGGTGCGCTGCAGCCGGTACGACCACGAGGCAAGCGGCACGTCGGCCAGGTTGTCAAACACCTGCCGCTGCGCGGCGCGAAAGGCGGTGGCCGTGGGGTCGAGCGTGGACAAGAACGCCTTCTCGTTGTGGTGAAGCACAGCCTGCGCCCGCTGGTCAAGCACCGCTTGAATCGCCGCGTCTGGTTTCCGTGCGATCCCGGGCGACGGCATCCAGGCGCACCCTGCGGACATCGCGATGGCCGCCGCACAGCACAGCGCGACGACGTCACGCAGCCTGAATCGCCAAGGCGGCTTGAAACGGACAGGCACCCCTTGATCGTACGGCGCGGTCAGATCCGGGTGACTCCGGCGATCGGCATCATATTCACCGGGTCGTAGCGCACCTTCGCCCCCGGGTACGGGGCGTGGACGACTTTGCCGCCGCCCACGTACATCCCGACGTGGCTGGCGTCGTACCGGTAGATCACCAGATCGCCGGGGCGGATCTGGCTGAGCGGCACCCGCTGTCCGGCGCCCAGCTGTTCCTGCGATGTGCGCGGCAGCATGACGCCTGCGTGCTGGTACGCCCAGTACATCAACCCCGAGCAATCAAAAGCGTTGGGACCTGCGGCGCCCCATGCATACGGGAGACCGACCGCGGATTCGGCTGCGGCGACGGCGATGGCCGCGCGGCTCGACGAGGGACCGAGGTCAGGCAACTCGGGCAGCTCCGGAAGTTTCCCGATCCCCGTCATGGGTCCGTCCGGCCCGAAGCCGAGCGCCGCCTGCTGCTGGGGGGTGAGTGTGCTGAGCAGCCGCTGTGCTTCGTCGAGCCGCTGCGCCACGGTCCGCTTGCGGTCGGCGATCTCGGCGCGGACACGCTGCAGATCGGCAAGCCTGTCTACGGCCTCGGCGCGCTCTTGTGCCAAAGTCCGCTCTGCGGCGCGGAGTCGGTGCAGCTCCGCGCTCTGTTCGCTGTCGATGCGGTCCAAGTCGGCGGCACGTTGGAGGTAGTCGCCGGGATTGGCGGAGAGCAGCAGAGCGAGTGCCGGGTCGATGCCACCTTGTTGGTACTGGGTCGTGGCGACCGTGGAGAGATCGTCGAGGAGCCGGTTGGCCGCCTGGCGGCTGCGGGCCACTTGGTCCTGCAGCGCATCGATCTCGCCGCGCAGTTGAGCCTCCTGCTCCTGGGAGGCATCGAACTTCTCGGTGGCCTGCTCGGCCTGCTCGTACAGTGCATCCGCCCGGGACTTGATGGCGTCGGGACCGGGGTGTTGGGCCGCGCCTGCTGGTACGGCAGAGGTGAGCGCGGCGGCGGTGGCCAGGACGGCAGAGAAAGCGGCCACCGGAGTGGAAGCCACACGAGTGTGGCTTTCTTCGTCCCGCCGTGCCTGGGAGTGCCTCCCCCCCAAGGCAGGCGGAGGCTGATGTTGCGGTCGCCCGCTCTCAGGCTCCGCGGACGACCTGTCGTGCCGGAGGCGCGCCTCTCGATCAGAGGCTCGATCGGCCATTTCACCTGCTCGCGGACGTCGTTCACGATGCTGTGCAGGACGCCGGTGGGACGCCATGGGCGCCGCACTCCCTTCCGTGCGGCCCCTGCCACCCGGGAGGGCGGCAACTGAGGAGGCGGTACCGGGGCCGCGCGGGCCGAGGTTAGCCGCGCGATCATCGACCGTACAAACCACCTCACTTGCAGATATGATGACACCGCATCAGATGCGCAGGTCACAGCCAGGTGGCCGTCAGCGACCAGCACACTACGTCACCCCGGCGGCGTAAAGGAGTGGTGCGTGTCAGCCGACGCGCACTCCGAAGTCGAAGCTCAGGTAACCGTCGCGGAGCGACTCATAGCGCACGTTGGCGCCGGTGTGCGGGGCATGCAGGATGTAGCCCCTGCCCGCATACAGGCCCACATGGTCGCCGCCGTTCATGATGACCAAGTCGCCCGGCTCGAGCTCGCTCATGCTCAGGTGGGTCCCGGCGCTCTCCTGCTCCTGCGAGGTGCGCGGCAAGGAAACGCCAGCCTGTGCGTATGCCCATTGGGTGAAGCCGGAGCAGTCGAACGAGTGGGGTCCGCTGGCCCCGAAGACGTACGGGTCGCCTATTCGGGTCTCGCCTGCGGCAAGGGCGGCGGCGGCACGGCTCGAAGCGGCCACGAAGTGGCCCAGGTCAGGGTTGGAGATGGAGCCGGCGTTCTGGATCGCCTGCCGGTCCTGCGAGGTGAGGCTGTTGAGCAGCGCCTGGGCCTTAGCCAACTTGCCCTGAATATCCTGCTTCTGCTGCGCCAGCTCCTTGCGCGTGTTGTCGAGCTGCGCCAGCTTGACAGTGGCCTCGGCGCGCTCCTGGTCCAGGACCCGCTTCTCCTGCTCCATCTGCTGGATGGCGGCAGCCTGGGTGTCGCTCATCTGCTGGAGGGCGGATGCCTTCTCCAGGTAGTCGCTGGGGTTGGACGACAAAAACAGCTGCAACGAGGGGTCGATACCGCCGGTGCGGTACTGGGCGCTGGCGAATGCTCCGAACTGCTCGGCGAGCTTATTCAACTTCGCCTGTTCACGCGCTGCCTGGTTCTGCAGGTCGTCGACCTGCTTTTGCAACGTGGCCTGCTGCTCCTGGGCGGCGTCGTACTTCTCGGTGGCCTGCTCCGCCTGATTGTACAGATCGCCGACTTGGGACTTGACCTGGTCCTTGGACGGCTTGGGGTCGGCGTTGGCAGCCTGAGCCGCAAGAGCGACTGCCGCTGCGGCGGTTGCAGTGAGCACGGTAACCCGCGTGCGGCTTACGGTTCTGGGGCGACGACGGTGGGACGCCACGGGAGTCGAGCTCCTTCTTCCTGCGACCGCCTACCGGGTGAGCTGTCGGATTCGGGCCGGTAAATAGCCCTACGACGCCTCGCCGCACCCTGGTCAATGAGCGCGGCCTGACGTCGATTCACCCCGGGAACGTTGGTTCCCCGGCTCCGAGCGCCGGCGTCCCCCAGCATTGGTACCGGTGCATCGAACTCGGCGGGAACCCCCACTGTCATCCGGGATGGACGATCGACGGCGCGGAGGCTCAGCCCTGACTTTAGTGACCGACTTACGATCGGATCAAATCCCTGCAGGGAAAAACTTGCCTCGATGGCAAGTTCTTTACGCGCCCCACACACCCAGTAACGGTAATTCGACGGTGAGTTCGTCGAGTTGATACACGCAGCGGCGTCAGGAAAGTCCAATGTGCCTTATATCACATGAGGAATTCGCTGCCGCTTCACCGGCAAGCCGTCGGCAGAAAAGCCGCTTTGGGCGGCGGGATGCGCTAAACACCCGAACTCGGACACCAGTGCCTTAGTTGACGTTTTACGGACACGAATGTTCCTCGTCGACTTCAGTCGGCTGATGCAGCGACTCAGCAGGCGCAGGAGGGCGTCCGAGGATCAGTGGTTCAGCCGCGAGCGAGACGCCTCAGCAGCAGAGTGGAAGCCACCGGCCGAGCCCCCGCCCGCGCCACACCGTCGGCCACCTCACGGTCGGCCGAGACGACGACCACCGGGCGTCCGGGCGGCTCGGCGCGCACCAGCCTGCGGATCAGCTCGTCCGCGCTCTCGCCCGGCTTGCTGAACAACACCCGCACCCCGCGCGGCGGCGTCAGCAGGATCGGCGCCAATAGCTCCGCACCGTCAAAGACACATGTCACCTCGGTCCCGGTCTGCGCAGCGAGCACCGCGAGGCCGCCCAGCAGCCGTACCCGCTGCTTCTCCAGCGGCAAAGCCGGATAGCCGGTCTTGGTCACGTTGTAGCCGTCCACCACCAGATGCGCCTGCGGCAGCGCCAGCAGCTGGTCAAGGAGGACGGGATCATTCTCCGACAGCGCCCGCCGCGCAATGTCCTTCGGGCCTATCCTGCCCGGTTCGACAGCGTCCACCGAGTCGGCCGGACGCCCGGCGACGGGCGGAAGCGCCAGCTCCCGGCGCAGCCCCTGCGCCGCGTCGAGCACAGTATCGAGGAGCAGCCGCAGCCGCATGTCCTCCAAGCTGCGCCCCTCACGTACCGCCCGGCGGCTCGCTTCGAGTGCGGCCTCGGCCTCTGCGAGCCGGGAGCGCAGCCGACGTGCCTCGCACTCAGCAGCGGCGAGTTCGCTCGCAGCCGTGGCGCGGGCCTGGGTGAGCTCTGCCTCGGTCTTGCGCAGCGCTGCTTGGCCGCGGCGTATGTCACTGGTGGCACTGCGCAGCTTGCGCTGCAAGGCCTCGGCCTCCCGGCGTGCCGTCTCCAGCTCGGCTCTGGCCTCCTGCACATCGGTCTGCGCGGAGGAGCGCAACTGGGCGAGCTCCGCCTTGACCTGCTCCAGCTCCCTTACGGTCGCCTCACTTACCTGGTCGGCGTGGGCGCGCTGTGCCTCCTCACCTGCCGCGGCGACCAGCTTGGACCAGCCCGCGGGACGCAGCAGGTACGCGGCGGCGGCGACCTCCAAGGGGTCGGCGGCGGGCGGTGGAGTACCGGCGTCGAGCGCGCCGGTCAGTTCGGGCTGGATCTCGCGCAGCCGACCCGCAACGCGCTGCCGAAAGACAGGGTCGGTCTCCAGGGAGGAAGCGAGGGCGTTGGCGGCGAACTTCGCCCGGCGTGAGGGAGTAAAGCGTGCGTACTGCCGCAGTTGGACAGGAAGTTCGCTTATGGTGAGCGAACCGAAGGCATCGGCCGCGATGGTCACCACCCGGTGGCGAACTCCTTCGGGCAGTGGCCGGTCGAGCGCCTCGTCAATGCCGCCGACGCCTTCCGGCTCCAGCTGCGGATTGCCGCCCGTCCGCTCCACCGCTCACTCCTGTCGTTTCCTCCCCGTCGTACGTCCTATTGTCCCGCCGGTGGTGCGTCAGCCTTGCCCGGGGCTCTCGCCACCCGTCCGAGCCTCCTTCGTTCATCCCGCCGCGCCCGGGGGTGCCTGCCGCTGAAAGAATGCAGTTGCGCTTTGGGCAACCCTATTGCCTAGGGCCTCTCTCCCGCTGGCGCAGCAGTGATATCAGCCCACTGAAGTCGACGAGCGGCGAGGCGGCCTATGCCCGTTACGCCCGTTCCGTCATGATCGATGCATGCTGCCACGCTCTCTGGCGGGACGGCCGACAGGCCGGTCCCCGCTCTGCCGCCCACCTGTGGTGACCTACGGCCTGATCGGCGTGTGCGCGTTGGTCTTCGTGCTGAGCCCGGTCTCCGGACTCATGCCACCCCACCGCTCCATTCTCGTGCAAACGTGCGCAGAAGGGATCTATTTCGCCCGCTGGGGCGTCATCCCCGTCGAGCTGTGGCACGGTCCGCTCCCCGGGAGCGCACTGGGGCTCCCGACGGGTTGCGGCGTACCGCTGCATTTCGCTAAATCACCGTTCCTGTCAGTGCTCACCGCACTCTTCGTACACGGCAACTGGCTGCACCTGCTGGGGAACATGCTCTTCCTGTATGTCTTCGGCGCGGGCGTCGAAGAGCGGCTCGGCCCGGTACGCTATGCGGCCTTCTATCTGCTCGCCGGCTACCTGGCGACGTACGGCTTCGCCCTCGTCAACGCGGACTCGACGCAGACGCTGGTGGGGGCGTCGGGCGCGATCGCGGGCGTCCTCGGTGCGTATCTGTATCTGTACCCCAAGGCCCGGGTGACGAGCATTTTCCCGTTCCTGCTCTTTCTGCCGCTGCGCTTCCCGGCCTGGCTTGTGCTGGGCTTTTGGTTTGTCCTGCAATGGCTGGCGGCCCGCACCGGCCAGACCGGCCCCGGCGTAGCCTACGTCGCACACATCGCCGGTTTCGCCTTCGGCTTCCTGTGTGCGGCGGCGTACTACCGAGGCCGACCCCAGGAGCCTGCAGCGGTAAGAGGCCGCGCGGACAGGGAGCGCCTGTGAGGGAAGAATCAGGAAACCGGCACGCAACGGCCGTCCTCAGTATGGTAGTTCCACTTGGCGCCCTCACGCACCAGCTCCGCCACCGCATGGAGGAACCGCTCCACATGCTCGTCGGGCGTGCCGGCACCGAAGCTCACCCGGACCGCGTTGAGTGACCGCTCCCCCGGCTCCGCCTCCGGCGCGCCGCACTCCCCGAGCTCATCGGGATCACTGCCCAGCAGTATGCGGACGAGCGGGTGCGCGCAAAACAGCCCGTCGCGTACTCCGATGCCGTACTCGGCGGAGAGCGCGGCAGCGAAGTGTGAACTGTTCCAGCCGTCCACGACGAAGCTGATCACGCCGACGCGCGGGCTGTCGTCACCGAAGAGCGAGACCACCTTCACCTGCGGGATTCGCTTCAGGCTGGCCATGACCTGGTCGACCAGCTTCTGCTCGCGGGCGACGAGCGCATCGAATCCGGCCTCGGTCAGCGCACGGCAGGCCGATGCGATCGCGTAGGCACCGATGACATTGGGTGAACCGGCCTCATGACGGGCGGCGCTGGTGTGCCACTCGACGTCCACACCGCCTCCGGCGCGCCGTGCGACCCTCTTGCTCGCACCGCCACCGGCCAGGTAGGGCTCTGCGGAGCGCAGCCAGTCGGCGCGTCCGGCGAGCACGCCGGAGCCGAAAGGCGCATAGAGCTTGTGCCCGGAAAACGCCACGTAGTCCACGTCGAGCGCGGCAATGTCCACAGGGTGGTGCGGCGCCAACTGGGCCGCGTCCAGCACGATCCGGGCACCGTGCGCGCGGGCCACCGCCGCCAGCTCCCATACTGGCCACAGCTCACCCGTGACATTCGACGCGCCCGTCACACACACCAGCGCGGGCCCGCAGTCCGCCGCGGAAGCGGTTGATGTCGCAGCCCGGTCGGCGAGCGCGTTCTCCAAAGTTGCTACGGCCTGTTGTGGTGTCCGTGGCGCAGGCAGATACGAGACATCGCCATCACGCCAGGGCAGCAGCGAGGCGTGATGCTCGGTCTCGAAGACATAGACCCGGGTTCCGTCGGGGATGACGGAGGCCAGCAGGTTGAGTGAGTCGGTGGTGGAACGAGTGAAGATCACCTGATCGTCCGGGCGGCAGCCGAGGAAGTCGGCGACCACGGCCCTGCTCTGCTCGAACCGATCGGTCGACAGCTGCGACAGATAGCCGGCCCCGCGGTGCACGCTGGCGTAGTACGGGGCATAGGCAGCGACGTCGTCCCACACTCGCTGCAGGGCGGGCGCGCTCGCCGCGTAATCCAGGGCAGCATAGGTGACTTCGCCACCGGTGACGAGCGGCACGTGAACATCACGCCCCAAGACGGGCAGCGGGGCACAAACGGTCTGGTCAAGGGCAGTGGAAACGTCGGAAACGGACACGGCGAACTCCCATGGGAAAGCAGGCGAAATCACAGAGGCGCCGCGCACCGGCGGCATCGAAGGAATTGACGCCCCGCCCGAGTCCGTGTCGCCAGAGGCGAATCCGAAGGATCACTCCCGGATGACTCCCGGGCTCATCCGACGGCGCCGAACTCAGAAATGGGCGAGGTCGTGAAAACGGGGCGTAGGCCCCCATCACATTCGCTTGCTCAAGAAAAACTCCCGCGACAACCAGGACCCCTGAAGTTGCGCAAGGGGTCCGCGCTTGCCATAAGCCTTGCTGCTTACGACCTGGTCATCACCCGGGGCACCCCGCCACGGACGGAGGGTTGCCGGACAGTGGGCCGGGGCCTTTTCACTGTCACTCGTGACCTGAGGAGAAGTTTAGCAGAAAGTCTTCTCGGTGGCTTTCGCCGACCTTCGACCCCCCTCCGGGAACTCCCGGACCTGCCCTACGCGTTGCTCGCCGCCACCCAGCGCTCCAGCACCCGCTGTGCCGCGCCCGAGTCGATCGACTCGGCCACGCGGGCAATTCCCGCGGCGATCCGTTCCTCGAGCGGGCCACCGCCGGACTCCAACGCCACCAGCGCGGCAGCCGAGTTGAGCAGCACCGCTTCCCGTACCGGGCCACGCTCACCGGCGAGCAGCCGTCGGGCGACCTCCGCGTTGTATGCGGCGTCGGCGCCGCGCAGCGCTTCCACCGGGACGAGGTCGATGCCGACATCACGCGGGTCGAACGGCGTCAACTCGACCTTGCCGTCCCGCACTTCCCATACCTGTGAAGTCGCCGTCGTCGTCAGCTCGTCCAGTCCGTCCTCACCTCGGAAAACCAGCGCAGAGGAGCCGCGCTCGGCGAGCACGCCGGCGACGATCGGCGCCATCCGGGCATCGGCGACGCCGGTCGCCTGAGCGGTGACCCGGGCCGGATTGGTGAGCGGGCCGAGGAAGTTGAAGATGGTCGCGATGCCCAACTCGCGGCGTGCCTTGACCACATGCCGCAGCGCAGGATGGAACTTCACCGCGAAGCAGAAGGTGATCCCGGCCTCCGCGGCGACTTCGGCCACCCGCTCCGGGCTCAACTCAAGGTTGATACCGAGGCATCCGAGCACGTCGGAGGCGCCACTCGCTGATGAAGCCGCCCGGCTGCCGTGCTTGATGACCTTCGTCCCGGTGCCGGCGACGACGATGGCCGACATCGTCGAGATATTCACCGTCTTGGCCCGGTCGCCTCCCGTACCGACGATATCGACGGTGGGGCCCGGCACGTCGATGAGATTCGCGTGCTCATACATCGTCTGTACGATCCCGGCAACCTCCTGGATCGTCTCGCCCTTGGCCCGCAGCGCGACCGCGAAACCAGCGATCTGGACGTCGGTCGCTTCGCCGCTCATGATCCGTTCCATCGCCCAGGCGGTGTCCTCGCCGCTCAGGTCATGCCCGGCTAGCAACCTGCTCAGCACGTCCGGCCAGGTGCGTTCCGACAAGGTCTCGCCTCCGAGGGTCTGGGCGTTCATGACTCCTCCCCCAGGCGAGTGGGGCTTTCCACTCGGCCTTACGGCTTCATGAGGGCCAAGCCCTGACAGCCCCCGAGGGGGATACAAAGCGTACTACGGCATCCCACAGCGTCGAAAATCCCCGAAATTCATCAGGGCCTCGGCTTGATCCCCTCCCCCGGGGGGGAAGGGACCGGACCGAGGCCCTGATGGTGTGTGGCGTCAGCCGGACGGCTGTCGGTCAGTGGTGACCGTGGCCACTGGTGATCTCCACGTGCTCCTCGGCCGTCGGCTTGGGGATCTGGCTTCCTTCGCCGTAAAAGCCCTGGGAGAGCTTGGCTCGCACCTTCGTCATCGTGCCGATCTTCCGCTGGACGCCGTTCTCGTCGACCTCCGGACCGACCTCGATCGGCTTGGGTTGCTCATGCTGAGTCAGCGTGTACAGCTTTTCCTGCGACAGCGGCTCGTGCACCTCAATGAACTCGCCGTGCGGCAGACGCTTGATGACACCGGTCTCCCGGCCGTGCAGCACCTTGTCCTTGTCGCGTCGCTGCAGCCCCAGGCAGATCCGCTTGGTCGCGATGAACGTCAGCAACGGCAGTACGAAGAAACCGATCCGCACGAACCACGTCACCGCGTTGATGGAGAGGTGGAAATGGGTCGCCACGATGTCGTTGCCGCCACCGAGCAGCAGCACCATGTACCAGGCGATCCACGCGGTACCCACACCCGTGCGCACCGGGTGGTTGCGCGGACGGTCCAGGATGTGATGCTCACGTGTGTCACCGGTCACCCAGGACTCGATGAACGGATACACCGCGATCGCCGCCAGCACCAGCGGGAAGATCATCAGCGGTAGGAACACACCGAGTTGCAGTGTGTGGCCGAGGAAGTTGATCTCCCAGCCCGGCATGGCGCGGATCAAGCCCTCGGAGAAGCCCATGTACCAGTCGGGCTGTGCGCCGGTGGAGACCTGGTCAGGACGGTACGGACCGTACTCCCAGATCGGGTTGATCGACGCCAGCGCGGCCATCGCCGCAATCACACCGAAGACCAGGAAGAAGAAGCCGCCCGCCTTGGCCATGTACACCGGCAGCAGCGGCATGCCCACCACGTTCTTCTCCGTGCGGCCGGCACCGGGGAATTGGGTGTGCTTGTGGTAGAAGACCAAAATCAGATGCGCCACCAGCAGACCGGCCATGATGCCCGGCAGCAGCAGGATATGGATCGTGTAGAAGCGCGCCACGAAGTCGTGGCCCGGGAACTCCCCGCCGAACAGGAACATCGACAGGTAGGTGCCCACGATCGGCATCGACAAGATCGCGCCCTCCATGAACCGCACACCGGTACCGGAGAGCAGATCGTCCGGCAGCGAGTATCCGGTGAAGCCGGTGAACATGCCGAGGACCAGCAGGAGGAAGCCGAAGAGCCAGTTGATCTCGCGCGGCTTGCGGAATGCACCGGTGAAGAACACCCGCATCATGTGCACCAGCATCGCGGCGATGAACACGATCGCCGCCCAGTGGTGGATCTGCCGGATCAGCAGACCACCGCGCACCTCGAAGCTGATGTTCATCGTCGAGGCGTACGCCTCGGACATGCGAATGCCCTGGAGCGGCACGTACGGGCCGCTGTATGTGACGTCCTGCATGCTCGGGTGGAAGAACAGCGTCAGATACACACCCGTCAGGATGATGATCATGAAGCTGTAGAGCGCGACCTCACCCAACATGAACGACCAGTGGTCGGGGAAGATCTTGCGCATATTGGCCTTCGCCAGGCTGTAAATGCCCAGTCGGCCATCCGCCCAGTCCGCCACCCGCTCACCGGCAGGCGCCTTGCCCCGCCGCGCAGTGGCGTCATTCGTCGCGTGGCTTGCAGTGCTCATCCGCGCTCCCAGAAGCTCGGGCCGACGGGTTCGGTGAAGTCGCCGAGCGCCTCGAGGTTGCCCTGCGCGTTCACGCCGATCTGCAGCTGCGGAAGGGCATGGCCCGCGGGGCCGAAGATCACGCGACCGCCGTCGGAGAGGTCGAACGTCGACTGGTGACAGGGGCAGAGCACGTGGTGAGTCTGCTGCTCATAGAGGCTGATCGGGCAGCCGACGTGCGTGCAGATCTTGGAGAACGCGACAATGCCGTCGTGCGACCAGTCGAGCTCTCGCTTGTCCTTGATGTCCTGCGGGTGCAGACGGACAAGCATGAGGGCGGCCTTGGCGAGCTCGCTCTGGTAGTTCGGGTCGCCCTCGGAGAAACCCTGCGGCTGGGCAAAGGTCAGCGAGCCGACCTGGATGTCCTCGGGGCGCAGTGGCTGATTGGTGTTCATATTGATCAGCTGCAGGCCGTTGCGCCACGCGGTGTGACGGAGCTTGTTCTCCGGCAGCGGGCCGAGGTCGCGCAGCAGCACGAGCCCGGAAAGCGGCACCATGGCCAGCGCGCCGAACATCGTGTTGCGGATCAGCTTGCGGCGGCCGAGCTGGCTCTCCTTGGCGCCCTGCTTGAAATCGGCCAGCACCTGGGCCTTGACTTCGGGCTCGGCCTCAATCGGGTGCCGCTCCGACGGCATCTCTTCGTCGGACATCAGCGTGCGGGCCCAATGGACCGCGCCGGCACCGATACAGAACAGCGCAAGACCCAGGGTGAGCCCGAGGGCGAAATTCAGCGCGCTGACGTGCCCGAAGGGGAAGATGTACACGATCTTGTCGATCGGGAAGATCACGTATGACGCGATGAAGCCGATGGTGGCCAGCATCGAGACCGTGAACAGCAGCGCCACGGTGCGTTCTGAGCGCTTGGCGGCGCGCTCGTCGATGTCCTGGCGGCGCGGCTCGTGGGGCGGCAGGCCCGGGTCGGCGAACGGGCTTTCCGCGACCGCCACCGTCCCTTCGTGCTTGTGTGCCCGCTCAGGGAACTTTTCTTCTGACATGTCCTCGTGGGATCCAGGCTGGCTACTCATGACTTCCTGGCCTTCGTGGTCCGTGCGGCAACCCAGACCGCCACGGCGATCATTGCACCGAGACCGAAGATCCAGCCGAACAGGCCCTCACTCACCGGGCCGAGGCCGCCGAGCTCGAGACCGCCCTCGCTGGGCGAGCTACTAGTGTCGATCTTGTTGAGGTAGGCGACGATGTCCTTCTTTTCCTTCGGCGGCATGACGCTGTCGGGGAAGGACGGCATGTTCTGCGGGCCGGTGAGCATGGCTTCGTAAATGTACTTCGGCGGGATGCCGTCGAGGGTGGGGGCGAACTTGCCGTTCGACAGCGCACCACCCTTGCCGGACGCGTTGTGGCACTGCGCGCAGTTGGTGCGGAACAGCTGGCCGCCGTTGGCGATGTCTGCGCCATCCGGGCTGTACTGGTCCTTGGTCGGGATCGACGGGCCGGGGCCGAGCGAGGCGATGTACGCAGCGATCTGGTCGATCTGCGTCTGGCTGTAGATCCGCTTCTTGCGCGGGATCTGCGCGCCAGGCTGCTGGGCAGGCATACGGCCGGTTCCGACCTGGAAGTCGACCGCCGCAGAGCCGACGCCGATGAGGCTCGGGCCGACACTTGTGCCCTGCCCGTTCAGGGCATGGCAGGTGGCGCAGCCGACAGCGTAAAGCCTCTTGCCCTCCTCGATCGCGAGGGATTGGGATGAGTCGGCCTGCGCCTTCTCAGCCGGCGCAAAAGCGGCGTACAGCCCCCCGGTGGCCGCGAGCGCGCAGAATAGGACGACGAGCGCGGCCAACGGATGGCGCCGTCGTGCGGAGAGCTTTTTCACGGATTACCCCGGTGTCAGGATCTCTTACGTCGATGGGTCTGGTGTCGGTCCGTGCGGACCCATTACTTGATCAGGTAGATCGTGGCGAAGAGGCCGATCCAGACGACGTCGACGAAGTGCCAGTAGTAGGACACGACAATCGCCGCCGTGGCCTGTTCATGGGTGAACCTCCTGGCCGCGTACGTCCTGCCGAGGACCAGTAGGAAGGCGATCAGACCGCCCGTGACGTGCAACCCGTGGAAGCCGGTAGTCAGGTAGAACACCGAGCCGTAGGGGCTGGAGCTGAGCGAAAGCCCGTCGTCCCTGATCAGGCTCGTGTACTCGAAGATCTGGCCGCCGATGAAGACCGCGCCCATGATGAACGTGATCGCGAACCATCGGCGGAGCTTCTTCACGTCACCGCGCTCGGCAGCGAACACGCCGAGCTGGCAAGTGAGCGAGGAGAGCACGAGCACCGTGGTATTGACCGATGCAAACGGGACGTTGAGATGGTCGTTCTGGCTGTGCCAGAAGGCGGTCCCGGTCACCGATCGCAGGGTGAAGTACATCGCGAAGAGGGCCGCGAAGAACATCAGCTCGGAACTCAGCCAGATGATGGTTCCGACGCTGGTGAGGTTCGGCCGGTTGACCGAGGGGTGCGCGTGCCCGGTTTCTACTGCTGTTGCTGTCGCCACGACCGACATTATGTCGGTCGCTTATCTCGTGCTGACCCCGGGGGTACCCCATCGGTGTGTCAAAGCTCTGCTCACGGCCCCTCCCGGGGAGTAGCATCCAGGCGTCCGCGCCGCGAACCCTCGACAAGGAGGTATCGCCCATGGAGCAGGTACCCGCCACAGTGCTCGTCTACAGCGACGACAAGAACGTCCGTGAGCAGATCCGTCTCGCCGCCGGGCGCAGGCCCGCGGCCGACGTACCACAGGTGGAATTCCTTGAATGCGCGACCCAGCCCGCGGTGCTGGCCGCGCTTGACCAGGGCGGGATCGATGTATGCGTGCTCGACGGGGAGGCCGTGCCGTCGGGTGGCATGGGTATCTGCCGTCAGATCAAGGACGAGATCTTCTGCTGTCCTCCAGTGCTGTTGCTCATCGGGCGGCCGGAGGACGCGTGGCTGGCGACCTGGAGCCGCGCCGATGCCGTCGTGACGCATCCCATCGACCCGATGGCGCTCGCGAGTGCGCTGGCCGGGCTGCTGCGCAACCGCCTGGCAGCCTCCAGCAACAGTTAGGGCCAGCCTCGAAATAAGTTGTATGCGAACACCGTGTCTGAGCTGTGGTGTCAAGAGATCCAACGCACAAC
>JAFAUH010000401.1 GCA_019243445.1 Streptomycetaceae bacterium | reverse complement strand
CCCATGCCGCCCACCAGCTCGACCTCTGCGCGAGTGCCTGCCACGACCTCGCGAACGACCTCACCCGCGACCTGACCCCCGCCCAGCCGCCCAAGCTGAGTACGGCGCAGTACACCGCTCTGCAGGCACTGGCCAAGGGCTGGGGGTGTATGCGGGCATCCCACCCTCGCGGCAGCGCGCGCATCCACACCGGAGACGGCACCCGCATCACCCTTGCGACGTTCCAGTCGCTGGTCAAGCGCGGCCTGGTCCACTGGGACACCAGCACCCCCCTCTCCCGGGGCCAGGACATCAACCTCACTGCCCAGGGGCAGCAGGCGCTGGCTCATCACCAGGCCAACAAGGCCCCGGACACCCTTCCCGCCCCGGCGCCTGGCTCCGCAGTAGCCACAACCGGGATGCGGCGCTGACCGGCTTCGCCCCGGGCCGACCACCCACGAGCCGGGGCCGGGCTCGCCCAGCCGCCTCCGGCGACGCGCCCCACCCACTCCGCCCGCACCTACCCGGCCACGACGCCACGACCCGACACCTCCACATCCCGCACCCGGCCGAGCAGCAGTTGTCCGACACCGCCGCTTGGGATGTCCGCCGCAACACAACGCCGCTTACCGGGCCTCCTCCCTCGCCTGACCCACGACAACCGCCCACCCGTCACGAGAGCCGACGACATCTATGCCTACCTCTTCCACCCACCGATCAGAGGGGAACGCACAGTCCCCGGAAAGCCGACCAGAGCAGACCATGGTCATCTTCCACCGCGAGGGCACGCACGTGACCGCGCGCACCATCGGCCCCTTCCTCCATGAACACCCCACCGATACGCCAGACCGCGAGCACCCCTACCACCACCTTCTCCCGCCGCTGCGGCAGCGTGGTCTGGTCTGCACCGTCGAGTACGGGCTGAGCGACCACCTCGTCCACGCCGAACTGCCCGACGGCAGCGCCTTGATCATCTCCCCTCCCCAGGAACCGGCCACCGACCACCTGCCCGGCTTCCCGAACAGCTGGCTGGTGACCCGCAGGCACCCCGAGGACTCCACACTCCACGAGGTCCTCTACGACTCCGAGCCCGGCGGCCCCCACGCCCGGTACGGCGGCAGCCTCCCCCGCCTGCTCGCCACCATCGACGCGCACTTGGACCAACTCGGCCTACCCCCACGGACAAAGCCCCTCCACCTCGGCCAGGACAGCGCTGCCGAGGCGATCCTCCACCGCGCGGGCTTCATCCCTATCGTCCAGCCCGAGGGCCGCTACCACCGCCTGCCCACAGCCATGACCGACCCGACCGAGCAACGCCAGGCGATCACCCGGGCCGTCGGCATGCTCCAGGCTGACGGCTTCGACGTCTCCTTCGACCCGAAGCTGACCGACCCCAACCTGCCAAGCCGCAACGCGGACGAGACGAACCTGGCCGACCGATACACCCACCACCCCCAACAGGCCAAGGGGGACCGGAAGGTACGTGAGGGGGCCGCCGAGCAGCACGCGACTCCGACACCCCCGCCCCCGGCGCCAGCCGCACCGCCGGGTCCCCGCTCATCGTCCAACCTCCAGTCCGACACCGGCACTGCGCCCCGGCACCTGCAAGACCGGCGCACCCCGTTGCCGGGCGGCCCGAGCAGTGCGGATCTCTCAGCAGCCGAGCTGTCGGCCATCACGCGTGGCCTGACATGGCAGCAGCGCGCTGCGCTGCGCGTCCTCGCCCGTACGCCCAGCCGGATCAGACAGCGCGAGACCGGCTCACTCTATGTGGACACCCAGACCTCGTCGCACATCGCGATCACCACCTGGCGGGCCCTGGAGCGCAAGGGCCTGGCCCACCGAGACCGCGACGCCCACCCCGCCTCGGCCATCGGCCAGCGCCTGGCGCCGACCCCGCTCGGGCTGACCGTCCTCAACCACCTCTCCGGCGTCACCTTCCCGCCCTCGGCGACGCAGCTTTGGCCGCCGGATCCTCCGCAGCACTTCACCACAGCCCCCGTCTCCCACCGACGCTGACCCGCGCCTGCCTCCAGCGTCTCTCTCAAGGAATCGCTATTTCCACAACGCCCGCCTTCACAGCCATCTCTCTCGGTGCCGGTGTCCAGTCGAGCGCCATGCTCGCCCTGTCAGCACGAGAAATTCTCCCGAAGGTCGACTACGCTATTTTCGCCGATACCGGCTGGGAGCCTCAGGCCGTTTATTCACATCTGGACCGTCTGGAGCGTGAGATCGCCGCACCGGCAGGGATCCCCGTCCTCCGGGTCTCCTCTGGGAATATCCGCAAAGACGCTTTGGACCCCAATCGCCGTTTCGCCTCCATGCCGCTGCACGTCCTGAACAAGGACGGCAAGTCCGGGATGACGCGGCGGCAGTGCACCGGCGAATATAAAATCAAGCCGATCAAGAAGAAGGTCCGGGAACTCCTCGGCTACCCGTATCCGGAGCGCATCCCGAAAGGGGTGTTCGTCGAGCAGTGGGTCGGCATCTCCATCGATGAATTCCACCGGGCCAAGGACGCCGACGTCCAGTACATGCGCAACCGGCACCCCCTGATCGATCTGGGCTGGTCGCGGACCGACTGCGTCCGCTACCTGACCTCGCTCGGACTGGCCGATACCCCAAAATCCAGTTGCCTGGGTTGCCCTTTCCATGGAAACGCGCAGTGGAGGCATATCAGGGATACCTCACCGTCGGAGTGGGCAGATGTGGTGGCTTTCGACGCGGCCATCCGCAAGGGAAATGCCCGCGCCAACGCGACCGGCAACCGGCTGCTGGGCGAGGCATTTCTCCACCGCTCCCGCGTGCCGTTGAACGAAGCACCGATCGACCATGTCACCGCCGCCGAATGGGCCGCACTCCAGCAGGAATTCGATACCGCCGCACCGGATGCGGACGAATGGGAGCAGGGCGTGGCGGGTGGCTGTTCCCCGTGGGCGTGCCGCGGCTCGGATGTGGAACCGGTGCAAGACGATTTCGGGCTGGCCTCTTGATGGTTTTGGATCTGTTTTCTGGCTCTGGGGGCTGGGGTCATTCTCTGAGGGTGCTCGGTGTGCGGGAGGTGGGTCTGGAGTGGGATGAGTGGGCCTGCAAAACGCGTGCTGCCGCAGGGCAGGTGACGATCCGGACCGATGTGGCGAGGTATCCCGTCCGGCCGTTTACCGGCCGTACCACCGGGCTGATCGCTTCCCCGCCGTGCCAGGCATGGTCCATGGCCGGCAAACGGCTCGGCCTGCTCGACCAGCCCCTGGTCCACCAGGCTGTCACTGATCTCGCCCAGGGCCGTGACACTCGCGAACGGCTCCTCGCCTCCTGCCGCGATGAACGCTCCTTGCTCGCTGCCGAACCGATGCGCTACCTGTATGCCCTCCACCAGCACCGGCAGCCGGAGTGGCTGGTCATGAAGAAGTCCCCGATGCGAGTCCGCTGTGGCGCCAGTACACCCAGGTCCTGCGCACCTGGGGCTTCTCCATCTGGGCCGGGATCCTCAACGCTCACTACGGAGTACCGCAGACGCGACGGCGGGCGATCCTGCTCGCCTCACGGACGCGTACCGCCGAGCCTCCGACGCCCACGCACGCCAAGACCGCCGAGCCGGACACGTTGTTCGGGCCGGGCCGCCAGCGATGGGTGTCCATGGCCGAGGCTCTTGGCTGGGGCGCCACGAACCGCCCCGTGCCGACGGTGTGCGCCGGCGGACCCGGCGGAGGTCCCGAACCCTTCCCCTCCGGCTCCCACAAAACCCTCACCGACGCACGCGACCGCGGCACCTGGCATCCCCGACCCCCACCGTCCCGACGTCGTCTTGGCCTCCCGCCGGGACGGTGCCGGAAAAGCCACGCGGCATGGCGCCCGCGAGATGCGACCGACGGGTGCCCCGGCCTCCACATCTACGGCCGAGGCGCACCGCCGCTCTTGGTCGCTGCGCAGCAGCAATCAGGCCAACGCCACCCTCCGTAGGGCAGACGAGCCGGCCGGCATCTTGTTCTTCGGCCGCCGTGCCAACGAATGCGTCTGGATCGCCGAACCCCCGGACGGGCCGGATGCGCAGAGCCCGGCACCGGAGTCGATCCAGATCACCGCCCGCGAAGCCGGCATCCTGCAAAGCTTCCCCGCCGACTACCCGTGGCAGGGCAACAAGGGCCAGCAGTTCGCCCAGATCGGCAACGCCGTCCCGCCCCGGCTGGCCGCCCACCTGCTCGCCCCGCACCTCGGCAAAACCCTGGGCCCCGACGACTTCACCCTGGCGGCCTGATGCCCACCACACCCGCCCCCGACGAGGACCTCTACCCAGACGACATCCCGCCGCCCGAAGCGGTGCACTACGCCGAACAGGCCCTGCTCGGCGCACTCCTGCTCGACCCGCAGCAACTGAAGACCCTCGGCACGCTGAAACCCGAGCACTTCGCCAACTACTCCCACAGCGTCCTGTTCACGGCCATGCGCACCCTGCCCCCGCCGGAACCGGAGGCACACGCCACCGAGCCGGTGTGGCTGAACAGCGTGCTGGCCGCTGCACGCTCCGAGGCCCCCGGGCTGACCGCCTCCTACCTGCACACCCTCGTTCACTCTTGTCCGCGGCCGGAGCACGCGGCCTCGTACGCGCGGATGATCCGCGCCGACCACGCCCGCCGCACCTTGCGGATGCATGCCGTACGCCTCGCCCAGACGGCCACCGACCCCACACTGCCGAACCCGGCCGCCACCACCCTCGCCCAAGCCGACACCCTCACGCGGTTCCTGGAGGAACTCGCCGGCCAGTTCGCCCCGCACCCCGGCTCCCTGCCCAAAACCCCACCCCCTCCAGCACCACCCCGGGACACGAGGGACGAGGCGCTGGACGAGGAGCGGCTGCTCCTGGCGACCGCCACCGCTCACCCCGCCGCCCTCAAGGAGATGCGGTGGCTACAGGTCGACGACTTCGCCCACCCGCTGCACGGACAGCTGTTCCAGTGCCTGACCGCCCTAGCGCACCGCGGCGATCCCGTCGACCCGGTCACCGTCCTGTGGGAGGCCCAACACCGCGGCCTGCTCACCAACCACGTGACCCCAGCCGACCTGATGACCCTGGTCTCGATGCCAGCCGGCTCACCCGAGTACTGGGGCGAGCGGATCCTGCAACGCGCCCTGCTCGCCCAAGCACACACCATCGCCTCGCAGATCCAGGCATTCACCGACGACCCCGCCAACACCCCCCACCAACTCATCACCGGCAGCCGCCGCGCCCTCACCAACCTCACCGCCATCCGCGCCCGCTGGCAACGCACCACCCCGAAGACGGCCCCAGCAGCTGCCAACCCCGGGGCCTCCCGCACCCCAGCCGCCACCCGAGCCGGGCCGCTTCCGCGCACCACCACTCCCGCCACGGCAACCCGAGCCACCCGATGACCAACCCCGACATCGGCCCGGTCGACGCCTCGCCCCAGCCGAGTGGATCGAGCGCCAAGCCCCGCCCCACCAACCACACCCACGTCTACCTCACCCGACATCCCGAGCACCGGAGCCGGTGATCGTGGCGGCTGAGAAGCCGCCAACCGAGCCAGCGTGGGGAACCCGTTGTCGAGCATGTCCCAGTCGCAGATGCAGCAGTCGTCGATGACGGATCCCGCGATCGAGCAAGCGTCAACGTCTTCGCGTTAACGGCGTCAACAAGCAATTAACTTCCTATTTCTGAGCTATGGGTGTACGGTTCGGCTATGGGCGACGGGGACGAAGTGCACGAGGTCATGGTGACCGCTGCGGAGATCGCGCGGTTGGCGGGTGTGACGCGTGCTGCGGTGTCCAACTGGCGCAGGCGTCGCCCGGACTTCCCAACACCCGCCGGCGGTACCTCCGCAAGCCCGTTGTTCGCGCTCGCGGAGGTGCGGAAGTGGCTCGCTACCCAGCGCCAAGGGCGAGAGGTCAGTGCAGAGGTCCATCTATGGCAGGCATTGCGCGCAGCGTACGGCGAGGAGATGGTCGGTGCGCTGGCCGATGTAGGCGACCATCTCCTCAGCGGCGGGTGCGGTCTCGCCGACGAGGCAGTACGCGAGGCCGCCGACGCGTTGGTCGGCCAGCGCTTGCCGACCGACGTACTTGAGGGCTTGGTCAGCCGATTGCTGGAATCATCCGCGAGCAGTGTGATGGATGGCCATTCGACGCTGCGGCTGGCACGGGCGGTTCGGGAGTTCGCGGGGGAGTGCGCCGGTACCGTCTTCGACCCAGCTTGCGGCATTGGTTCGCTTCTCATCGCGGCAGGAGGCGGCACGGCCACGCGTAGGCTGGGGCAAGACACGCTCCCGAATGCGGTCCGGCTGGCGCGGGCCCGCATGCGCCTGTCGGCTGCCGGGGCAGCGGTGGATGTCCACGTTTTGGCGGGTGACTCCCTGCGGGCGGATGCGTTCCCTGGTCTGCGGGCGGATCTTGTGGTGTGCGAGCCACCGACCGCCGTGGCCGGCTGGGGACGTGAGGAACTGCTCACCGACCCGCGGTGGGAGGCGGGTGTGCCCGCGCGTGGAGAGAGTGAACTCGCTTGGCTCCAGCACTGCTACCACCACACCGCTCCCGGTGGGCACGCAGTGGTGGTCCTGCCGGCGTCAGTCGCGCGCCGGCGGTCCGGTCGCCGAATCCGCGCCGAGCTGGTGCGTCGCGGCTGCATCAACAGAATCATCGCCCTGCCACCGGGCCTTGCTGCAAGTCACGCGCTCCCGCTGCATTTGTGGCTGTTGAACCGGCCTTCTGGCGCTGAGGCAGCCGCACGGTGCGTACGGATGACCGACCTGAGCGCCAACAGTCCCGACGGCCCGTGGCAGCCGGAAAAGCATCAGGAGGCCGAGGTCCCGCTGATCGACCTGCTGAACGACGATGTGGACCTCACCCCGGGCCGTTACGTCCGGGAACCGGAACCCGACTACGCCGTCGAATACGCCGCACTCCGTGACGAACTGGACGAACGGTTGAGCTGCCTGCGCGCCTTGCTCCCCGAGTTGCCAGCAAGCGAGGGCAGCACAGCACCGCGGGGGGCGCCGATGGCGGTGAGCGACTTGCTGGATGGAGGGTTGGCTGCTCTCGGCGGCGAAGGGCTCACTTCGGCGAGCGATCAGTTGGATGCCGACTATCTACGCGGCTTCGCGAGCAGTGCGGCGAACACCCGGCGCAGCACGTCCGCTTCCGGTACCTTCCGGGTTGACCCGCGCTCGGCGCTCGTGCCGAGGATGGACATCGAACGGCAGCGCCACTACGGGGACGCCTTCCGTTCACTGAGCACGTTCGAACGCGAGTTGGCTACTCTCGCCGCACTCGGCGAACGCACCGCGCGGATCGCCCGCGAGGGCCTCACCGCCTTCGCACTCGACCCGCCGAGAGGACAGAACGGCGAGCGCCCCAAAGACGAGGGCGTGGCGGAACGGAAGGCAGCAGTGCGAGAGGACAGGACGCGTTGAGCAAGAACCAGGAACTGGCCGACTTCATCTGGTCGGTGGCCGACCGGCTGCGCGGCGACTACAAGCGCTCGGAGTACGGCAAGGTCATCCTTCCCTTGACGGTGCTGCGCCGGATGGACTGCGTGATGGCCCCCACTCGCCAAGCGGTATGGGACCGGGCCGCCTCCTACACCGGCGAGAACCGTGAGGCCCTGCTGCTGGCCGCGTCCAAGCTGCCTTTCTACAACCTCTCCGAGCAGACCTTCGCCACCATCACCAACGATTCCGGCAGCGTGGCCAAGAACCTCAAGGACTACATCCGGGGCTTCTCTGCCGAGGCCGCAGAGATCATCAATCGCTACGAGTTCCACCTTCAGATCGATCGCCTCGACAACGCTGACCTGCTGTACCAGGTCGTGCGGCAGTTCGCTGGCCTGGACCTGAGTCCGCAGGCCGTGGACAACCACACCATGGGCTTCATCTTCGAGGAGCTGATCCGGAAGTTCGCCGACGCCTCCAACGAGACCGCCGGTGAGCACTTCACCCCCCGCGAGGTCATCGAGCTGATGGTCGAGCTGCTGCTCGCCCCGGACGACGACCGGCTCACCAAGCCCGGCCAAGTCGTGAACATCCTCGACCCGGCATGCGGCACCGGCGGCATGCTCTCCGCGGCAGAGGAGCACATCAGGAAGCTCAACCCGGGTGTGAGGGTCAACCTGTACGGGCAGGAGCTGAACGCCGAGTCGTACGCGATCTGCCGCTCGGACATGCTGCTGAAGGGCCACACCGCCAAGAACATCCGCTTCGGCAACTCCTTCAGCCAGGACGGTCACGACGGCGCGACCTTCGCCTACATGCTGGCCAACCCGCCCTTCGGCGTGGAGTGGAAGAAAGTCGAGAAGGCCGTCCGCCAAGAGCACGAGGATCGCGGGTTCGACGGCCGCTTCGGGGCTGGCCTGCCGCGGATCAACGACGGCTCCTTCCTCTTCCTCCAGCACATGATGCGCAAGATGCAGCCGCTGAAGAAGGATGAGGCGGGCGACGAGGTCGGCGGCACCCGGTTGGCCATCGTCTTCAACGGCTCCCCGCTGTTTACCGGCGGGGCCGGCTCCGGCGAGTCCGAGATCCGCAGGTGGATCATCGAGCATGACTACCTCGAAGCCATCGTTGCCCTCCCCGACCAGCTCTTCTACAACACCGGCATCTCGACCTACTTCTGGATCATCACCAACCGCAAGCCCGCCGACCGCAAGGGCCGCGTAATCCTCATCGACGCCCGCGACCAATGGACCAAGATGCGCAAGTCGCTCGGCGAGAAGCGCAAAGAGATCACCCGGCCCCAGATCGACCACATCTGCGCGATCTACCGTGACGCCCTCACCATCGTCGGCGATCAGACCCATGAGGATCACACCCGCGTGAAGGTCTTCGCCAACCGGGACTTCGGATACCAGCGCATCACTGTGGACCGGCCGCTCAAGCTCCGCTTCGAACTCGCCGAGGACAGCCTCACCCAGCTCGGCGCCTCGGCTGCGGTGAAGAAGGCACTCGGTGGCGAGGCTGTTGTCGAGCTGATGGTCGCCGCCCTCAAGCCCCTGCTCGGCTCCCAGTGGGCGACGAAGGCCGAGGCATGGGACGAACTGCGAAAGGCAATGGTGGACGGCGGTGTGCTCTGGCCGTCGGCAGCCCCGTTCCAAAAGGCGATGCGCGACGCAGTCGGCGTAACCGACTCGGAAGGCGAGGTCCAACTCCTCAAGGGCAAAACCGAGCCCGACCCGGACCTGCGTGACAACGAGAACGTCCCGTTGAACGAGGACATTGACGAGTACTTCGCCCGCGAGGTCCTGCCGCACGTCCCGGACGCCTGGATCGCGGAGACCCGCAACCCGAAGACCAAGCAGGTCGAACGGTACAAGGTGGGGTACGAGATCCCCTTCACCCGCCACTTTTACGTCTACACGCCACCGAGGCCGCTCGCGGAGATTGACGCTGAACTGAAGTCGCTGGAGGCCGAAATCCAGGCCCTGCTCGGGAAGGTGGCGGGATGACGGGCACCCTTGCCACACTGCCGGATGGCTGGAAGATCACCCGCCTTGACCGAATCGCTACGGTAAATGCGCGCATCGGCTGGAAAGCGCTCACCGCAGCGGAATACCAGGACGAGGGCTACGCCTTCTTGGCTACACCCAACATTAAGGGTCGAGATATCGACTTCGACAATGTCAACTATATTTCTGAATTCCGCTACAACGAGTCACCCGAGCTGCGCCTGAAGGTGGATGACGTGTTGCTGGCCAAGGACGGCAATACGCTTGGCATTGCGAATATTGTCGAACGCCTTCCTCAGCCTGCTACCGTGAATGGATCCATCGCAGTTCTCCGCTCCTTCGGCATGCATCCTCGATTCCTGCGCTACGTTATTGCTAGTGATTTCATCCAGGGGCATATCGGTGCAGTTAAAGACGGTATGGGTGTCCCTCACTTGTTCCAGTGGGATATCAAGCGTTTCGCATTGCCTGAGCCACCGATAGAAGAGCAGCGCCGCATCGCCGACTTTCTGGATACAGAGACAGCTCGAATTGATGCGTTGCTTGACGCTCGCAGACGTCAGATCGCCTTGGTTGCCGAGCTCTGGGAATCCCGACTGGCGGCGGAGATTGAACGATTGATCTCGATCCATGGTCTTATTCTCCTGGGTCGGCTGGTTCGCTCCGTCGAGCAGGGATGGAGTCCTCGATGCGAGGAAATACTGGCCAATTCGGATGAGTGGGCCGTTCTGAAGACGAGCGCTGTAAGTTCGGGTGTCTTTCGCCCGCTTGAACATAAGAAGCTGCCTGTCGACGTGCAGCCCGATGTCCGGTACGAGATTCTGGACGGTGACCTGCTGATGACTCGGGGGAGTGGATCGTCCGAGCATGTTGGTGTTGCGACAGTGGCTTGCCCTGAGGGCCGCAACCTCCTACTTAGCGACCTCCTCTACCGTGTCCGCATGGATCGTGAGTGGATGCCGGAGTTCACTGCCCTCACACTGCGCAGCCGTCCGGTAAGGGGATACATGTCCCTGTTGTTCCGGGGGCAGTCAGGGCAGACGATTAAGCTGAGGGCCCAAGACGTCAAGGGAATCCAGGTGCCCAACGTTCCCCCGGCAGAGCAGTTTCCGCTCATTACTGCTCTGACAGCCGAGGAGCGGAGCGCTGGCCGTGCGCGGGCTGCTATTGAGAGGTCTTCTGCTTTGCTCGCCGAGCGCCGTCAGGCGCTGATCACTGCCGCCGTCACTGGTCAGCTCGATGTGACGACCGCCCGTCCCGCGCACGACCATGGACTTTGAGGGGGAGCCTGATGAACGACGCTCGCATGTACACCGAAGGAGCTTTCGAAGACGCCGTGGAAGTCGGGCTGCTGCGCAATGGGTGGGTGCGTGGCCTGGCGAACACGTACGATCACGCGCTCGGTATCGACACTTCCGAACTCGCTGCGTTCCTCGGGGCGTCGCAGAACGATGCGTGGTTGGCGTTGCGCGAGGCGTACGGAGAGGAGGAAGAGCAGGCGATCGCGCGGTTTGCGAAACGTGTGGCGCGGGAGATCGACTCGCGTGGCCTGCTGGATGTCCTGCGCCGGGGCGTGAACGACCGGAACGTGAAGCTCCGGTTGGCGTACTTCCGCCCCGCGCACACCCTCGCGACCGACGCCCTCGCCGAGTACAACGCCAACCGGCTCACCGTGGTGCGCCAGTTCCGCTACTCGGCCTCCCGCCCCGCTGACTCCCTCGACATGGCGTTCTTCCTCAATGGGCTGCCTATCGCCTCGGTCGAGCTGAAGAACCCATTGACCGGGCAGACGGTCGAGGACGCCAAACGGCAGTACCGCCTCGACCGCGACCCGAAAGAGCTGTTCTTCGCCAAGCGCAGCCTGGTCCACTTCACCGTTGACCCGGAGCTGGCGTTCCTGGCAACCCGACTGGCGGGCGAGGCGACGCGCTTCCTACCGTTCAACACCGGCTCGGGCGGTCCCGGCCGGATCGGCGGGGCCGGAAACGTACCCGCCACCACCGACGGGACGTATCCCACCTCCTATCTGTGGGACGAGGTGTGGGCGCGGGACAACTGGCTCGATCTGCTGCAGCGGTTCCTGCACGTGGAGGACGCTGCTGCGAAGGCCGGCCGGGCCCCCTCCTACAAGCCGGGAAGCGCGCATACCCAGCCGTTGATCTTCCCGCGGTTCCACCAGTGGGACGCGGTGCGCAAGCTCACCGCGCACGCGGCCTGCCACGGCGCCGGGGAGAACTACCTGATCCAGCACTCAGCCGGCTCGGGCAAGTCCAACACCATCGCCTGGCTGGCGCACCGCCTCTCCAGCCTGCACACGCCGAACGACCCAGCGCTGATCTCCTCCGCCACTCACGCTTCCGGCCTGGGCGCGAACGAGTTGGTCTTCGACAAGGTGATCGTGATCACCGACCGGAGGGTACTGGACAAGCAGCTCCAGGACACCATCTACCAGTTCGACCACCAGGCCGGCGTCGTCGTGCGGATCGACGAGAACTCGCAGCAACTCGCCGAGGCGCTGACCGGTCCGACCGCCCGTATCGTGATCACCACGGTGCAGAAGTTCCCGTTCGTCTTGGATAAGGTCGCCGGACTGGGCGGTCAGCGCTACGCGGTGATCATTGACGAAGCGCATTCCTCGCAGGGCGGGGAGAGCGCGGCGGCGCTGAAGAAGGCGCTGGGCCGTCTAGGTTCGGACGCGGTGGACGAGGACGGTGACCCGCTGACCGCCGCCGCGCTGGCTCGGGGCAAGCAGCCGAACCTGTCCTTCTTCGCCTTCACCGCCACCCCCAAGGCGAAGACGATCGACCTGTTCGGCACCCCGCAGACCGGCACTACCACCGGCTCGGGAGAGCCCGCGAAGGGCCCGTTCCACATCTATTCGATGCGGCAGGCCATCGAGGAGGGCTTCATCCTCGACGTGCTGGGCAACTACATCACCTATGCCACCTACTTCAAGCTTCAGGAGGCCGCTGCCGAGGAAGCTGAGCGGCAGGTGGACCCGCGCAAAGCCCGCTCCAAGCTCGTGCGTGCCGCGCTGCTGTCGGAGGCGTCCATGGCCTCCCGGGCGAAGATCATCGTGGACCACTTCCGCTCCCACTCCAGTCCGCGTCTCGGCGGCCGGGCCAAGGCGATGGTGGTCACGCCATCGCGTGAGCACGCCGTACGGCTCTACCAGGCCATCCGCGCGTACACCGACAGCCATGGCTTCACTGACTGCGGTACCCTGGTCGCCTTCTCCGGGGCTCTCACCGTCGACGGGATCGAGTACACCGAGTCCAAGCTCAACGGCTTCCCCGAGCGGGAGTTGTCGACGCGCTTCGGATACACCCGGCAGGACGATCCGAACCCACCCTCGGTGCCCAAGCCGGAGTACCGCATCCTCGTCGTCGCCGAGAAGTACCAGACCGGCTTCGACCAGCCGCTGCTGACCACGATGTACGTAGACAAGGTGCTGGTGAAGCTGGCCGCGGTACAAACGCTGTCCCGCCTGAACCGCACTCACCCGCTCAAGACCACCGAGGACCTGTTCATCCTCGACTTCGCCAACCGGCCCGAGGACATCGAGCACGCCTTCCAGCAGTACTACGAGGCGTCGATCACCGAACCGACTGACCCCAACCTGCTGTTCGACCGCGAACGCGAAGTCATGGCCTACCAGCTCCTGGTTGAGGCCGAGATGGACGCCTTCATCACCGCCTACTTCGCCGCTTTCCAGGAAGGTGCAGCCACCGACACCGCCATCATCAAGGCCCACTCCCGCCTCTACGGCTACCTCCAGCCCGCCCTGGACCGCTTCAACGCCCTCAATGCCGCCGAATCCGACACCGCCGCAGACTTCCGCCGCGCCCTGGAGTCCTACACCAAGGCATACGGGTGGCTCTCGCACGTGATCGGCTTTGAGAACCTGGAGCTGGAACGGCTCTACCAGTACGGACGGTTCCTGCTGCGCCGCCTGCCCGGGCCCGCCCACAATGCCGGTGCCGACATAGGGACCGCCACCCCCAGCCACATGCGCATCACCCGGACCGGCACACCAGAGCTGCACCTCGCGGCGGCTGGAGCGCAGTTGCTACCGGGCCTGGTCCCCGAGGCGGCCGGGTCCGGCGTTGAGGTGGAGGAGATGTCGCTGGCCGAGGTGATCGAGTCCGTCAACGACGAGTACGGGACCGGCCTGTCCACCACCGACCAGATCCTGCTCGGCCAACTGGTGGTCGCTGTCACCGAGGACCCAGAGCTTCGGGCCATCGCCTTGCACCAGGACCAGGAGACCTTCGGCGGCGAGCTGGACAAGGACATGGACCGCCTTGTCATCGACCAGGCCGCCTCCAACGATGCCCTGATGGTCCGCTACTTCGACGATGCCAACGTCAACCGTCTGTTCAAGCAGGTCGCGACCCAGCAGGCGTACCAGCTCATCCGTCGCCCGATCCGGCGGGAGGCCGAGCGCAGGGCCACCGAAGAGCGTGCCGCCGAACTCAAATCCACCGTAACCCGCCCGATAGAACCCCCGACGGCCTAATCTGGACCGGACAGCACGTCAGGCGAACAGGCCAGGCGAGAGCCATCGTGCCCCGCCCACGACCTTGAAAGAGGGCACACCGCATGGTGCACGGCGCGCCGACCTTCGACGCCGGTGAACCGGCCCGCGTGATCGCGGGCCGGTACCGTCTGCACACGCCCATCGGCGCGGGCGGCATGGGCGAGGTCTGGCAAGCATACGACGAACGCCTGGACCGCCGGGTCGCGGTCAAGATGGTGCTCGCCGAGAGCCCCGCCCCGCCAGGATTGCAGGGCGCTGCCTACGAGGAGACCCTGCAGACCCGCCGGGCCCGCTTCGTACGCGAGGTCCAGATCACCGCTGCCCTCGAACACCTCGGCGTCCCCGCGGTCTACGACACCGGCACGGACCCGGCCAGCGGCCGGCTCTTCGTCGTCATGCAGCTCCTGCAGGGCCGCGAACTGCAGACCTTCATCGACGAGAGCGACTACACCGACGACCCCGTCGACGTCTCCTGGGCCGCCGCCCTCGGCGCACAGATCGCCTCTGTCCTGGACACCGTTCACCAGCACAACGTCGTCCACCGCGACATCAAGCCCTCCAACCTGATGCTCACCCCCGGCGGCGTGGTCAAGGTCCTCGACTTCGGCGTCGCCGCGCTGCGCGGAGTCGGCACCCTGCCCCGTCTCACCCAGGCCGGCATGACCGTAGGCACCCCGCCGTATATGTCCCCCGAGCAGAGCCTGGCTAACGCCGTCGGCCCCGCCGCGGACGTCTACGCTCTCGCCTGCGTCCTGTACGAGTTGCTCACCGGCCAGACCCCCTTCACCGCTGACGGCAGCCGCTCCTACGCCTGGCACCACGTCCACACCCCGCCCCCACCCATCCGCACCCTGCGCCCGGACATCCCAGCTGACGTCGAGAAGCTGCTGCTGGCGATGCTCACCAAGGAGTCCGAGCAGCGCATGAGCGCGATGGATGTGTACGACGCTCTGCTCCCCTTCGTCCGCACCACCAGCACGCCGACCGCCTTGCTCAGCGACGACGTCGGCATCGACCCCCGCCTGCCGTTCGTGCGGCCCTTCGGCGGACGGGCGCGTCCGCCTGCGGTCGCCTCGGCCTACACGCCCACCCTGGTGCTTCCCATCCCGCCGACCGCTCCTCAACTGACCGGCGCGGAGGAGCAGCCGTCAGACCCAGCCTCGCTGACGGAGCAGGAGGTGGACGCCGTCTCGGAGTTGGCAGCCCGGCTGGCTCAGGAAGGCCAGTTCACTCAAGCTGCGGACGCGCTGGCCGAGGCCACGGTCAGGATCTCGGATCCGGAGCTCAGGGAAGGCATACAGTTCGCTCTCGCGCAGGTGAAGTTCCTGGGCGGAAGGCACCACGAAGCCCTCACGCTCTTCGAACCCCTCGCTCGCACTTACACCGACCGTTACGGGAATTACGACGAGCAGGCCCAGCTCTGCTGGTACTACGCCGCCCAGTGCTGGATGGAACTCGGCGAGAGCACCGCCGCCATCCAAGCCTTCGACCACTACATCCAGACCAAGCCAAACAGCGACGACGAGGACGCCGTCAACCGCCACCTCGATGCCCTCTCCCGGTTGATGAGCCTGTACGCCGCGACCGAAAACCTCCCTGCCGCCCTGGAAAGCGGCAAGCGCCTCCGGGCGGAGACCTCCCGGCTCCGGGGAGGCGATTGGCCCGGACTGACGCAGATTGACGCTTATCTCGACCGCATCCGGCGCTACCTGAGCTAACGGGGACTTGGCGACGGCTCATCGGCGTGTGGGCTGAAACCGAATACGATATTCGCACTGCTCGCTGGACTTTCCGCTGTAGCTGCTGCACTCGTCCTCGGCAGAGCGTCCAGCAGCCGTTCGCCATGCTCGTCCCGGCCTCGACCGAAGCGGAAACTCTGGTTCACGGACCGGGGCTGGGGGTCAGTTTGGCTGTTCGGTAAGTTGCTTGATCAGGAACCGGCAGGGGTCAGCAACCTCGTGTCGCAAGCCGTCGTCGAGGTAGTGGTACCCCGTTTCGTGGTAGCCGAGTCGGAGGTAGAGCGAGGCTGCGCGGTAGTTCTGATCGTCTACGCCCAAGCCGATCCGGTGGTAGCCGTTGCGCCGGGCCTGGGTTTCTGCCGTACGGATGACGGCCGTCCCGATGCCCTGTGATCGCCGCTGCGAGGGCCAGGCTCCCAGCCTCATGAATTCACTGCGCGGGCTGGTGCTGGTGACGGAGCGTGAGATCGGCGAGAGAGGGTGCCTCGACCTGCGATGATTCGGCTTACTGAGGGCTGAATCGTGTTGGGGAGGAGGCACCCTCCGGGTGTCGAAGCTTACCGAGTGGGCGGAGGGCCTGTCGCTGTCGACGGGCGGGCGGAAGCTGGTGGGCAAGGCGGGGATCGTGCCGGTGCGCCGCCTGGCGGACAAGGTAGGGCTGACCGACGCGCTGAGCGGCGCGCTGGTGCGGCAAGACTTCCATCCGGTCCACGACCGCGGCGGCGTGCTGGTCTCCGCGGCATGCGCGGTGCTGCTGGGGGCGCGCTCGATCGCAGGGATCGAGGTGATGCGGCAGACCGCGCTGGTGCTCGGGCATCCGGCCTCGGCCTCCACGCTGTACCGCACGCTGGACGGGATCGGCCCGGTCCAGCTTGCGAAGGCCACCTCGGCGCGGGCCAAGGTCCGCTCCTGCGTGCACGACCTGCTTGACCTGCGCCCCGGCGGCTTCCCGTGGATCCGCGTGGACGGCAAACCGCTGACCGGCTGGTCGGTGCTGGACATCGACGCCTCCTTCGTGCCCGTGCACTCCAACAAGGAGGGCGCCGAGCCCCACCGCAAAGGCTTCGGCCTGCACCCGCTGCTGGTGTTCTTGGACAACACGGATGAACATCTGGTGTGCCGCCTGCGGCCGGGCAGTGCGGGGTCGAACACCGCCTCGGACCACATCGAGGTCTCCACCGAGGCGGTCCGGCAGCTGCCCATCCGGCGCAGGCGCAAGGTCCTCTTCCGCGCCGACGGCGCCGGCGCCACGAAGCAGTGGCTGGCCTGGATCGCCTCCGGCGGCGGGAACAAGGCCAACACCTGGGAGTACTCGGTCGGCTGGACTCGCGACGAGGACTTCTGGACGGCGCTGGCCAAGGTCCCCGAGGATGCGTGGACCGCTGCGCTGGACGCGCGGGGCGAGCCTCGCGAGGATGCCGCCTTGGTCGAGGTCACCGACCTGCTCGACCTGGACGGCTGGCCCGAGGGGCTGCGGGTGATCGTGCGCCGCGAGCCGGTCCACCCCAGGTACGCACATGACCTCAAGCCCTACGAGCTGGCCACTGGCTTCCGTTACCAGGCGATCGCGACGAGCACACCGGGCCGGCAACTGCAGTGGCTGGACGCCCGGCACCGGGTTCATGCTCATGTCGAGTCCGGCATCCGACGATCAAAGGCCCTCACCCTGACTCGGCTGCCTTCCTTCAAGTTCGCCTTGAACCAGGCCTGGTGCACCCTGCTCGCCCTCGCCATGGACCTGCTGTCCTGGCTGCAACTCCTCGCCCTGGACGGCAAACTCGCCAGAGCCGAGCCCGCCACCGTCCGCACGCAACTTCTCGATATACCAGCCAAGTTGACTGATCACTCCCGACGTCGGGAGCTCAAGTTCGACCCCGTCTGGCCTGCCTCGCACGCGGCGGTGGATGCCTGGGACCGCATCCAGGCCCTGCCCGCCCCCGGCTGACCGCCAGCCCGCCGCCCCGACACAGGAAGGAGGAGACAGCGCCACCCTCGGCGAGTGGAGGCCGACGCCGCCCGCGACGACACGCGGCCAAACCGCCCTGCCCCACAGTCCTCAAGCCGACGAACGAACCAGTAGGAAACGGACACCCCAGCCGAACCCCTCACGTCGGCGCGCGCACGTGAATGATCGAGGCCAGGCCGTTCAATTCAGAGCATTCGGGGAAGTGATCGTGGACTTCGGGCACTTTACACCCGTGCCACAAAATCTGTGCCGCCCCGACGGGGATTCCGTCGGACCAGGCGACCAGGAAGGTGCTGAAACCTTGCTGTTGCGTTTCGAACCGCATCGCATGACGGCGTGTCTGTCCGGGTGAGGGGATGTGCCTCTCCAGGATTTAAAGATCATCTTTCAGGCATTGTCGGATGTCCATGTGTGCTACTTCCTTATCGGTCGGCGGCTGATCTCGGTCGCGTAGGCGCCCCAGTCCCCGGCTGTGGCTCGCTGCCACGGGAGATCGGCCTTCGTCCGTTCAGTCCCAGGCGAGTTGGCCACTCGACGGTTGGGATCGTGGTGCCGGGCCGGCGGCGTCGGTGTGCGTGATGCGGTGGGTGAGGGCGGTGTTGCGGCGCTGGGTGCGGTTGTTGGCGATCGCGCGCTCGACGGCCTCGGTCTGGCCGATGAGCATGACGCCGTCGCGGGCGCGGGTGACGGCGGTGTAGAGCAGGTTGCGCTGGAGCAGCATCATCC
>JAFAUH010000373.1 GCA_019243445.1 Streptomycetaceae bacterium | reverse complement strand
TGGTATCTGTCCCGCGGTCGGCGACGCCCACGGTTACGCCCTTCTCGTAGAAGTCGAGGTTGAGTGAGACCGGCCCGTCGGCGTGCCGGATCGCGTTAGCCACGAGTTCGTCGGTGACCAGGACGGCATCATCGACTCGGCCTTCGTCGGTCCGGCCTGTCAGCGCTTCGCGCACCTTGTTGCGGGCGAGCTCCAGCGGTTCGGTCACACCGACGAGGCTGAACGCACGGTGGTCGACCAGGTCTCCGAGAGCCTGATCCTCGATTAGGCCAGCTGTTGTCGGCGGCACACTCGTCTCCTCAGCGTTCAAGACGCCCTGTGGTGCGGGCCGGGAGATCGACCCGGGCACTACCTTCGCCGAGTCCGCGTGGCACCGGTACGCCAAACCGTGGCCACCTTGTGGCCATCCCTGTTGGCGCGGATCTTGTCTTCAGCCCTGTGGGATCTCAACTCCTGTGTCGGAATCTCACAGCCAATGTCGGATCGCCATCGGATCCGACGCCAACCGTGAGACAGCCCAGGTCACAGGCTCGACGGTCCGCGACGATCAGCGCGGACCGTCGAGCAGACGACACGAGGCTGAGACTCCAGCGTCCGACACCACGTGAGACTGCGGGAAAAGACGCAGGTTGCGAAGGCGACCTCCGACACGAGCCGCGAGACCCTACAAGCCCCTTGAAGGCTGGCGTTCGTCGCAAGCCCGCCGGCCACCACACCGACATGACCACAAGATGGCCGCAGTTCGGCGTATCCGTGCCATCTGAAATCGATCACCCTGGACCAACCGCACCGGCCGCTCCCTTCCATTCCCCGGGGACAGCGGCCGGTGCCGGAACGATCGCCTGGCACAACGCGCGTGTGGCTGAGCATCCGAGCCGTGCTCCGCAGTGACTGACACTGCCAACCGCAATGCCTCACGTCACGCTGCCGGGCACTTACGACACCAGCCTGTCGCCGACAGGAGCCATCCGGAACGGGACGACCTTCATGACCAACCACCGCATCGAGGACTACGCGCTGATCGGCGACATGCGGACCGCCGCGCTAGTCTGCCGCGACGGCAGCATCAACTGGCTGTGCCTGCCGAGGTTCGACGCACCGGCCGTCTTCGCCGGCCTACTCGGAACCGAGGAGCACGGCGGCTGGCTGCTGGGTCCCACGAGCGCCCCCGGCCTCCAGCCCCCCGACGCGCACCGCAGGAGATACCGCGGCGATTCGCTCATCCTCGAATCGGAGTGGGACACGATCCACGGCACGGTGCGGATCACCGACTTCATGCCGCCGCAGAATGGAACCCCGCAGCTCATTCGCATCGTCGAAGGAGTAACGGGGACCGTTCCCATGCGCTCCGACCTGCGCATGCGCTTCGGTTACGGCCAGATCGAGCCGTGGATCCAGACCGTCGGCGGGCGGACCGTCGCCACAGCCGGGCCCGACTCGATGTGGCTGGACTCCACTCTCGCGCCGCAGGTCACAGCCGGGCGCACGAGCACGGACTTCACGATCAAAGCCGGACAGAGGATCGCCTTCAGCCTGACCTGGCACCCCTCGCATCAGGGCCCTCCCGAGGTGAGCGTCCCGGAAGAGGCCCTGCGAGCGACAGATGCCTTCTGGCGGGGCTGGTCCAGCCGATGCACGTACCACGGCCCCTACCGCGCCGCAGTCGTCCGCTCCCTGATCACGCTCAAGGCACTGACGTACGCCCCGACGGGCGGGATCGTGGCCGCGCCAACGACCTCGCTACCCGAGGACATCGGCGGTGTGCGCAACTGGGACTACCGGTTCACGTGGCTGCGCGATGCCTCGATCACACTGTCGGCTCTCCTGCGCACCGGGTACCGGGACGAGGCCCGAGCCTGGCGCGAATGGCTGCTGCGCGCCATCGCGGGCGACCCCGACAACCTCCAGATCATGTACGGGATCGCAGGCGAACGCTCCCTCCCGGAGACACACTTGCCCTGGCTGCCAGGCTACGAGGGATCAGCCCCCGTCCGCGTAGGGAACGCCGCAGCCGGGCAACTGCAGCTGGATGTCTACGGCGAAGTCGTCGAGGCCCTGCACCTTGCCCGCCAGTCCGGTCTGGACCGACACGACAGCGCCCACCGCCTCCAGCTGCGGCTGATCGAGACCCTGGAGCGGCGCTGGCGCGAACCCGACGAAGGCATCTGGGAGGTGCGCGGCCCGCGCCGGCACTTCGTGCACTCGAAGGTCATGGCCTGGACCGCGGTCGACCGGACGATCCAACTGCTGGAGACCGGAGAGATCGACGGCCCCATGAAGCGGTGGCGCCAACTTCGCACGGCCATCCATCAGGAGGTCTGCGAGCAGGGGTTCGACCCGAACCGCAACACCTTCACCCAGTCCTACGGGTCGAAGGAGCTGGACGCCTCCGTACTCCTGATCCCGCAGGTCGGCTTCCTCCCGCCCGATGGCAAGCGCGTCATCGGCACCGTCGAGGCCATCCAGCGCGAGCTGTCCACGCCCGACGGGTTCCTCCTGCGCTACCCGACGGGCGGCCCGCGTAAGGGCGTCGACGGGCTGCCCGGCGACGAAGGCGCCTTCCTCGCCTGCTCGTTCTGGCTCGCCGACGCCTTGGCGATGATCGGCCGCATCGACGAGGCCAGACGGATGTTCGACAATCTGCTGGCACTGCGCAACGACATCGGACTCCTGGCGGAGGAGTGGGACCCCCGGTCCAAGCGGCAGGTCGGCAACTATCCGCAGGCATTCAGCCACCTCGCGTTGGTCGAGACCGCCCGCCGCCTCGGAGACCTTCCAGCACTCCCCCATCCCCGCGAAGCCGCGGTCGGCGTCCGCGAACAGGTCGTTTCCTCGTGACCGGGGCCACACCCATGCCCGAGCTCCAGGACGAGCCCACCGGGGCGTCAGCGGTGGCGGCCCCGCCCGCGGAGCGCCACGAACTGGTCCGCATCCCGCCCGCCGACGCACCGCCCACCGCGGTGGGCGAGGCTGTTTTACTGACGCACCCGCATGTCCGGGAAGCCGCAGCCGTCGTGCTTCCCCACACCGCGTTGCACGACACCATGGCACGCCGCCGATGAAGCGGTACCCGAACGTGTGGGAGCACCACAACGATCCGGACCTTGAAGCGCAGGTCAACGGGAGCTCTGGGCTTCCGCATTGGCTGATGCCGCTGACGTGCCTTTCGGATCTCGACTCGTACTTCCAGGACTCGCAGGTGGCCGCTGAAGACCTGCTGTGGATCGTGGTCCACCACGACTGGCCCCGCGCCGGGCGGGACGGAGGGCATGCCACCGATGCAGCATGGCTCCTGCTCCAGCACGCGGACCAAGAAAACCAGACCCGCGAGGACGCCTTGGCCGCCGTCACGCAAGCGGTGACGCTGGGGCACAACGACCCGTCCTGGCCCCCACGAGAAGCCCCTGACGTTTCAACCCGGAGACCCGCCAGTGGTTTCCCTGCACGGTCCCCCGTGGCGCAGCGCCGGTGTACCTGTCCGGCTCCGCACAGCACCGCGATGCTGGCGTCGACCTGGATGCCACCCGCCGGGTGGTCAGCCAGTTCGACGCCAGCGTTGCGGCGGATCGCGCCAACGTCCAACTCCGGGTCCAGGACATCCGCCGCTCTCGGCTCGTCGTTGCAGTCGCGGATGACGCGCGCACCTCGCTGACGCGCGGGGAAGTCGGTGTCGCAATCGACCTCGGAATCCCTGTCCTGCTCGTCGGTTCCTGCTCTGCGGAGCTTGATGCTCACCCGGGTATCGCGATCACTCCCGATGCCGATGCGGCTCTGGATGCTGCGATCGTGTGGGCAACTGGATAAGCATTGGTACTCATACATTCCCATATGGGATGAATTCCCATAGCAGCGAGTGGGGTTCACCGAAAGTTGTCAAGGGCTTGTTGAAAGGTGGCCACGAAGTGGCCACGCCTCTTACGAGGCGGCCACCGTCATGCATGCTCGCTCGCGATCGCCCCATTCATCCCATTCGTGGCCTCCGTTGCCCTGGCCACGCCTCCGGGCGCCACGTTCATCGTCTAAGAGATGGCCACGAGTTGGCCGCAGTTTGGCGTACCGGTGCCAAGCGAGAGCGACAACGCTGGTCACTGTACGAGCCCTCCCTTCCGACGCGGCTGCCCTCACCCCATCGGAGCCCTGATGATTCTCACCACCCGCCACTTGCGGCATGTCCAATTCGCGGAAGCCTCACGCCCGAGGGCAGCGGCTGGTATTGGCGTCGAATACATCCAGAGGGGACTGCGTGTGGTGGATGGCTGCCCGTTCCCTGTGTCGGCCGGGCTCGTCGGGTTGTTTGGAGTCCTCCAGCGAGCACATCAAGAGGCCCTGCATGGTCTTTTGGCTCGTGCTCGAGGAAACGCCCTACGCCACCATAGCTCCGGTTGCATTCCACGGCCGGCTGAGCGCCGCCCGGTCTCTGATGCGTCTGGCGGCGGCATGATGCAGAAAGCGACGCATGCCCGTGACCGTTCACCTCTCGTTCATTGTGGTACTGGGGTTGGTCGTCTGGTGGCTCGTCCGCAAGGGTGGGCTCAAGCCGAGCCACGCCACCGTTGCCATCCTTTTGGGCTTCTACCTCAAGGGCACCTCGCTGGACCCGAGCATCACCAGCCTCGTGCAGAGCGCTGCTCATGTGATCAGCGCTGTTCACCTCTAGACCGGCCGCTGGGGCATCCAAGGGCTTCGGTACGTGATGGCTCTCCCCCGTGGCCTGACCGTTCCGAGGACTACACCCCGGCGGCCTTGCACCTTTTCCATACGGACCAGCCTCGGACCGCGGTGCTCCAGTGCATCGATTCAGTTGTCGCGGCGAGCCTGCCATTCCTCTTCGAGGATCGAGTAGGTGATCGAGTCGCGCCAGGCGCCGCGGACGTGGACGTGGTGTCGGATGCGGCCTTCTTCGACCATGCCTGCGCGCAGCATGGTCTTCGCGGAGGCCTCGTTCAGGGGCGCGCGAGCTCCCCAGATGCGATGCAGTCCGAGTTCTTCGAAACCCAGGGCGAGCAGGAGATGGACGGTTTCGGCACCATAGCCGTTGCCCCATGCCTCGGGGCGCAGCGCGAAGCCGAGGGTGGCTGCGCGTTGCTGGTGGGGGTCCATGGCGAGGCGGCCGAATCCGATCAGCTCGTTGCCGTCGCGCGTGGTGACCGCGAGTGCGTACTCGCTGCGGGGCGTTGCCGTGGCGGAGGTGATCGAGCGTGCGATGATCTGTCCGACTTGGTCGCGGGAGCGGGGCTCGAAGCTGAGGTGTGCGGTGGCCTCGGGGTTTGCGTAGATCGCCAGGACGGCGTCGAGGTCGTCGATGGTGAGTTCGCGCAGTTGCAGGCGTTGGCTGTGGCGGCTGACCGGGTACATGCCGGGGGACTCTACCGGTCGGGGCTATCGCGGCAGCGCTGGCCGGGAGGTGGAGTACATCTCGATCTCGGTGCGCAGGTCGCGTGCCACGATCGCGTCGCGTACGGGCCCGCGGGTCAGGGCGGTGCGGACTCGCTGCGCGGAGATGACGATGCCGTTGTTCCGCAGGTTTGGCCCGAGGTCGAGGACGGGGCGGATGGCGGCTGCGGCTCCGTCAAGTTCGCCGGAGTAGAGGCGGACGAGGGCCAGGTTGCACTGCGATCCGGCCAGGTCGCCGAAGGCCCACGCGGCGTCGTTGGGGTCGCTGAAGCCGCGTACGGCTTCTTCGGCCTGGGCGGCGATTTGGGTGTCGCCGTGGCCGAGGAGCACTTCGGACTCCACGGTGTAGTACAGCTGTTTGACCTGTGGGTAGGTCAGCAGTCCGCCGAGTGCGTCCAAATCGTCGGGCATGGTCTGGTCTCGAAGGGTTTCGGCGCGTTGGTTGGCGGACCGGGCGGTCTGCTCGTCGCCGAGCAGGGCTGCTGCCCGTGCTTCGAGGCTGGGCAGCCACACGCTCACCGTGCCGCGCAGGTTGGTGGCGTGGGCCGCGCCTTGGCGGGCGTAGTGCACGGCGTCTTCCGGTTTGCCTGCCCAGTAGGAGATGAGCGACTTGAGCCCTTCGACCAGGGCGATGAGTCCTTGGTGTTCGGCCTGCCGTGCGCAGAAGCCGGCGGTGCGGGCTTGGATCATGGCCGTCTTGTATTCGCCCATGTCGTGGGAGCCCTTGGCCATGAAGAAGGACAGCACGGTGGCCATGAACAGCAGGTCATGGGACTGCGACGGGCGCGTCCGACCGCTCTCCAGCAGGCGGAAGGCGTCGTCTTGGGCCTTGACCAGGTCGTCCCAGATCTCGGCCAGCGGCACCCGGGGGTAGGTCTCGGCTATCCGCTTCACCTCATCACTGAGGAACCCGAGAGTTTCGTCTCCCACCAGCTCGCGTTCGGCTCCCAGCGCGAAATCCATTGCGCGGCGTGCGGCCATGGCGCCCGTCCTTCTCATCTCGTGCAGATCCGTGCCGGTTGCGGCATGGCTTTCCGTGCCAGGCGCGCTGAACAGCGGGGCGAGTGCCGGGGTGGTCCCCTCGGGGACTTCGCTCCACAGCTGCTCGATGCTGTGGCCGAAGAGGCGAATCAGCACCCGGCGGGCTTCCCGCTGCGGCTGCCGCTTGCCGTAGTACCAGGCCTCGAAGGTCTTCCTCGCCGGAGCCAGCGTGCTCAGAGACGACTTCCCCTCGAACGTGGCCAGTTGCTGGGCGGCCTGCGTGAAATGCGGCAGGAAGGCGTCGTAGTCACGCCACTCCCGCTGATCGAGCAGGTACCGCAGCAGCGTGCGCATGGTGCCCCCTTGATCCCGTACCTCCAGCACGTCACTCCTGCTGACGGTAGAGCGCCGTCTTGTTCAACCTCCCCCGAAACCAACGTACTTAGCGGATCCGAGGGTACTTCGGGGGAGATCCGAGGTTCGTCGCCGTTTCCGGCCGCCGGTCCGAGGCCGGATTGGGGGTGGATGTGCCCGCCAGCCGCCTTCAGGCTCATACCAGCCCTTGCTCAAAGTGCTGGTATGACTCCGTCCGTGACAACTGGGGGCCCCACAGATGCCGCACACGGCACGACCGACCGCCCTGCAGATCGTCGCAGCCGACGATCAACGCACCCGTCAGGCCGATCGTGTGCCGACCAGGCTCTGGTCCGTCGCCGTCCCGACGGCGAGGCAACCGCCTTTTGGCTGTCCTTTCGGCGCGTCGGCCCCTCCTTCGCCGAGCCAGCGCTGCTCCCACGACCGTCCGGTAAGTCCATCCGCACAGGAAGCACGATGACCGAGGTGCTGAATCAGCGTGCCTTCGCCCCGTACATCGTCTCGTGGAGTGGGGAGCGCCCTGATACCTCCACCATCGTCGCGACACGGCGCGGCACCATCGGCTACCTCAACGAACTTCCGTACGACCGGGATAGTTTCGGGGCTTTGTGGGCGCGTCGCCCGCTCAGGCAGGGTCGCGGGAATCCGGAGTGGGCTGCGATCCATCCTCAGCGCCAGCGCCGGTGTATGGGCGGTCTGCTCTGCCAGGTCTGCGCGAAACCGGCGGACGAAAGCGACGAGGGCGTGCTGTGGTTGCTCGACGCGGGAGGCGGCGACCGGGTGGCCGAGGGCGAGCGCACCGTCCATCCTCCGGTCTGCCGCTGGTGCGTTGGGAGGGCCGTCAGGCAGTGCCCGGCGCTGCGTGAGGGGCACTTGCTGGTGCGGGTCAAGCGCCCGTCGGTGGACGGTGTCCACGGAACGCTCTATCGCCCGGGCACTGCGCTGCCTGTCGCCGCAGGCAAGGGGTATGTCCCGTACACCGATGCCATCGGTATCGGCTGGGTGCTCGCCGGACAGCTTTTCGCGACGTTGCGGGGCTGTACGCCCGTCCAAGGCAGCGAACTCGCCGCGCTCTGGGAGGCCCGGTGAAGCACCGACGGCGCGAGTGGCTCATCAC
>JAFAUH010000302.1 GCA_019243445.1 Streptomycetaceae bacterium | reverse complement strand
GGCGACCACACCGGCTTCTACACGCCACAGGAGCCGTTCCCCGCCCTGACCATCGACTGCGTCACGATGCGCAGACGGCCGCTGCTGCAGTCGATCGTAGTCGGGCGACCGCCGACCGAGGACGGGCCGCTGGGGAAGGCGACGGAGCGGTTCTTCCTGCCCCTACTGAAGATCATCGTGCCGGACATTGTCGACTACGACCTGCCAGAGGCAGGCGGCTTCCATAACTGCGCGATTATCTCGATTGATAAAAAGTATCCCAAACACGCGCAGAAGGTCATGCATGCCATTTGGGGTGCGCACATGATGTCGCTCACCAAGCTGATCATCGTTGTGGACGCGGATTGCAATGTGCATGACTACCACGAAGTCGCGTGGCGGGCCTTCGGCAACACCGACTACGCGCGCGACCTGACCGTTGTCGAAGGTCCTGTCGACCATCTCGACCACGCCTCGTACCAGCAGTTCTGGGGCGGTAAAGCGGGCATCGACGCCACTAGGAAGCTGCCCGAGGAGGGCTACACCCGCGACGGCGGCTGGCCCGAGATGGTGGTCTCGGACCCCGCGATACACGAACGGGTGACGAAGCGATGGAAGGAGTACGGGCTGTGAGTGCAAGCCGCGCTAGGGGACTGGCGGGGTGGGCCGGGGCTGCTCCCCACGCCCGCGGGGATGATCCGGAGCCGGGACTGTCATGAGTGCGGACTCAGCAACCCCAGATCTGTTCGGCCTCGAACCCCGGCCCGGCCCTCTCAAGTCTTTCCTGCGCTTGGTGATGATCGAGCACTCGATTTTCGCGCTGCCGTTCGCGTATATCGCCTCGCTGACGGCGATGCAGCGTGAGACTGCCTCGATCCACTGGTGGCAGCTGTTCCTTATCACCATGGCGATGGTGGGCTTGCGCACCTTCGCGATGGCGTGCAACCGGATCATCGACCGCGAGATCGACGCCCGCAATCCGCGCACTGCCGGGCGGGAGCTGGTCACCGGAGCAGTCACGGTGCGCTTGGCGTGGGCAGGTGCGCTGGTGGCCGTCGTGCTCTTTCTCGGGGCGGCTGCGCTGCTGGGCCCGCTCTGTCTGGCCCTGGCTCCGATCGCCGTTGTGCCGATGGTTGTCTATCCGTACGGCAAGCGGTTCACCAACTTCCCGCATGCGATCCTCGGATTCGCCCAGGCGATGGGGCCGGTCGGCGCCTGGCTGGCGGTGACCGGCGCGTGGTCATGGGATGCGATGCTCCTTGGGCTGGCCGTCGGCGTCTGGATCGGCGGCTTCGACCTGATCTTCGCCTGCCAAGACGTCGCCGCCGACCGCGCCCACGGCGTCAAGTCGGTGCCCGCGCGGTTCGGCATCGCCGCCGCACTGTATGGCGCGCGCGCCTGCCACGTGGTGACATCGGTGCTGCTCGCCTTGTACGGGGCGGTCACCAGCGCCGGAATCTTCTGGTGGATCGGCCTGGTCATCGTCGTCGTCGCGTTCTGCTACGAGCACTCGATCGTCAAGCCATACGATTTGTCGCGACTCAACAAGGCATTCTTCACGGTCAACGGCTTCATCGGCATCACCCTGTTCGTCTGCGCCCTCCTCGACCTGATGGTCCGCGGGCTCGCGATGTAGGGGATCCGGATAGGGTCGCGGTGTGGACGGTGTGGACGGTGTGGAAGCGGGATCCGGAGGACGCGCCCTGAATCGGGAGCGCCGGCCCTGGATCGTCGGAGTGTCGGGTGCCTCCGGCACGCCGTACGCAGCTGCCGTGCTCCGGGCGCTGCTGCACGCCGGCGAAGCCGTCGACTTGGTGATCAGCCGGGCCGCCCGCCTCACCCTCCTCGACGAGACCGGGATTGCCTTCCGCGACGCGCGCTGGCGCGAGGATCTTGCCCGCTGGCTGGCGCGTGGTGCGGACGGCACTCCTGATGCGTTCGAAAGCGATCTGTCGGGCCTGTCGGGCCTGTCGGAAGTGAGGTACTGGTCGGCCGGGGACTTCTCTGCTGGGCCCTCCTCCGGCTCCTACCCGGCGCAGGGGATGCTGATCGTCCCGGCCAGTACCGCGTGCGTCGCCGGCGTCGCGCTCGGCCTTTCCAAGGACTTGCTGCAGCGCGCCGCCGCGGTGACGCTCAAGGAACGCCGCCCGCTTGTGGTTGCCGTCCGTGAGACTCCGTTGGCCGGGCAGACGCTGGGGCACTTGGTCGCGCTCGACGAGGCGGGCGCTGTGGTGCTGCCCGCCTCTCCCGCATTCTATGCGGGTGCCGTCACTGCTCAGGATCTGGTGGACTTCGTGGCGGGCCGGGCGCTGGATGTGGTCGGCGTGCAGCACAAGCTGTACCGCCGCTGGGACGGTGAACTCGGCGGCGGTCGCGGATCGCAGCCGAACCACCGTGAGGTGAGCTGTCATGGGACGGGCCGTCATGGGACAGGTCGTCATGAAGCGGGCCGTTACGATGCGGGCCGTCATGAAGTGAGCCGTTACGATGCGGGTAGCTGACCCGGCGTGCCTTAGATTCGTTTCTGGCGCCTGAGATTCTTTCTTCAAATGCTGGACCTGCAACGTGAGGGGAAGGCTCCAGATACATGGACGCGGTGGACAAGCAGCTCATCCAGGCTCTCCGGGAGAACGGCAGGGCCTCCTACGCGGAGCTCGGACGGCTCGTCGGACTTTCCGGCCCCAGCGTCACCGATCGCATCAACCGGCTGGAGCAAGCCGGGGTTATCACCGGCTACCGGGCCACCGTCAACCCGGCGGCGCTCGGCCTCGGCGCCACTGCGCTCGTCGGCATCCAGTTGAGCGATGCCGCCGACCACGAGGACGTGGCCCAGCGGATGAACGATCTTGAGGAGATCGAGGACTGCTGGTTCATCGCGGGTGACGATTCGTTCATGCTCAAGGTCCGCGTCCCGGACGTCGACGGGCTGGAACACACCATCCGACGGCTCTCCGGCATCAAGGGCGTCGCCCGTACCCGTACCACCGTTGTGTTGTCGACGAAGTGGGAGAACCGGGTCGGCGAGCTGCCCGAGCAGGAGTGACCGACGGGCTGACCGGCAGAGTGTCAGAGTCGGGGCGTAACCTCGGTTGGGCAGTGCGAACGAAGGAGGCGGCATGGACGCTGGGCTCAAGCGGGAGCTGGAGGAGAAGCTCTACGCAGGCGAGCGGCTCTCCCGTGAGGACGGGATGGCCCTCTACGAGTCCGACGATCTCGCCTGGCTGGGCGGCCTCGCCCATCACGTGCGTACTCAGAAGAACGGCGACGTCGTCCACTTCAACGTCAACCGCCACCTGAACATGACGAATGTGTGCACCGCTTCCTGTGCGTACTGCTCGTTTCAGCGCAAGCCCGGCGAGAAGGACGCGTACACAATGCGCATCGAGGAGGCCGTTCGCCTCGCCAAGGCGATGGAGGGCGAGCACCTCACTGAGCTGCACATCGTCAACGGCCTTCATCCGACGTTGCCATGGCGCTATTACCCGCGCTCGCTCAAGGCGCTGAAGGAGGCGCTGCCGAACGTCTCGCTGAAGGCATTCACCGCCACCGAGATCCACCACTTCGAGACCATCTCCGGCCTGTCGGCCTCCGACATCCTCGACGAACTCATCGACGCCGGCCTCGAGTCGCTCACTGGCGGCGGCGCGGAGATCTTCGACTGGGATGTGCGGCAGCACATCGTTGACCACGCCACCCACTGGGAGGACTGGTCGCGTATCCACCGGCTGGCGCATGCCAAGGGCCTCAAGACCCCCTCGACGATGCTTTACGGGCACATTGAGGAGCCACGCCATCGCGTCGACCATGTGCTGCGGCTGCGTGAACTGCAGGATGAGACAGGTGGCTTCCAGGTTTTCATTCCGCTGCGCTATCAGCACGACTTCGTCGACATGAAGGACGGCAAGATCCGCAACCGACTGCAGGCGCGGACGACGATGGCCTCGGGCGCCGAGGCGCTGAAGACCTTCGCGGTCTCGCGGCTGCTCTTCGACAATGTGCCGCATGTGAAGGTCTTCTGGGTCATGCACGGCCTTACCACGGCGCAGCTCGCGCTCAACTATGGTGCGGATGACATGGATGGCTCGGTCGTCGAGTACAAGATCACGCATGACGCGGACGACTTCGGTACGCCGAACAAGCTCACGCGTGAGGACATCCTCGAGCTGATCCGGGACGCCGGCTTCCGCCCGGCCGAACGCAACACGCGCTACGAGATCATCCGCGAGTACCCGGGCTCGGACCCGGAGCGCCGGGAGTTGCCGCAGCTGATGCGCATGTGACGCATGTGTCTGATACATAGGTCTGGCACATACGTCTGGCATACGAACTGCCTGGGGGACCCCGCCCCTGTCGGAGACCCTGCGGGCCGTCCCTTGGCTTTCCATGCTTCACTGGAGAGGTATACCTGTATACCTGACCTGCGGATATCGAACCGGAACGAAAGAGTGGAACTGCCGTGAGCTGGAAGCCGAGCCCCATGCTCCGATACACCGCGATGCGCGCGGGACTTTTCGCCGCGTGCTTCCTCGCCATCTGGGGCCTCGTCTACCTGCGGGTCCTCCCCGCCGGACTCGGCAAGTCCAATCTCCTGTGGGTGATGTTGCTCGCACTCGTCCTCTCCGCTCCGCTCAGCTATGTCCTGCTGCGTGGCGCCCGTGACGAGGCGTCCGTGCAGGTCTCACAGCGCGTTGAGCGCACCCGGCAGGCCTTCGTCAATCAGGCGAGTGTCGAGGACGAGGCGGACGACGCCGCCCGTGGCGCACACGGCTGATTCGCTGGAGGAATCAGCCGTGATGCGGCATCGCATCATTGTGTCGAAACGCATCATTGCGTTGAAGGGGCGCCCGGCCGATGCCGGGCGCCCCTTCAACGGAAGGTGACGCGAAGTCAGTGCTTGCCGCCGCTTTGGAGGTGCATGCCGGGCGCGCTCATCGGGCGCTGCTGGATTTGCTCGTTGATCAGTTCCTGCTGCAGTTTCTGAAGCTCCCGCTGGTTGGTCCGCAGGTTCTCAGTGTTCTGTGACTTCACAGTGGTCTGCGGCATTTGCGAGGTCTGCGGGGCCTGCGGTGCGAGCAGGTGCTGGGCCTGCTGCTTCATGCCGTGGTGCTTCTTGTGGTGATGACCCGGCTGGACCGAGACTCCGGGGCGCGCGCACCAGACCGGAGATTTGCCGATACGGCCGATGAGGACGGAGTTGGCCCACATCTCGGGACGGTCGTTCAGCTTGTACCACAGACGGTGGTCGCGCAAGGTCGACCCGGTGGCCCTGCAGAGCAGCGGAACGACCTGGCCGTTACGCAGACGTCCGGTGACTGCGTAGTTCACACCCGGCCCTGATCTGATCATGCCCCCGTGGCGGGCGAGGACCTTGCCGAGGCCGAACGGTGGGACGTGCTCGGCCTGTGCGGCCTGGGCGGGGATGGCGGAGACGCAGAAAAGCGCGGCGACTGCGGACGCTGCTGCGGCTAGGCGGCGCATGGTTACCTCAGTTCCTGGATTGAAGCCTGTGTCGAAGGGGTTTGCCCAGCATGCCCGGGCAACGTCATGGAATGCCCTCAGCCGGGCCGTGGGACACGTTCAATCGCTCGGACAGGTGCAGCTGTTCATGCTCTTGGAGGAGTTGATCGGAATTGGTCGGAAAGTCGGTCATCGTGGCTTGGGTCGGGCGCCCGCCCGGACTGGGTCTGGCGCCCAAAAAAGGCAGGAGCCCCGCGCATGCGCGGGGCTCCTTGGATACTTCTCTTGGGTACTTTTATTGATGACGCAATTACGCCGGGCTGACGTTCTCCGCCTGCGGACCCTTCGGGCCCTGGGTGACGTCGAAGGTCACGGACTGGTTCTCCTCGAGGGAGCGGAAGCCAGAGGCGTTGATCGCGGAGTAGTGAACGAAGACGTCGGGTCCGCCGCCGTCCTGGGCGATGAAGCCGAAGCCCTTTTCAGCGTTGAACCACTTAACGGTTCCGGTAGCCATAAAGCCCTCCTTGGGCCAAGGGTTGCCCTAGCTCCAGAACCTGCGATGAAGTCTGAAAAACAAAAGCCTGCGGCGTCACATGCTCCGCAGGCTTTGTACTGCAAGGGAAACCAAACTGCAACTTGCGAACGAGCGTAGCACGGGGGATCTCGGTGTGGAAGGGTTCAAAGATCCTCCCGTGCTCTCGTGTCGTCTCGACGCCGTCGGTGTCACCGTCGTCCCGCGACGCACGACGCGGTCGGCACCGTCCGGGGGCGGCACGAGATCCAGAAGTGCTGGGTCTAGCCTCCTGATGTGGATAATTCTGCGCTGGCGTCGCCTTCCGCGGCAGCCCCTCACTCCCGGCCGGCCCGCCCCAGGGTCGGCCACATCCAGTTCCTGAACTGTCTCCCTCTTTACTGGGGACTTGCCCGAACGGGGACACTTCTCGACCTGGAGTTGACCAAGGACACTCCGGACGAGCTCAACAACAAGCTGGTCCGCGGCGAGCTCGACATCGCCCCCATCACGCTGGTCGAATTCCTGCGCAACGCGGACGATCTCGTGGCCCTCCCCGACATCGCGGTCGGCTGCGACGGCCCCGTCATGTCGTGCGTGATCGTCAGCCAGGTCCCACTGAGCGAGCTCGACGGCGCACGGGTGGCTCTCGGCTCCACCTCCCGTACGTCGGTGCGCCTCGCTCAACTGCTCCTCACCGAGCAATACGGCGTAGCGCCCGATTACTACACGTGTCCGCCCGATCTCACCGCGATGATGCTGGAGGCACAGGCCGCCGTGCTCATCGGCGACGTGGCGCTGCGCGCATCGCTTCACGACGCACCGAGGCTGGGCCTGCACGTCCACGATCTGGGGCTGATGTGGAAGGAGTGGACGGGACTGCCGTTCGTCTTCGCCGTCTGGGCAACCCGCCGCGACTACCTCGCTGAGCGGCCACGCACCGTGCACGAGGTGCACAAGGCGTTCCTCGCCTCCTGCGAGCTGTCGCTCGAGGAAGTCGAGAAGGTCGCCGAGCAGGCCGCGCGATGGGAGCCCTTCAACGCGGAGCTGCTGCGGCGCTACTTCACTACCTTGGACTTCTCACTCGGCGCGGAACAGCTCGCCGGCATCAGAGAGTTCGCCCGTCGGGTCGGCGAGACCACTGGCTTCCCGGCCGACGTCAAGGTCGAGCTCTACCGACCTTGAGGCCGGCCTTCACACCGAATCTTTACGCCGATCTTGACGCCGTAGCGCGGGCCATCCGACCTATGTTCCAGGTGCTGCAGCAGCGTCTACAGCGCTGTGAGTGGCACCTGGACGGTACGAGCCTCGCCGTCGCCAAGGTGCAGCAGCCCGCGGCCGGGCTGAATCGCCTGGCCGATCGCACTACGCTGCAGCCGCACACCGATCAGATCGGCATCCGACAGATTCTGCGGCGAGAGCAGCAGACCGCGCCGGGCCTTCTTCATCTCCACCTGCCAGCCGGAGAAACCGCCGCACACGCCGTCCGCGTCGCCAGCGATCACCAAGGCGATGTCCTTACCCGTCGAGCGGCGCACCACCTGGGTCAGCAGCTCGCTCGCATCGCACTGGCGCAGCAGCTCCGCGTCGTCGACGATGATCGCTGCCGATCCCTGCACCCGGTTCAGCGCCTCCTCCATCTCGGCCCCGGAGATCTCCTCCTCCGTGAAGTATCCGATCACGCCCGGCGCGTGCTTAAGGCGGCGCAGCGGCGATTGGCGGCGTGGCGCAGCCAGGATCACCTGGGTGCCGGCCGACATCAGCGAGCGCGTCATCGTCAGCAGCGCGGTGGAGCGCCCGGAGCGCGGCGGACCCGCGATGACAAATGCCGGACTGCCCTGACGCAGATCCGGGCCGATGGCGGTGAGCTGGTCGCCGCCGACCGCGGTCAGCGCCCACAGGGGGCTGTTGACCGCCTGGTCGCTGACGTCGCGCAGCTCCCACGCCTCCTCGAAGCTGATCCGGCCCGGCAGCACGTCCACTCGGAACGGAAGACGTGAACGCGGCACGTTGTCCCAGCGGCCCTTTGCCCACTGGGCGATCGTGCCGATCGCCGCCGACTGTGCCTGGCCGCTGGGATCCTCGGTGAGCAGTGCGACCTGTGTCTCGACGGCGCCCTGGCGGAAGGCACGGCCGGGCGCCATCTTCTCCGGTACCTTGCGCGGGTTGAGACCGATCACGCTGAAGTCGGATGAGTCGCTCAGTTGGAATGCCAGCTTGTTCTCGGTCAGCGTTGAGATCCGGCCGACGAGCACCGTGCGGTCACCGGCGACGATCACGTGGATGCCGACCGAGGCACCCTCACGCATCAGCTGGAAGACGGCATCGGTGAGCGCGCCGGAGTTCATCTCGCCGAGCGAGGGCAGGAAGCCCTCCCAGCGGTCGAGCAGCAGCATGATGTGCGGCAGCCGCTCGCCTTCCGGAACTCCGAGACGCTGCTCGTTGATGTCGGTGAAGCCGCGCTCGCCGAGCCGCGCCATGCGCCGCTGTACCTCGGCCGACAGGTTGTTGATGAGCCGCTCGGCGCGATCCGGCTCATTGGCGCGGACCACGGCCCCGCAGTGCGGCAACTGGGTAAGGGCCAGCAGCGCGCCATTGCCGCAGTCGAGACCGTAAAGATGCAGATCCGCAGGGGAGTTGGCGCGGGCGAGTGAACCCGCGATCGTACGCAGCGCCTGTGAGCGGCCGGTACGCGGCGAACCCGCGATGATCAGGTGACCGAAGGTCGGCAGCTCGATCGAGGTGGTGCGGCGCGCCTGCTGCGATGGCAGGTCCTCGACGGCGAACGGGGCCGGCAGCAAACCGTCCCGCGACAGATAGCGCGGCGGCTCCAGATCGTCCAGCGTGGTGGAGTCCGGGAGCGCGGGCAGCCACGGGCTGTGCTGCGGCGGTAGCCCCAACTGCTCATTGGCACCGATGATCGCATCGACCAGGACCGCGAGGTCGGTGAGCAGATCGTCGTCGTTGGACTTCGGCCCCTGCGGGCGCTCGGGCGCCGGCTTGCCCAGTGCCTCCCACCCGACCGGGACCGTGAACGGCGCAGGAGCCTTCGACGCGACCTGGCCCGGCCGCCGCCCGCCGACCCGGCCGGACTGGAACGGCAGGAGCGAGGAGGCGCCAAGGCGCACATACGCCCGCCCCGGCGTGGACTTGGCGATGTGCCCGGCGTCGGGCGCGTCGATGACGTCGGACGACTCGGCGGCGTCCGTCACGCGCAATGCGATCCGCAGATTGGTGTTGGCGCGGATCTCGGGCGAGACGACACCGGAGGGCCGCTGCGTGGCCAGGATCAGATGAATGCCCAGCGAACGGCCTCGCTGCGCGATATTGACCAGACCTGTGACGAAGTCCGGCAGTTCCCGCGCCATGGACGCGAACTCGTCGATCACGATGAGCAAGCGCGGCATCGGTGCGAGCGACGAGTTGGTGCGCATCGCAATGATGTAATCCTCGAGGTCCTTCGTACCGGCCGCGGCGAGGATGTGCTCACGGCGGCGCAGTTCGGCGCCGAGCGACTCCAGCGCTCGCTCCACCAAGTGGGTGTCGAGGTCGGTGACCATGCCGACGGTGTGCGGCAGTTTCACACAGTCCTTGAACGCCGAACCGCCCTTGTAGTCGACAAGGACGAATGTCATCGCGTCCGGCCGGTTGGCTACGGCGAGCGAGGCGACAATGGTCTGCAGCAGCTCCGACTTACCGGAACCAGTGGTGCCGGCGACCAGGCCGTGCGGCCCGTCCCGCACCAAGTCGATGGCGAACGGCCCGTCGAAGGAGGCACCGACCACGGCGCTTGTGCTGCGCCCGCTCAGCGACCAGCGTGCCGTGATCCCGGCTGTCGTCGGCGGCTCCAGATCGATGACGTCCAGCAGACGGCAGGCGTCGGGCAGCGCCGCGCCGTCGTCACCACTGATGTCACGTATCGGCGCGATAGAGCGGGCGACCTGCTCACACCACTCGGGCGAGACACAGTCGGGGCGCACCTGGGTCACCGGCTCCTGACCGGCGATCGAGACCGACAGCAGCCCGTAGTAATCCTCCTCGACCACCCCCTTGCACTCCTCAGGCAGCAGCCGGCGGTCGGCGTCGAGGCAGATCAGGTGGATGCCGACCTTCGGGCCGTCGCGCAGGATCTGCGTCAGGCCCGGCAGCGCGCGCAGCCGTCGCGATCCGTCGAGGACAACGAGAGTAGTGGGGCCGCTCCAGACCTGGTTGGCCTGCATACCCGCCTCACGCGCCGCATCCTGACGGGCAGTCAACTGGGCGAGCAGCTCACTGATGCGACGCGCCACACTGTCGGCGTCCGTACCGATCAAAGCCAAGGCCGACTGGCCCTCCCGGGCCCGGGCATGCGGCAGCCAGCGCACCCATTCCCAACTGTGCCGTCCGCTCGGGTCGGTGAGCACGCAGACGGACAAATCCGCCGGAGAGTGCAACACGGCGGCCTGGGCTATCAGCCAGCGGCCGATCATGCGCGGCACCTCACCGCGTCCCGCAATGCCCAGCACGCTGTGGACGGTCATCGGCACTGTCACCGGCGCGTCCAGCAGTTTGCGGTGCGAGATACGCCGGTGCTCCTCCTGTGCGGGGTCGGAGACTTCGACCTCCGACGGCAGGGTGCCCGTGCCGACCCGCAGCAGCCCGTAGTCGGCGTCGGCGCGCCGACGCTCCCACAGTCGCATACCAGGGCCGGTCGCGGTGATCAGTACCTGCGCCGGGTCGGGGCACAGCTCGCGCGCCGCGCCCGTCTCGGCGGCGACCGCCTTGCGCGCCTGCCGATCAATGGAGTCCTTTTGCTTCTCGTAGTCGGCGAGGGTGTGGCGGAACGACTTCTTGCCGCGCTTACGGTCGTTGAGGTAGTTGCCCACCATGGTGAGGGGACTGAGCAGCGCCATGGACAGATACATCGGATTATGCGGCCGCATCGCCATGAACATCACGAGGGAGCCGACCAGCGGCAGCGCCGCCATGAGCCAGGGCAGCGGACGTGCCTCGCCCTGCTTGGGTTTCGCCGGCAGGTTGAACTTCGTCGGTCGCGGCGGCGGGGTGATACGCGGCGGCCGGTTGTAATCCAGCCCTGTGCCGTCTTCGGAAGGCTTCAACGCGGCGTCGGGGAAGGATGGATGCTGCAGCTCGATCAGCGACTGGCCGACGCTGATGACGCTACGCCGCCGCCACGGCTTGGCGGAGGTGAGCGGCTCGCCGTCGAGGGTGACGGAGGCGCCTGCCGAAGGGCGCACGGTCACATTGCCGTCAATCGCGACGTCCACCTCGACCGCGGACTGCGGCAACTGCGCGTCGGCGAGCCGGATCCACGCCTCCGTCCCGCTGCCGACGACGGCCATGCCGGGCCCCAGCCGGTACACACCGCCGGCATCCGGACCGCCCACGACCCGTACCTCGACGGTGCCTTGCGCGTCGGGTGCCTGAAGCGGGGCGGGCGCGGCTATCGAGACCAGCGCGCCGTCACGCACGGGCGAGGCGTCGAGGCTGACCTCGGGGTCGACTATGAAGCCGTTGATATGCAGCCTGGGCGGGCCCTGCCCGTCGTCGGGCATCCCGAGCTGCCGGGCGATCTCGACAGCGAGCGCGCCGACCGGTGCTGCGGGATCGGCGTCGACCAGCATGTCCGAACGGTCCGCACGGACTGGGTCAATGACGCTGAGCTGCAGTTCCACGGCCGTCCCCCTGGGCGATGTTGTCGGTGCAATGCGCGGTGCCTGCACGGCGCCTGCGCATGTTCCTGTTCTCTGCGCGAAGCCGCTCGGCTTGTGATGGGAACCATGATGCCTGACGGGTACGACAGCCGCCCAGGCGAAGGTGGGGGGAGATATGGGGGAACGTGCAGAAAACGTGAATATGTGCTGACTGTATGGTGGGGGCGGTAGTTGGTTCGCGGACGTCTGCCGGGAACCGGGGGGTGCACTCCCGCGTCCCTGCCCGTAAGCTGAACAACTGGCAAAGCCGGGCAGGTTGTCATGCAACCTGCTAGAAACGAAGTAGCCAGGAGCCACGGGGGACAGGCCCTGAGGCGTGAAATGAGGGGTTGCCGATATGGCCAACGTAAACGTCACTTATGACCAGATGCAGGACGCGGCGAACAAGCTGACCAGCGGGCAGCAGGAGATCACCGACAAGCTGCACCAGCTCCAGAGCTTCGTCAACCAGTTGGTGAACGACGGTTACGTGACCGACCGCTCCTCGAAGGCGTTCGAGCAGTCGTACACCGAGTTCAACAAGGGCGCGACGCAGACCATCGACGGCCTCACCGGCATGGCGAAGTTCCTGCACCAGGCCGCCGACGCCTTCCGTCAGGCGGACGAGAGCCTGGCGCACGGCATTGGCCACTGAGCAGCAGTTCAGCATTGCGTAGCGGTGCGCCCCGAGGTATCACTCTCGGCGGCGCACCGTCGTGCCGTTTACGGGGTCATCCCGCCGTATTGCACACAGGTCGCGCAGCCGCATACTGCAGCTCGCCATTGGCAGCCTTCACCACCGACGCGGCGACGTAGCAGTCGTCGGACTGTACGTCCTCGGGCGCGCTGAAGATCACCTCGGGATTGGCCAGTGTCGTCGTCTGCAACTGACCGCCCCTCTTTTGACCATTGGCGGCAGGGAGAGCCACCTGCACTGCGTAGGAAACCACCGATTTCATGTTCTTCGGGGCCTTCCACGCCACTTGCACGGTCCCGTTGACTTTTGTCACCATCACGTCCTGCGGCATGAACTCAGCCTGTTCGCTCGCGGGCACCGGCCCCTTGGGCAGCGCGGGGCTGGCGGACGCCTTCTCCTTCGCCTTGTTCTTCTCGTGGTACACGGTGATCGCCGTGGCCCCCGCAACGAAAAGGACCAGGACCGCGCCCGAAGCGATCCACATGCGGCGACGCCGCTGCGCCTCCGCCTCGGCCTCAGCGCCTATCCGTTCGGCTTCCGCCTGCTCCTCCGGCGTGATGTCTTCGGCCGGATCCCAGCCTGGCAGCATCGGCTCGGGCTCCGGCTCCGGGTCGAGCGCCGGTACCCGGACGCCATACCCGGCAGGCATCATCATCCGCAGCACCCGGTGCACTTCGGTGAGCGGAGGGCGGCCCTCCGGGTTCACCGACATCATGCGGCTGATGAGGTCGAACAGCTGCGGTGGCACATCGTGCCGGTTCGGCGGTGGGAATTCGCCACGCAGCACCTCGTTGTAGAGTGCCGACCAACTGGTGCTGCCCGCCTCGGCATACGCGGGAAGGCCGTTGAGCAGCGCATAGAGCGTCGCCCCGAGGCCGTAGATATCGGCGGACGGCCCCGGCTTCTCCCAGCCGAACATCTCGCGCGCGGAGTACATCGGGTCGAAAACGGCCCCGAGCTGCGGTGCGGACCGCTGGATGATACGGGCGATGCCGTGATCGGCGAGCAGTGCGTCCCCGGCCCCGTCGAAGAGCACGTTCGCGGGTCGTACGTCCAAGTGCAGGACGCCGCGGCGGTGCGCCGAACTCAGCGACAGCGCCAGCCGTATCCCGATGATGATGACCTCGTCCACCGAGAAGGTGCCCGAATTATTCAGCTTTGACTGAGCATTTCCGCCTTGGCAGAACTGCTCGACGAGATATGGTCGATTGTCGGGCGTAAAGCCGGCGTCCTCGACCAGCACCGAGCACGGGTGTTTCGCCGCGGCCCCCGCGGAGAGCAGCTCGGAGTGAGTGGCCAGCCGCAGGCCCTCGTCCTCCACCGTCAAGTTGAGTATTTTCAGCGCGACCTCTTGCCCGGTCGCGTCCTCGCGGCACAGCAGCACGCTGCTGTGCCGGCCCCTTCCGGCCCGTCGCAGCAGTTGAAAGCCCTCGGGCAGACGGCCGGAGAGCGCGTCCGCCTCAGCAGCGAGCCCGGCGTAACTGCCGCCACCCGACGACCCCGCGCCGTAGTCGGCCTGTCCGGCCCATGCATCACCACCGGTCCTGCCAGGACCACCTACCCCGGCGCCTGCGCCGAAGCTTCTGTCCCCACCCGGATTCCAGGCGCCACCTCTATCACTCCGGCCCCATTCCGGCGTCTGGTCCACTGACCCTCCCGTTACCTACGTACTTCGATGCTCAACGACCCCCGTATGCCCAGCCGTGCGCCCAACGTACCGTGCACGGCGTGCGACCTGGTCACTTCAGGGCGCCTTGGGCTTGTTCGGTACACGATCGGAATCAACGGCGGATGGTGGTGTCGTCACAGATCGGCCTCGCGCGCGGGGAGTCTTCCCAGGGACATCACGCTCATGTTGAACACCTCGGTCATACCAGCATCTGACACCCGAACCGGCGGCCGCCCCTCCTGCCACGTCGGGCAGGTGATCGCCTGACGGATCAGTGGCTGGTCTCTGCTGCGGTTTCCCGATGCTGCGAACGCACGGATCACGTTGGCGTCACGAGCACGTCATCACGTGTCATCAATTCACCGTGTTGACAGCAGGATTGACGGGCAGATCATAGGATGTGTGGTGATGGGGTAGAGCGTTCATTGAACCGGGGGAGGCGGCCGTGGCTATCAACTTGCCGCACTGGCTTGTTGAGATCATGGGGATACTGGGCTTCAACTGGCCAGAGATCGACGAGGACCAGCTTCGCGAGGCAGCCAAGCACCTGCGTTCCTATGCCGAAGAGTGCGAGCAGTCGCACGGACGCACCCACGGCATCGTCAACGGAGAGTTGCAACGGGCCTACACGGCACAGTCGTACACCGCGCTGGCTCAGGTGTGGGCCGATCAGTCTTCCGGACATATGAAAGATCTGATCGAGGTGTGCCGGCTGCTGGCTGACGGTCTTGATGTGGCGGCCATCGGGGTAGAGGGGATGAAGGGCGAGGTTATCGTCCAACTCGGCATAGCGGCAGCGGAGTTCGCTGCCGATCAGGTGGCCGCGGTGGCCACTGCGGGCCTGGCGGAGGCCGCGGAACCCATTTTCATCGAGGCGCAGAATCGTATCATCAACGCCATCCTGCAGCGCTTCGAATCCGAGGTGGTCGGCGCCCTGGTGAACTCCACCATCGGACCGATCATGGAGCGGATAGACCAGTCAGTGCAGAGGCTGCTCTTCGCCGAGGTCGCCCATCTGAGCATCGGAGGTCAGGTACCCGCTCTCAAGCTCGATACCGCGGCCATACGTACCCACGGAGAAATGATCAAGCGTGAAGCCGATGCCAACATCAACGGGGGCCGAGATTTCAGCAATAAAGTCGGAGCGCTGACCTTCACCACGGGGGGTTGAAAGACGGTATGGCGGAGATAGTTGAGAAAATAGTCAAACCCACCGTCGAAATCCTCGGGCACATCAGCGAGAAGATACCCCGGGCGCTTGCCGCCGCCCACGACCGCATCGGCACCATGGCCCGCGATGCCGCCACTCATTTCGAAAAGGTCGAGGAAGACATAGCGGACAGAGTCCCCGTGTACATGGTCGACCACGAGGGCAAGGTCATGAAGGTCGGGGAAAACGAACTGACCGAAGTCGCACTCCATGACACGTCCGGGATCCGTAATATCCTGGATGACGAGAACAAAACCCTCGGAAAGAAACCCGGAGAGTATCTCCTCGGTCCCAAATCCCCCGGCAAGGAATGGCCGATGGTGAACTCCGAGGAAGTTGCTCCAGGGACGACGGAGCTGTCGAGGGCCACCCAGCAGGCCCGGGGCGCCATGGGGGATGAAGGCGCGAATAATTACGCCGCGTTCCACTACAAAGGAAAAGACGGCGAATTTATTCTGGTAGGCCGGAGCAAGTCGTACGGTTCGCACTCCGAGCAGTACGCCGGAGTGCCATTCCTGGCCAATAAGGAGAATGGCAATCTGACCGGTGATGTCGTTGCGGCCTACAGTGAAAGAGCCCCGTGTCAGCGGCGCAGTCCGAAGTGTGCCGCGTGGCTCGCGAAGTATTTCCCGGGGACAGATGTTTCTCACTCCTTCATCTACGGCCCGGAGAAGGAGGATGAGACGGTGGGGAACGAGGCTCATGCAAGCTACCTGAAAGACCTGTTCAAGTGATCTCCATAGGTGTGCCGCGAGGATGTAGGATATGAAGCATGTCTGACGACCTTCGAGCAAGAATCGTGGCGCGCTTCGGTTCGTCCGGTATTCGGCGATTCATGGTGGGAAATATCGGTCCGGATGCCGGACGAATTCCTCTTCTTGTCGAATGTGGAATACCTCGGCAGGTCGGTCCTTATTTTCTGTCGTCGGAGAGCGACTCCCTCCGGTTGGGTGCCTATCACGGGACGGCGGACACGGATGACACCGGCGGAAAGGCATCTTGGCTCTGCCTCGGGAGGGACCAGGGAGCGCAACTGTGCCTGGACCCGTCAGGGAAGGTGCGAGCCGAATTCGATGCGTCCGGTGATCCCGGGGCGCTCGTCAACGGGAGCCTGGACGCCTTCCTTGAATCGCTCATCGCGTTGGACGAAGCGCTCGCCCTGATCGGTGCTACCCGGAACGTACCGGAAAGAGCAACGCACATCCGTACCCTGCTGCGGCGGCTCGCGGTCATCGAACAAGGGGCGGTGCAGTCGCCCGACTCCTGGTGGTCGCGAGTGGTCGAGGACATCCGGCACACCAGCTCGCATGCCTCCTTTGCCGCCTTCGAGTTCACCGACGCTGAAGGGAAGAAGCAGATCGTGAGCGAACCGGGCGGCATGTGCCTGCATCCGGAAGAGCGGATCTGGAACGGTCTACGGGAAGCCGGCGTCACTCCCGCTCAGGTGAAGAAGGTGCACACCGAGCTGGAACCTTGTTTCATGCCCGGACACTACTGCACTGTATGGATGGCAAGAGAATTCCCGCATGCAGAATTCACCCATTCCTTTGGTTACGGGCAGACTGCACAGTCCCGAGAAGCGAGCTTCCTCGCCCTCCTGCGGCAGGCCGCGGTGAAATGAACCCGTCACCCTCGCAACGACCGCACAGGATCGCACACGACAGCCCCGCGCACCGCACCACCGAGGAGTCCGATGAGCTTCGCGATCTCGCGCAGTGAGCTGGAAGCGGCATTCGGCCCTGCCCATGTCGCCACCGTTCCTGCGGAACTGCTGAATCCCGCCGTCACTCACACGGCCACAGCCCGCTTTCTTGCCGAAGTCGGGGTTCCGGATGTATCCGACTTCATCTATCAGACCGTGGACACGGTGGCCTCCGGACTACCGGATCTTCGCTCGGAGCGTCCTGATATCTACGAGATCGATGATCTGCCTCGGACCGCGGACAGTTGGGTCGCCATGGGATTTTGTTACGGCGACGACGCCGTGATCCTGGACGGTAGCACCGGTGAGGTCAGGGTGATGGTTGACGGAGAGGAAGCGCCAGGTTTCCTCAACAGCAGCGTCGATCTGTTCACTCTGTTCATTACCGCGTTCTTCCGTGATCGAGAATATATCGAGGCGAAGAATCTGGAGACCCGTAAGAAGGCGACGGACAACCTCGTGGTCGAACTCCGTGCTGCGGATTCGACTGCCTTCGCCGACCCCGAGTCCTACTGGTACCAGATTGTGGAACGCATTCTGTACGGCTACTGACGTCCGGCTACTGACGTCACGCCCTACCGCGGAGGAGAAGACGTGAACAACGCGTTGCCCGCCGACGACCGGCCACCGCTGGAGGCAGGCCGTGCCCCGGCGGGCTGGGCGCTGCTTGAGTGGGCAGCGGACACCGATGCGGAACGGGTATGCCTGGTCGGTGGTTCGGCAGGGATGGGGAAGAGCCATCTCATCGCCTGGTTCGCATGCGGCGCGACCGGACACGCGGCCGGACACACCTCCGGACATGCGACCGGACACGCGGCGGACCAGGTCAACGCACTGGTTCCTGCGGCCGGTGCTTCGCTGGCGCCGCTGGTATGGGAGCTGTCATTTCAACTGGGCTACGGCCCAGCATCAGTGTCCGATCTGATCATCCATGTCACGGCTGACAAACGCCCGTTGCTGATCGCGATACCAGATCTGCACCAGGTGAGCACTCGAGGCCGATGGCCTGGCTCCCTGTTGGTGACCGAAGTGCTGGAACCACTTCTGGCGCTGCCGTGGGTCCGCGTGATTGCGGAGGTACGCGACCTCACCAGCAGCGGCTTCGACTTCCCCGTACGGACGATCGACCTCGACGATCCAGCGATGACCGACGAGGAGGAGTACGCCGCCTGGTATACGCGCTTGACGGGAGGCAGCCCCACCGTCCCCGCGGCAGAGGTCTTCCCGCATCCCGTTCTGGGGCGGCTCGCAGCAGGGCTCACCAGTGATCAAGGCATCGCGCGCCCAGATACGCGCCCAGATACGCGCACAAGTATCTGCGCGGCGTGGTGGAGTCGCCTGGAACCAGCTGCGCGAAGCGCGTTGCGGACATTGGCATGGGCACGTGGGGAGATGGGCATCGCCACATGGCGGCTGCTGCACGCTGGACTGCACCCGTCCGATTCCGAGGCCGCGGCCAGGGCCGCCGTGGACGCCGCCGCTGCGCAACTTGCCCCACAGGTACAGGAATTCAAGCTGCCGCTCCCTCAGCTGATCCAAATTGCACGGCGGGAGAGCGAGGCGATTGATGAACACTCGACTCCACAGGTGCTCTTCGCATCACTTCTCGACCTGGTGCCCAAAAGCACGAGAGGCCAGCTCGACTGGGAGCACGCCCCACGCTATGTACTGGATCACATCATCGGACACGCACCGGATGCTCGTTCCCTGAGTCACCTGATGAGCGATCCGGGCTTTCTCATCCACGGATCCCCCGCTGCCATCACCCAAGCCCTCGACGATCCGAAGGTGAAGACTCCGCCGACGCTGCGGTCAACCTGGTACCCGGCCGCGCCCATCCTCGATCGCGGACTGCCCGACGCGGAGAAACGTGCCTCCGTGCTGCATGCGGTCGCATTGTCCAGCGCACCGCGACTGGCTGAACTCCTCGCACCTATGGCAGAGAAGGCCTCAGCTGTCGCACGCTGGTCCTTCCTACGTCACACCTCACTCATACCGAACAACGGCGGGACGGATGCGCATTGGCCGGGTGCGATCGGCGCATTGAGCCCGGGGACGTCGTCAACACCACACCCCACTCAGGTAATCGCAGCTGATCCGATAGGTCAGCTCCACATCATCAACGCTGCCGACGGGACCATCTCCGGACGAGCTGTGAACACCCCGGCCAACGGTGCCACTGGCATTTCCCCACTCGCGGACGGCGGAATTGTCGTACTCGGTGACGACGGCGTACTCCACCTGGTCGGTGGCGCAGAGCAGCCGCAGACTGCGGACATCCTGGCGCCGTTCAATGCGGTCGATCCGGCGGACCGGGTGAACGCCACCTGCGTGGGCAGCGATCCGCAGGCCGGACTCCTGGTGGTGGGGGATATGACGGGCAACGCCCACCTGTTTGCTTTCAGCCAGTCTGCTCTCGACCGATCTGCTCTCGGCCAGGCCCCGTTCAGCAGGGTCGAGCGGCTTGCGGATGCGCCGCTCACCGGTGTGTGCTGTCTGCGTGTCGGGAACGGCGTGACGATGGTCGTCGCCGCAGCCACCGACGGAACCATTCGGTTGTGGGATTGCGACCGTGCCCCGTTGCCGAGGCCGCTGACGCGCCGCGAGTCGGTGCCCAAGGCACTGGCCCTCACCGAGACGGCTACGGGCCCCGTGATGGCTGTGGCATGGGCCGATCGCGTCGTCCATCTGCTGCGGCCGGGGTTGGGCAATCGCATCACCATCTATCCCCACCACGACGTCTCAGCGCTGGCCCTCACCCGGGACGGGATGCTGATCGCCGCGGGGAACGAGGGCATCACCGGCTGGCAGTACGATCAGCGCATCCTGCGGTGACCACGAAGCGACAGCGTCCGACGTGCGTCGCTCGTGGGTTTTTTGTTCGCTTCTCCGTCTGCTCTCGCGCTTTGCGGACGGCCTGTCGTGCCGGAGGCGCGCACCTCGAACGGCGGCGCTGCGGCCGGCCACTCCGCTTGCTCGCATGCGTCGCTCACGAATTGCCTGGCGTAGTCTGGGCACGTCCGCCGCCTGCCCCTCCCGAAAGGACGCCGTGGTGCCCGCCAAAGTCGGCCTGCAGTCCGTACTCGACCATGCCGTTGCAGGGGAGCGGGTCACGCCGGAGGAAGCGCTCGAGCTGTACCGGAACGCGCCGCTGCACGCGCTCGGACAGGCGGCCGATGCGATCCGCCGCCGCCGTTACGCGGGCATCGAGCACATCGCCACGTACATCATTGAGCGCAACATCAACTACACCAATGTGTGCGTGACGGCGTGTAAGTTCTGTGCCTTCTACGCACCGCCGAAAAGCGACAAGGGCTGGACCCGCGATCTCGACGACATCCTGCGCCGTTGCGCCGAGACGGTACAGCTCGGCGGTACGCAGATCATGTTCCAGGGCGGTCACCACCCGGACTTCGGGGTCGAGTACTACGAGAAGCATTTCGCTGCGATCAAGAAGCAATTCCCGCAGCTGGTGATCCACTCGCTCGGGGCGTCCGAGGTAGAGCACATGGCGAAGGTTTCGGGAGTGAGCGTCGAGGAGGCGATCCGGCGCATTCATGCCGCAGGTCTCGACTCGTTCGCAGGCGCGGGCGCCGAGCTGCTGCCGGAGCGGCCGCGCAAGGCGATCGCGCCGCTGAAGGAGTCCGGCGAGCGATGGCTGGAGATCATGGAGATGGCGCACCGGCTCGGGGTGGAATCGACGTCGACGATGCTGATGGGCACGGGTGAGACCAATGCCGAGAGAATCGAACATCTTCGGATGATCCGAGATGTGCAGGACCGCACAGGCGGCTTTCGTGCGTTCATCCCGTACACCTATCAGCCGGAAAACAATCATCTGCGCGGCCAAACGCAAGCGACGATCTTCGAATACTTGCGAATGATCGCGATTGCTCGGATCTTCCTCGACAACGTGGCGCATATCCAAGGCTCCTGGCTCACCGTCGGCAAAGAGGCCGGACAGCTGTCGCTGCACTACGGGGCCGATGACCTCGGGTCGGTGATGCTGGAGGAGAACGTGGTCTCCTCGGCCGGCGCCAAGCACCGCTCCAACCTGATGGAGCTGATCCATTTGATCCGTACGGCGGAGCGAGTGCCGGCGCAGCGCACGACCACCTACGAACATTTGGTCGTGCACGACGACCCCGCCAACGACCCGGTCGACAAGCACGTCGTGTCGCACCTGTCCTCGACCGCGATTGAGGGCGGAACCGCCCACCCCGAGCTCAAGCTCATCGATGCGGAGTGAGCCACCCCGCAAGCTGTATGACCTCCTGCGCATGACCTCCTGCGCGTGGCCCCCTGCGCGTGGCCGCGCGCCGCGGATGTGAAGAATGAGAACCGTGACCCGAGCCTCCATGGAGAAGCAGCCGTCTGAAGTCGCCGCGATGTTCGATGGCGTCGCGGCCCGCTACGACCTGACCAATGACGTGTTGTCACTGGGCCAGGCGCGGCTGTGGCGCAAGGCGGTCGCCGCCGCCGTCGGCGCACGCCCCGGCGAGCGGGTGCTCGATCTTGCTGCCGGTACGGGCACATCTTCCCTCCCCTTCGCGGCAGCGGGCGCCCACGTCGTGCCGTGTGACTTCTCGCTCGGCATGCTGCGCGAGGGCAAGAAGCGGCACCCGGGGCTGTCGCTGACCGCGGGCGATGCGATGAAGCTGCCGTTCACGGATGGCGCCTTTGACGCCGTCACCATCTCCTTCGGTCTGCGCAATGTCCGCGACACCGGCGCCGCGCTCGCCGAGATGCTGCGGGTGACGCGGCTCGGTGGCCGGATCGTGATCTGCGAATTCAGCCACCCGACGTGGCAGCTGTTCCGCACCCTCTACACCGAATACCTGATGCGTGCGCTGCCGCCGGTGGCCACAGCCGTGAGCAGCAACCCCGATGCGTATGTCTACCTCGCAGAGTCCATTCGTGCCTGGCCCGATCAGCCCGGCCTCGCCACCCGTATGCAGCAGGCGGGCTGGTCGAGTGTCGCTTGGCGCAACCTGACCGGCGGCGTCGTCGCACTTCATCGGGGCATCCACCGCTGAACGAGCGGGCCTTGCCCATAGACTCGACCGTACTCAGCATCAGCAGAAGACATCAGCAGAAGAACAGCATCTGCCCTCGCCAGCATCCCGCCTGACGCCCCGAGAGAGCCCACCGCGGGCGGAGGCGAACAAGGAGGCACCGTGACCGACACCGCCGCAACCTGCTCCGAGCACAGCGCCGATGTGATCGTGGTCGGGGCCGGTCCCGCCGGCTCGGCCACTGCGTACTACCTTGCCAAGTCCGGGCTCGACGTCCTGCTTCTGGAGAAGACGGCTTTCCCGCGCGAGAAGGTGTGCGGCGACGGCCTGACGCCGAGAGCCGTCAAGGAACTCGTCGGCATGGGCATCGACATCTCGGAAGAGGCCGGTTGGCTGCGCAACAAGGGGCTGCGCCTCATCGGCGGCGGCGTCCGGCTCCAGCTCGACTGGCCGGATCTCGCCTCTTACCCGGATTACGGACTGGTGCGCAAGCGCGACGACTTTGACCAGCAGCTCGCCCGCAACGCCGAGAAGGCCGGCGCGCGGCTGTATGAGAGGTGCAATGTCTCCGCCCCCCTCACTGACCCGCGTACCGGTCGGATCACCGGCGTCGAGGCGAAGCTGGGCGAGGAGAAGAGCCCGGCCACCTTTCACGCCCCGCTCGTCGTGGCCGCCGACGGCAATTCCACGCGCCTGTCGCTTGCCATGGGGTTGCACCGTCGCGAGGACCGGCCGATGGGTGTCGCCGTCCGCACGTACTTCACCTCGCCGCGCCACGACGACGACTACCTGGAGTCGTGGCTGGAGCTGTGGGACCGACGCGGCGACCAAGACCGCATGCTGCCAGGCTACGGCTGGATCTTCGGTATGGGCGATGGCACGTCCAACGTCGGGCTCGGCGTCCTCAACACCTCTCCTGCCTTCAAGGACCTCGACTGGCGCGAGATCCTCAAGGCGTGGTGCGCCTCGATGCCGGAGGATTGGGGCTACACCCCGGAGAACATGACCGGGCCGATCCGTGGCGCGGCGCTGCCGATGGCCTTCAACCGTCAGCCGCACTACACGCGCGGTCTGTTGCTGGTCGGTGACGCGGGCGGGCTCGTCAACCCGTTCAATGGGGAGGGCATCGCGTACGCGATGGAGTCGGGTCGGATCGCCGCCGAGGTCATCGTGCAGGCGCACGCCCGGGCTACGACCGCTCAGCGGGAGCTCGTCCTGCGCTCGTACCCGCGCATCCTCAAGGAGACCTACGGCGGCTATTACACGCTCGGGCGTGCCTTTGTGAAGGTGATCAGCAATCCGACGATCATGAAGATAGCTGCACAGCGCGGTCTGACGCACCCAGGGCTGACGAAATTCGCGCTGAAGCTGCTGGCGAATCTGACGGATCCGACGGACGGTGACGCCATGGACCGCATCATCAACGTGCTCACCAAGGTCGCACCGAAGTCCTGAGCGTGAGGGCAAGCGCCCGAGCGACCGCCTGCGCGTTAACGATCTGGGAGCTGTGACCTGTGACCTGGGAGCTGTGACCTGGGAGCTGTGACCTGGGAACTGAGGCTTGGGACTTGGGGAGCGAGTATTCCGATGTCGGTCGGATTTTGCTGCAACCAGGTAACTGGGGTGGTACTGGAGTAGCCATCGCACGTCTGTCCGGGCATGGTGGTAAAAGGGGACCAGCCCGTTTTAGAGGGGGCTAGACCGTTTCAGAGGGGAATGACTGATGCGCTCCATGACCAGCAATCGGAGGCTGCGCTCCGCAGCGCCTCACGTCACCGTGCTCGCCGCGGTGATGCTTGCGCTGGCGGCTTGTTCGTCGTCAGGTTCATCTGGTTCATCTGGTTCATCTGGTTCATCCAGTGGGGCGTCCTCGTCGTCAGGTGTAGACGGCGCGGGGATGTCGAGCGCCACCACCACCTCCACGACATCCTCGGGGGCTTCGGGCGCTGTCAGCTCTGGCACGACGGCCGACCGGGGGCACTCCGGGCCGGGTATCGCAGCGTGCGCATCGAGCCAGCTGAAGGTGGCCCAGGAGAACCCGAGTGTGGGCGCGGGGCAGTACTACTCCACGCTGGTCTTCACCAATGTCTCGGGGGCGACATGCACGCTCACCGGGTATCCGGGTGTCTCGTACGTCGGCACCGGTGGCGTGCAGTCGGGGAATGCGGCGGTGCGGACCGACGGCAGCGTCACTACCGTCACCCTCCATCCGGGCGGCACGGCGAGCGCCACGCTCCATGACAGCAACGGCATTTCGGGCTATTCGCCGCAGCAGTGCGATCTCTCGCCGGCCCAGGGGCTGCGCATCTACCCGCCGAACCAGAAGACGGCGCTGTTCCTGCCCTGGAAGACCCAGCACTGCGCAGGTCTGAGTATCCACCCGCTGGCCATCGGCCCGGTGCAGAAGGGCTGAAAAGCGGCGAAGGAACGAAGAGGTGAAGAAACGAAGAAGCGAAGGGCTGTCAACCCGGGCAGGGCTGACAGCCCTTCACCGCATTTGACGGAATTGCGAAGAGTGTCCCGAGTCGGTGATCAGACGACGCGGACGGCGAAGTCCGGTTCGGAGTAGCTCAGCGGCTTGCGGACGATGCCTGTAGTCGGGTTCTGTGCGCCGATGAACTCGTCGTTGCCGACGTAGACGGCCACGTGGTAAGCGCTGCCCTTGCCGCCCCAGAAGAGCAGGTCGCCGATCTTGAGGTTGCTGAGTGAGACGGCGGTGCCGACTTCGGACTGCTGTTCTGAGGTGCGCGGCAGGTCGACGCCGATCGTCTTGAACGCGGCTCGCGTCAGGCCGGAGCAGTCGTACGCGTTGTCACCGGTCGCGCCGAAGACGTACGCCTTGCCGATCTGGGCCTCGAGGAAGCTGATGACCTTCGAGAGAGAACCGCTCTCCGAGGACGCCGACGGCACAAAACTCGAGGCGGCGGAGGAAGTCGAAGACGCGCTCGAATAGGTCTGTTGGGGTGTCTGCTTGACGGTGGTCTCCGCGGTGCTCTCCGCGGTGGTCTCTGTGGCGGCTGCGCGCTCTCTCGCGGCCTTCTCAGCTGCCTCGTGCGCCTCGTCGGCGGCTTTCTGCAGCTGCGCGGCCTTGATGGCCTCGGTGAAAGCCTGGTGTTGGTCAGCCAGCAGCTCATAGTTGACGGCCGCTTGGGCGGTCGCGTTGGCGGCCCGCAGCTTGGACAGGTCGAGCGTCTGGGTGACTTCGTTGTTGGTGGGCTGCCGGTCTGTGCTCTCCGTTGAGGCGGGGGAGGCTGCCGCGGTCAGCGCGGCGATGGAGAGGACTCCGCCGACAACTCCGGTACCCTTTGCCCATTTTGAGCGCGTATGTCGGGCGTGCCGACGGCTGCGCATGCGGGGTTCGAGCGTTGCGATCTGGTTCTCCGTGAGGGACATGGCAAATATGGCTATCAGTAAATCGTAGGTGCTTACAAAAAACGTAACCTTCACCACAGTTGCCATGGACCTGGGCGGAATGTCCAAGCTTGATCTTGTGGTGAAACGATGAACAGGCTAGCGAGGGCGGCTGTTCCGTCCCCTTGTGCGCGCGTTCACGCGGGTCAGTCCGGCGAGTTGCGATTCACTCGGATGGATGGCCGAGCCTCTACCATGTGATCGCTGTCCATGGCCAATTTTGTAAGTCTGCCCCCGACTTGATAGAGAGCCAGTCCTCCCAACCGGTGGAAGTTGGACAAAAAGTGACCGTAGGTGATCGTTTGGGGGCGCTATGTGAGATGATTGGCCTCGTCTGACTTCATGATCATTCATCAGGTGGTGGAGATCACAGAGTTGTTGCTGTATCCCGTGTCGCAGATCACATGGGTGGAGGCATAGGATGCAGGCGGTTCGGGCTTGTGAACTGCCTCACATGAGCGCGATCATCGGTGCGCTTGGTCCGCTTTGCGCATTTGGTGAACTTCGTGCTGTGGGCAGGGGCATGGGTCCGTGCTCGGTCCGTCATGTCAGTCAACGCCGACTGGAAGGAGCGGAGGACGGTGAACGCTTACGCGCCCATCCTCGTGCTCGGAGGCCTTGCCGCGGGGTTCGCGGTCTTCTCCGTGGTCATGGCTTCGCTCACTGGTCCGAAGCGGTACAACCGGGCCAAGTTGGACGCCTACGAGTGCGGTATCGAGCCGACCCCGCAGCCGGCCGGCGGTGGGCGC
>JAFAUH010000285.1 GCA_019243445.1 Streptomycetaceae bacterium | reverse complement strand
GGACCATGAAGGCGTGGTGGGACGTGAAGCGGCCGGCCAGGGCCCGGGAGAGCACAGGGATCTTCCCGCGCATCGAGCCCAGCGCGAGCTCGGCGAGCCGTTCGGGGTCCCGTTCCCCGGCGACCAGGGCCTCCAGCATGGCCCGCGCGGACTTGCCGGTGATGTCGGAGACCACCACGGACACTTGAGCGGTCCCCCGTGGCCGTGGTCAGCACGGGCAGTACACAGCTTCCGACGAAGGGGTGTCCCGCTTTTCGAGCACCAGCGTCCCCTGCCGAATTGGGCCCACTCAGGACCCGTCGTCCTCAATCACTCATAATCCTCAATCAGACGGCTGACGACCCGGTGCAGGACGTCCGCGCGATGTCGGTCGTCCCGTTGGTCGCGCAGGGCGCGCTCGGTCGCCCGGAGCCTGCGCCAGGCGTCCGCGTCCTGGTCCATCACCTCGTCGACGAGCGGCGAGGAGACGAGCTCCATGCACTCGGCCAGCCGGAGCCGGGTGGCGGGAGAGGGCGGAGCGGTGTCGGGGTCAGCGAAGCCATCCGTGAGGTACCGCGCGGGATCGGTGAGGCTCCAGCCGACCACCGCGTTCCCTTGGACGAGGAGGTCCACGTCGGGGCCAATGCTGATCCGCGCGTCCAGCGGCCCGTCGAGGGCGCCGAGGTCCCGGAGGCACGTAAGCTCAGCGGCATCGGAGCCGCAGCAGAAGACCGTGGCCTGCGGCAGGGAGAATTCCTCCACGGCGTCCGCGCGCAGCCCGGCTGGCTGGGGCCGCGGGTCGTCGGACAGCCCTTGGCAGACCTGCGCGGGAGCGAGTTCCCGGGGCACGTAGAACGTGGCGCCGACCAGCTCCCGGCTGTGCGGGTCGAACCGGACCTCGTCGATCTCCGACCACAGCCACTGCATGCTGCCGAACGTGGCTCCCAGCAGCCGCTCACGCCCCTCCGGGTCCGCGTATCCCGCAACGATCACGCAGGGGCTGGTGATGTCGAAGCGGGGCGTGAACTTGAGCGGATTGCCCGTCGTCTCGGCGCTCAGGGTGTCGCCGATCGAAAATTTCACGATGGATGCCGCCTCATCGGATCTGCTTGGCAGGCGGCATGGTGCCGCCCTTTGAGCTCGGAACCTTGCCGTTCACAATATCGTCATGGGTCACCGGCGGCCCGGGGTCGTCAACCGATCCACCCACTGCCTTGACCCCGGTCTCTCCCTTGATGCCGGACGGGCCGTAGCCGGTGATCACATCACCCGCGCCGGCGCCTGGGCCCTTGGTGACCACGATGTCCTCGCCTTGTCGGAAGATGAGGTTTCCGCGGCCACCCGCGGAGAGATACACCGCGTCCGGATTCTTCAGGATGTCGATGACGCGTTCGTCGCCGAAGTGCGGGTGGTAGCCGCTGTCCCTTCGCATCTTGCCTTCTTGGGCACGTTCGATGATCTTCTCGGCGGCGTCCTTGGCCTTCGCCTGGTGGCAGGTCATGTTCTCCGCGGTGCGCTCCCCCGTGATCACCACAGCGCGCGCGGCCTTCACCCAGCCGTCGCGGCCCTGGTGCGGGATGGGTCCGGTGGGCCACAACACGCGGTCGGCGACTCCAAGTTCGTCCGCGGACTGCTGGAGCGCGGCTCGGCGAGCGGGCGCGGGCTCGTACAGCAGCCGCAAGGTCGGGGCGTTCGGCCCGAGGTGAGCGAGCGCGGCCAGGACGGGAGCGGGGTGACAGTAGTCCCACACGCCGCCGTTCCACAACACGTCACAGGCCCCAGCCTTGACGGGCTGCGCCTGGTGCGCCGTGGTGAGGGAGTGCTGGTTGAAGCCGATCGGCACCAGACTGATCAGGTGCCCCAGTGCCGCGTTCCGCTGGTGGTGGACGGCGGACATCCGTCCGGTGGCGACCAGAGCGCCGAGGGTGGAGGCACGCTCGGCCTCGGAGCGGACCAGAAGGTGATCGGCGAGCATCAGCTGCAGCCGCCACCGGGCCACGGTATCCCGGTACAGGTACTGAGCCTCGGCCCCGGCGCTGGAGAGGGTGTCGAAGTGGAGGTGTTCGATAGGCGGGGCGTTCTCGGCGACGATCAGCACGCCCTGCTCGTACGCCTGCAGCAGCAGCCGGGTGTCGGGCAGGTCGGTGGTGAGCAGCACGTCGCTGGCGGCGAGGACCTCACTGTCGCGGCCGGCAAGGATCCGCACCCGGGGGTGGGTGAAGTCGGACGGGCAGGGAGCGGCGAGGGTGACTTGGTGGCCGGCGTCGCCGAGGACTTGGGCGATCTCCCACAGGCGCAGGCCGATCCCGCCCAGCTGGTCGTCGACCCGGTAGGGGCCGCAGAGAATCCCGATGCGGCGGCTGCTGCGGCTCATGACTGGCTGTCCTTCCGGTAGGTCCAGTAGGTGGTGACCGCGGGCCAAGTGCCCAGGTCGCTGAAGGCTCCGACTTCCACCACAGGCAGCCCGAGCAGCGGCTCGGCCTCGTCCGCGGGCGGGGTGGGAAGGCGCAGCGTGGCGCGGTGCAGGGCCCGCAGGAACGGCCTCGCGGCGGATCGGGCGACGGCGTAGCCGAACCACACGGCGTTGAATCGGCTCGCTTCCTCAAGGCCCGGCTTGTCCGCGAAGTCCACGACACGCGGACGGTCATGGGCATCGTGCGGGTCGTTGAGGAGGAGTGCGCCGTCGGTGGCCAGGCGCTCCACGCTGGTTTCGCGAGCGGCGAGGAACGCCGCGGGGTGCCCGTCGTGGATGAGGTCGAGGATGTCACCGACTGCCCGGGGCTCGGGAGCGTGCAGGACCTGGTCCGCCAGCAGCACCAGCGTCGCCGGGCCGAACCACGGCTGGGCGCCGAGCACCGCCCCGGTCGACTCTGGCAGGCCCGGATCTTGGAAGGCGAAGGCAAGCGGCAGGCCCAATTCGGCGCAGCGGCGCTTGAGGTAGCGCACCGTGGCCTCGCGGCCGTCGGCGATGACCGCGAGCAGGCGGAGCCGGGCGGTGTGCGGGGCCAGCAGATCCAGCGTGGCGTCCAGCGCGACGCGGCCGGTGCCGATGGGCAGCAGCTCCTTCGGTGTGGGCAGGCCGAGCCGGGATCCGGCACCCGCCAGGGGCAGCACCACCGTGTCCCGCTCAGCACTCACGACTGCACCCCCGCGCTTACGGCACGGACTGCCTCGATCAGCACGCCAGCGCCGAACTCGGCCTCCTCCTCGGTGAGGATCAGCGGCGGCGCGACGGTGAGGACCGGCCCGAAACTGCGCACCAGCACGCCCCTCACCTGTGCGGCCTGGGAGACCTGCGTGGCCAGCTCGACGGAGGACATCTCCACGCCGATCATCAATCCGAGGCCCCTCACCTCACGCACACCTCGCTCCCGGTCCCGGTACTCGGACAGGACGCCGAGCCGAGCGAGGAGTTGCGCGCCGCGCTCGGCAGCGGCGGGGACGAGCTTGTCCTCCTCCAGCACATCCAGGACGGCGAGCGCTGCGGCGCAGGCGGTGGCGTGCCCACCGGTGGTGTGGCCGTGGCGCAGCCCGCCCAGCAGCGGGTCTTGGGCGAAGGCGGAGTAGATGTCGCTGCGCACCGTCACTGCGGCCAGGGGTGCATACCCGCCGGTGAGGCCCTTGGCGGTGGTCAGGATGTCCGGGCCGACCGGAGCCTCCAGGTCGTGCTCGAAGGCGAACATGCGCCCGGTCCGGCCGAAGCCGGTAGCGACCTCATCGACGATCAGCAGGATGCCGTAGCGGTCGCACAGGCCCCGCAACTCGCCGAGCCGGCCCGGCTGCGGGACGATCACGCCGCCGACACTCAGCACCGGCTCCACCAGGATCGCGGCGATCACCTCCGGGCCGATGGCGAGAATATGCTCCTCCCACTCCTCGCCCCCGGGCACGCGGCAGTTGGCATGCCGGGCGCCGGCCGCGCACTCGGCGCAGCGTGGGGTGGTCAGGTGGGCGTAGCCGTCGGGAAGCGGGCCGCTGCCTTCGCGCCGGAACGGTGATGCGGTCGCCGCGATGCCCGCCGTCGTCGTGCCGTGATAGCCGTCGGCGTAGGACAGGATGACGGTCCGCTCGGTGCGGCCTGCGAGGCGGTGCCACATTCGCGCGATCTTCACTGCGGCCTCGGTCGCCTCGGAGCCGGAGTTGCAGAACAAGGTCCGCGTCAAAGCAGCGGGCAGCAGCGACGCGATCCGCTCGGCCAATATGGCTGCGGGGACCGTGGTGACCTCGGCAAGGTCCCACGTCATCAGCCGGGCGGCCTGCTCGCGCAGCGCCTCGACCACTCGCGGGTGCCCGTAGCCGACGGTTGCGTTCAAGGTCCCTGCCCGCAGGTCCAAGTAGGTGTGGCCTTGGTCGTCGCGCACCCGGCAGCCGTGCCCCTCCACGGGCAGCAGCCGTTCGCCACCGCGGATGGGACTCCAGGGATGCCATAGGTGCCCGGTATCAGCCGCCCGCACGGCAGCTGACTCGCTGATGGTCATTGTTTTCTCCCTCAGTCGTGGACGCTGTCCGCCGGTGCTCGGCAGGCAACACAGGGGTGGTGAGCGGTGAGCAGTCATGCTTCGACCTGTATCGGGCGGTGCGCGGCCTCGTGCAGGCGGTCGCGGATACGGGCGTAGATCTCGTCGATGACGGTGAGTTCGGCGTCGGTCAGCGGCGCGCCGAGACAGGCGAAGTTCTCTTCTACTTGGGCGCCACTGGCCAGACCGAAGACCGCTGCGCAGTGGTCCGCGCGCTGCAGGCACGAACGCAGAGCCAGCCGCGTCAACATCCCCGGGGGATCACCGAAGTGCTCGCGCAGGAACCGCAGTTCCGACGCGATCGCCTCCAAAGACCGTGTCGCGAAGCTTCTGATCGGCGCACCGGGGACTTGGGGAGCAGCAAGCACCAGGCCCAGTCTGTGCCGCCTGGTGAAGTCGAATAGATTTTCACCATCAATTTGAACCGCCGGAATGAGGGGATCGAATCGCATCCACACGACGTTCGGCCTGATCAAGCGGAACAGGTACAAGAACCGCTCTGCTATCACCTGCCGCTCGGCGGACGATGAGCCGTAGTCGGTATACGGCCCGCGCATGCCGATCGCCTTGACCAAACCCAACTCCCTGAGCGTGACCATCTGGTCGATGGCGCCGCCGAGATACCGGTCACCCTGGCCGAAGTCGAAGGAGTCCAAGAAGTACAGGTCAAGGTGCTCGGCATACAGGTTTTCCAGGCTCTGCTCGAACTGGTGGTGGATGTGGCGGTCGGCATACGGGTGCGGCGCGGAGCCCTGCAGCCTGCCGACCTTGCTGCTCAGCAGAAGCGGCTGATCCGAGCGCTCGCGAAGCAACCGGCCGATCAGGCGCTCCGCACGTCCGCAGCCGTACCAGTCAGCGGTGTCCAATAAGGTCGCGCCGCATTCCACCGCGCGCCGCAGGCCATCAAGAATCTCCCCATCGGGCGGGTTGGAACCGACGGCTCCGCAGTGCACACCCAACGGATACGTGATGACCCCGCGGCACAGGTAGCGCGGCGTCAGGTCGAGTGCCTGCATCACAAGGCACCGCCGATCAAGGCGAACACAGCCATCACGACTTTTCCGCCCTCGCGCGCCTCTACTGCCCAGGCGGTCGCAAACTGATCGACGAGGAACAGGCCAAGCCCGCTCTCTGGCACCGCCTCCAGATCGACGCTCTCGCTGTTGCCGAACAGGCGCACCGTGGAAGCGGAAGGGATAGCGGCGGTGTCATTCCTCCGGTCGAGGACGCCTACGGCGGCGCCTTTCTCGTAGATATCCAAGGTCATCGCGACGGCTCCGTCGCCGTGCCGCAGGGCGTTGCCGACCAGTTCGTCGGCCACGAGAACCGCATCTTCGATCTGCTGGGTGCTGGCGCGGCTGGTCAGTGCCGCGCGCACTTTCTGCCGGGCGACCGACTGGGGAGCGGCAATGCCGCTCAGGTCGATGTCGTCATGGCCGACCAGTTCTCCCAGCTCTTGGTCACGGATCAGCGCGGCGGTTGTCGGGGGCACCCTCGTCTCTCCTCGCACTCGAGACGCCCTGCGGCGCGGGCCGCATTCGGCCCGGGCTCAACCGTCACGCACCTTTCAAGGCACCGGTACGCCAAACCGTCGCCACTTCAGGCCAAAAGACCGTCTCATCACGCATTGATGCCGTCCGGCCAGCAAGATTTATCCGATCCGCCCCGCCTATCCCTTCCCCGATGACATGCATCCGCGGCCACTGTGCGTACCACCTCCAGTGAAGTGGCCTGGAAGTGGCGACAGTTTGGCGTACCGGTGCTCTGCGAAGCCGACCACGATTGATCACGGCGGCACGCGAAGTCGGTGCCACCTGATTGGCGTTTCCGCGCACCACGGTGGTGCGGCGACGGTCTTGCCCTTCCCTGTTCCCAGACTTCAACGAGAGAGCCGATGACACTTGAGACAGCCGAGGTGGCGCTGTGGTGCGCGGGTGTCGCCCTTGTGGGCGCGATCGCGCTGGCCGTGTACGGGGCCCGTCTCACCACACAGTTGCGCATACAGGTAGCCGATCTGGAGGAGGCCCGAGCCGCCCGGGATACCGCGCTGGAGCATCTCCTCACCACAGGACTGCCAGCCGTGGTCGCCTCGATGCGCCGCCCGGGTGCCTCAGTCTCCGGCTTCAACGTGGCGGGCTGCCTGCAGGGATCGGAGTTGGGTGCGTATCTTGTGCGGGTGACTCGTTGGGGTGATTCGCAGGGGTTTGGCATGCCTGGGGTCGGTGCTGGCTTCTAGCTTCGGCGGTGAGCCGTCCGCTGTCGGAGTGGGCGGGCATGTCGTGAAGGGCGGGATCTCGTGCCGTCGTTGATGGAAGCGCTTGAGACCAGGGAGGCTGCGGCGCGTGGCCGGGTCGAGGAGTTGCGTGAGCAGTTGGCGGCGGCCGAGTCGGAGGTGTCCCGGCTGGTGATCACCCGGCAGACGGTGGAGGAGGTGTTGGCCG
>JAFAUH010000258.1 GCA_019243445.1 Streptomycetaceae bacterium | reverse complement strand
TCTCCACCGCCACCAAACACGGCCAGAACGCCATCGGCGTCCTACGCGACATGTTCTGCGGACGCCTGTGGACGCCGCCCGCAGCCGGCGCACCCGCCTGACCACCCCGCCCCGCGAGCCGCTGACCACCGGTCACCGGCCGTCACCCCACGCCCGAAACCGTCGCCCTCCGATTACCTGCTGAAGGTATGCCTCCTCATCGGACCACGGCGTTGTTGCCGAGGTGAGAGGAGTCAACTCGGGGGATGAGTGAGCGTCAAGAAGTAAACCGGCAATGAGATGGCCGAAAGGTCACACCAGTCGTCACTTGAGCACTCCTGCCGACAGGCCGGCTTGCACTTGGCGTTGGAAGGAGAGGTAGACCACGAGCACCGGTAGCATCGCGAGCGTCATACCCGCGAACAGCGCCGGATAGTCGCCCGAATACCCTTGCTGAAGGGAGAGGTTGACCAGGCCCTGGGTGAGCACCGACCGGTCGTGGTCCGCTCCGCTCTGCTTTTGCATCAAGGTGAGCGGGAGAATGTACTGGTTCCACTGACCGAGCAGGTTGAAGATCCCGACGCTGATCAGCCCCGGCCTGGCGATGGGCAGCATGACCTGGAAGAACGCTCGGGTGTGCGAGCATCCGTCGATCATGGCAGCCTCGTGCACGGCAGTCGGCAACGTCCGGAAGAACGAGTGCATGAAGAAGACTGTGAACGGCATGGAGAATGCGATATAGACCAGGATCAGCCCCTGGTACGTGTTGAGCATGCCCAGATTGCGGACCATGAAAAAGAGCGGGACCAGAGCAAGGTACGGCGGGAACATCGCGCCCGCGACGAACAGGTAGTACAAGAACCGGTTGCCCGGGAAGTCGTACCGTGCCAGCACATATGCGGCCATCGAGCCCAGCAGCATCGTCAACGGGACGGAGAAGCCGAGCACGAGCACCGTGTTGAGGAAGAACCCTCCGATGCCCTTGGCCCAGGCACGGCCGAAGACGCTGAACGACCAGTCCGCGGGCCATGCCCACGCACTGCCGCCGATCTGTGCGTCGCTCTTGAAGGAGCTGAGCACGATCCACAGCAAAGGCACGGCGATCATGGCCGCCCATAGCGCGAGGAAGCCGTGCGAGAAGACATTGAGCACTCCGCCGGCGTCGCCGAACCGCTGTTCCTCAGGAGTCTTGGGCGTCTTGCGCCCACCTGCGAGCGGCGGAAACAGCGGCCTGCGGCCCTCCGGCTCGTCGGAGGTGCTGGTGAGAGGTGTTGCGCTCATCGTGCATATCCCCGCTCAGAACTCGATGCGTACGCGGCGGGTGGACCGCAGCGCGACCAGTGACACGACCAGGGTGAGGAAGAGGATCACGACGCCCATGGCACAGGCATAGCCGCTCTTGCCGTAGTAGAGGAAGTTGCGCATCAGGTAGGTGGACAGGACTTCACTGTGGTAATTCGGGCCACCGCCGTATGCCACACCCGGTGTCAAAGTGGAGACCTGGGCGAAGAAGTCCATGGCCACAATCGCCAGATACACCCACGCGGTCTGGAGGCTGTCCCACAGCAGCGGCAAAGTGATCCGGAGGAACGTGTGAACCCGCCCTGCACCGTCGAGCAGCGCCGCTTCGTAGATGTCCTTGGGGATGGCCTGCATCGCGGCGGAGAAGTAGACGAGATAGAAACCCACCCACCACCACACGGTGACCGCGAGAATGCACCACAGGACCGTGTTGGGGTCGCTCAGCCATTCAACAGGGTGCTGCGAGTCCTCCAGCCCCAGTTTCACCAGAATGCCGTTGAGCAGCCCGCTTGCATCACTACGGAAGACAGCTTCGAACATGACGGTGAGAATGGCGATCGACAGCAGTTGCGGGAAGAAGAAAATCACCCGATATGCCGAGGAGCCGCGTACGCCTTGCACTCCGCCGGTGCCGCCGCGCCCTCCGACATTGAGCATGAAGGCGAAGAACAGCGCCAGCACAATGGTGATCACCGGCAGCAACAGCAGCAACAGCAGATTGTGCACGAGCGCCTGCTGGAAGACCGAGTCCGAGAACAGCGTGGAGTAGTTCTTCAACCCGATGACATGCATCACCGTGGACTCGCCGTTCCAGTCGGTGAGCGAGTAGCCGAAGGTCTGCAGATACGGCCACAGCATCAGCAGGGCATACAGCCCGACCGGCGCGATGAGGAACCCGATGATGAATGGATACTTGTGATGGCGCATCGTCAGGATCCGCCTTTTTGTGCCTTCACCGCGGCGGCCTTGACCTGGCTCAGCCATTCGGCGGGCTTGATGCGATTGGCCATCAGTTCGGCGCTGGAGTTGCCCATGTCCACATCGAACGCGCTGTAGTCGTACATATATGTGGGGTTGAAAACACTGTTGCCGGCGGCCTTGAGCGCGGTGACCGTGGACTGTGTGCCGGGCCGCAGCTTGACATCCGGGCTGATGCCGTCCTTGACCACGGTGAGCGAGTTGGCGGTCTGGGCGAACGCGGTCGCGCCCGCCTTGCTGAGCATGATGCGCATGAATGCCATGCCGCCCCTTGCGTTCCTCGCGGACTTCGGCACGATGTAGGGCTCGTTGGCGCCACCGCGGATCGCCTGATGCGGCATCTTGTCGCCCGGCAGCGAGGGCATCGGCATGAATGTCATCTCGAAATCCGAAGGAGTTGCCTTGAGTTGCTCGTTCTCCAGCCAGGCGCCACACGGGATGAACGCAGCTTTGTACTCGTTCCAGGCAGTCTGCGCCTCGATGTGCGTCATGCCGTTGGTGCCGGGCAGCAGATAGTTGTTGCTGACGATCTCGTAGATCGCCTCGATCGCATTCTTCGCCGGGCCCTCCTCCCAGATCGTCGGATCCATCCGGTCGAGGCGGCTCAGGAAGTCCGTACCGCCGTTCTTGACGGCCAGGTCCACGATGGCGATGTTGATGTAGTACGGGTACTTGCCCTGGTGAACGAAGGGTGCGATCCCCCTCTTTTTGATCTCCCCGCCGAGTGAGAGGAAATCTGTCCAGGTCTTGGGCTCGCTCCAGCCGTGCTGCTTGAACAACTTGCCTGAATACCACAGCCCGAAGACGGTGTAGACGTACTGCAGCAGGACGAACTGACCGCCGACGGTGCCGAGTTCGATGGTGCCGGGCATCAGGGTGTCGCGGATCTTTTTGTTCGGGTCGTCGATGGACGGTGTGTCGAGCAGCGGGGTGAGATCGGTGAGCTGGCCCGCCTTCTGCAGGATGTCCGTCTTGATCTGTTGGTTTCCCGAGTTGTCCACGACGTCTGGCGGATCGCCGGCATTGAGGCGAGGCTGTAGCAGACCGGTGATGTTTTGGGTAGAGGTGTGCGAGACTTTGGCCTGGGGGAATTCCTTGACGTACATCGTCTCGAACTGCTTGGCGTATGCATCGCCGAATCCGCCGTTGAAGATGACGACGTCCAGCGGCGCGATCTCGGCCACGCCGAGCGGATTGGCCGCGGATTTCGCCCCCGTCGCCTGCTGCCCTGCGCCCCCGCTTGCGGCGCACCCGCTCAGCAGACCCGTCGTCGGGACGGCGGTGATTCCAAGTAGGGCCGCGCGCTTGATCAGGTCACGGCGACCAAAGGTCTGTTCGATGGTGGATCCCATGCTCAAGTCCTCCCGTCCATTCCTCACCACACTGCTCTTCACCACACTGCTCTTCGCCACACCGCTCTTCACCACACCGCTCTTCACCACACCGCTCTTCACCACAACATGCAGCAGGGCCGCACACCGCCCAAAGCGGTATGCGGCCCTGTGGGTGACGCTTTACTTGCGGATCAATGACCGCAAAACGTACTGCATAATGCCACCGTTGCGGTAGTAGTCCGCCTCGCCCGGCGTGTCGATGCGTACCTTGGCGTCGATCTCAATCTCCCCGCCATCGGCTGCAGTCGCTGTGACCTTTACCGTCTCCGGAATGCTGCCGTCGCCCAGCGCGGTAATGCCGGTAATGGAGAAGGTCTCCTCACCGGTCAGGCCGAGCGAGTCGGCCGAGGAACCTGAAGGGAACTGCAGCGGCAGCACGCCCATGCCAATGAGGTTCGAGCGGTGGATGCGCTCATAGCTCTCGGCGATGACAGCCTTGACGCCGAGCAGCGCGGTGCCCTTCGCAGCCCAGTCACGCGAGGAGCCCGAACCGTACTCCTTACCGGCCAGCACGACGAGCGGGGTGCCGGCGGCCTGGTAGTTCTGCGAGGCGTCGTAGATGAACGAGACCGGGGCGCCTCCCGCTTCGCTTTCCCGGGTGAAGTCACGGGTGTATCCGCCCTCCGTGCCTGGCGCGATCTGGTTGCGCAGCCGGATGTTGGCGAAGGTGCCGCGGATCATCACCTCGTGGTTGCCGCGACGTGAGCCGTACGAGTTGAAATCACGGCGCTCGACACCGTGCTCCAGCAAGTACCTGCCGGCCGGAGTGTCGGCCTTGATCGCACCAGCCGGGGAGATGTGGTCGGTGGTGACCGAGTCGCCCAGCTTGGCGAGCACCCGAGCGCCCGCGATGTCCGTCACCGGTGCCGGATCCATCCTCATGCCCTCGAAGTACGGGGGCTTGCGGACGTAGGTGGATTGCGGATCCCACTCGAAGGTGTTGCCGGTGGGGATCGGCAGTGCCTGCCACTGCGCGTCGCCCGCGAAGACGTCGGCGTAGTCCTTGGTGAACATATCCTGGCCGATCGCGGAGGCGACAACCTGCTCGACCTCCTGCTCGGAGGGCCAGATGTCCGCCAGGAAGACCGGCTTGCCCTCGCTGTCGGTGCCCAGCGGGTCCTTGGTGATGTCCACCTTCATCGAGCCGGCGATGGCGTAGGCGACGACCAGCGGCGGGGACGCCAGGTAGTTCATCTTGACGTCCGGGTTGATCCGGCCTTCGAAGTTACGGTTGCCGGAAAGCACCGAGACGACAGCGAGGTCGTTGTCGTTCACCGCCTTGGAGACCTCCTCCGGCAGCGGGCCGGAGTTGCCGATGCAGGTGGTGCAGCCGTAGCCGACAAGGTTGAAGCCCAGCTTGTCGAGGTATGGGGTGAGCCCGGCACGGTCGTAGTAATCCATGACCACCTTGGAACCGGGGGCGAGAGTGGTCTTCACCCACGGCTTGCGGGCCAGGCCCCTTTCCACCGCCTTCTTGGCAAGCAGCGCGGCGCCCACCATGACGTACGGGTTGGAGGTGTTGGTGCAGGAAGTGATGGCAGCGACCGCGACGGCACCATGGTCGATGGTGTATGTCGACCCGTCGGCAGCCTTGACGAGGGTCGGCTTGCTCGGAGCGCCGTTGGAGACGGCCGGGGCGTCGGAGGCCGGGAAGGACTCCTTGCCCGCCTCGTCGGCGTCCTCGGCGTCACTGACGTAGTTGCGCACGTCCTCGGCGAACTTGCGGGCCGCCTCGGCGAGGATGATGCGGTCCTGCGGTCGCTTCGGCCCTGCAATCGACGGGACGACAGTGGCAAGGTCCAGTTCGAGCTTCTCGGAGAAGTCGGGCTCGGCAGCTGTGTTTGCGGGGTCGAGCCACAGGCCCTGCTCCTTGGCGTATGCCTCGACGAGCGCGAGCTGCTGGGCCGAACGGCCGGTGAGCTTCAGGTAGTTCAAGGTCTCCTGGTCGATCGGGAAGATCGCCGCCGTGGAGCCGAACTCCGGTGACATATTGCCGATGGTGGCGCGATTGGCGAGCGGAATGGAGGCGACGCCCTCGCCGTAGAACTCGACGAACTTGCCAACGACACCGTGCTTGCGCAACATCTCGGTGATGGTCAAGACCAGGTCGGTGGCAGTGGTGCCGGTCGGCAGCGAGCCGCTCAGCTTGAAGCCGACGACGCGCGGGATGAGCATCGAGACCGGCTGGCCGAGCATGGCGGCCTCGGCCTCGATGCCGCCGACGCCCCAGCCAAGCACGCCAAGGCCGTTGACCATGGTGGTGTGCGAGTCGGTGCCGACCAGGGTGTCCGGGTATGCCTGGCCGCCTCGCACCATGACCGTACGGGCGAGGTGCTCGATGTTGACCTGGTGGACGATGCCGGTGCCGGGCGGGACGACCTTGAATTCGTCGAAGGCGGTCTGACCCCAGCGCAGGAACTGATAACGCTCCTTGTTGCGGCCGTACTCCAGCTCCACGTTGCGGGCGAAAGAGTCGGGAGTGCCGAAGCGATCGGCGATGACCGAATGGTCGATCACCAGTTCGGCGGGGGCCAGCGGGTTGATCCGGGACGGGTCACCACCGAGCTCCTTGACGGCCTCGCGCATGGTGGCGAGGTCGACGACGCACGGCACACCGGTGAAGTCCTGCATGATCACGCGGGCCGGAGTGAACTGGATCTCCTGGCTGGGCTGGGCGCTCGCGTCCCAGCTACCCAATGCCCGGATGTGGTCGGCGGTGATGTTTGCGCCGTCCTCGGTGCGGAGAAGATTCTCCAGCAGCACCTTCAGGCTGTACGGCAGTCGGGCAGAGCCGTCGACCTTGTCCAGCCGGAAGATCTCATACGTTTCGTCGCCCACGCGCAGCGTGCTGCGGGCGTCGAAGCTGTTCGCCGACACGACAGTCTCCTTTGTGCATGTGTGCATGACCCGGCAGATATCTCGATGTCGAGATAACTCTAGTACATCGCCGCGAGGCATGGCCGACCAGCCATGACACGCCTCTCACACAACCCACAAGCAATCACGCATCAAATCTCATATCTGAGATAACATTCCCCCATGGCAGACGACTACCTCGTACGCATCGGCAACCTCATCCGCGACGCCCGCCAGCATCGAGGCTGGACGCAGTCGCAGCTCGCAGAAGCCCTCGGCACCAGTCAAAGCGCGGTCAACCGCATCGAGCGGGGCAACCAGAACATCAGCCTTGAGATGATCGCCCGAATCGGTGAGGCACTCGACAGCGAAATCGTCTCCCTCGGATACGCCGGCCCCATGCACTTGCGCGTGGTCGGCGGGCGTCGACTCTCCGGCTCCATCGACGTCAAGACAAGCAAGAACGCGTGCGTGGCACTGCTGTGCGCCTCGCTGCTCAACGCAGGGCGCACCACGCTGCGCCGGGTCGCCCGGATCGAAGAGGTGTACCGCATCCTCGAAGTGCTCGGCTCCATCGGGGTACGCACCCGCTGGATCAACGACGGCAACGACTTGGAGATCGTGCCGCCCGCCGAGCTCGACCTCGACGCGATGGACACCGAGGCGGCGCGTCGCACCCGCAGCGTCATCATGTTCCTCGGCCCGCTGATGCACCGCACCGGCAGCTTCAAAATCCCGTACGCGGGCGGTTGCGACCTGGGAACGCGGACGGTGCACCCGCACATGGCGGCGCTGCGCCACTTCGGGCTTGAGGTGACGGCCACCGGCGGCTGGTACCACGCCGCCGTCGACTCCTCGACCTCCTCCTCACGCCCGATCGTGTTGACCGAGCGAGGCGACACGGTGACCGAGAACGCACTGCTCGCCGCCGCGCGCCACGACGGCGTCACGGTGATCCGCAATGCCAGTTCCAACTACATGGTCCAGGACTTGTGTTTCTTCCTGGAGCAGCTGGGCGTGAAGGTCGAGGGCATCGGCACCACGACGCTGACCGTGCACGGCGTACGGCAGATCGACTGCGACGTCGACTACGCGCCGTCCGAGGACCCGGTCGAGGCGATGAGCCTGATCGCCGCTGCCGTGGTGACCTCCTCCGAACTCACCATCCGGCGGGCACCGATCGAGTTCTTGGAGATCGAGCTCGCAGTGCTCGACGAGATGGGCCTGGATCACGAGCGCAGCACCGAATACCACGCCGACAACGGCCGTACCCGGCTTGTCGACCTGACGGTGCATCCGTCGAAGCTGCGTGCGCCGCTCGACAAGATCCACCCGATGCCGTTCCCCGGCCTCAACATCGACAATGTCCCGTTCTTCGCGGCGATCGCCGCGACCGCCCAGGGCTCGACGCTGATCCACGACTGGGTCTACGACAACCGCGCCATCTACCTCACCGAACTGACCCGGCTCGGCGCAAGCGTCAAGCTGCTCGACCCGCACCGGGTGCTGGTCGAAGGCCCGACGCGGTGGCGGTCGGCGGAGATGATGTGCCCGCCGGCGCTGCGCCCCGCGGTGGTGACGCTGCTGGCGATGCTGGCGGCGGAGGGCACCTCCGTACTGCGGAACGTCTATGTGATCAACCGCGGTTACGAGGACCTGGCGGAGCGGCTCAATTCGATCGGCGCACAGATCGAAACATTCCGGGACATCTGAACAGCCCCTCAATGGAGTGCCACCGGATCGGCTGGCTTGTTGCGATACCGGTTCAACAGCTCCCTGCCCGACGGGCCCGATCGAAGGAAAGACGTGCAGACGGCACCGCTCAGCCCCGACGATCCGGCGTACATCGGCGGCTTCGAGCTGTTGGGCCGGATCGGCCAGGGCGGTATGGGACAGGTGTATCTGGGCGAGTCGCCCGGTGGCGAGCCTGCCGCGGTGAAGGTCATCAAGCCGTCGGTCGTCGACTCGACCGCCCGGCTGCGCTTCGCGCAGGAGATCGAGATCCTGAAGACGGTCTACGGCACGCGGATCGCTCAACTCCTCGACGCGGACACCGACGCGCAACAGCCGTGGCTGGCGACCGAGTACGTAGAGGGATCAGACCTCGGTAAGCACGTGATGACATACAGCCCGCTGCCCGCGCTCCTTGTCCTGTCGCTGGGCGCGACACGTGCTCAGACGGCGCGCTGCAGAGCCGAACACTGCTCGCATACACACCCCCTCGCATACACACCCCCGAGAACGAGGCGACCACTGCAATTATCTCCTGTTACAACTCCAACTCCTATGAAATGCCAAGAACTTCACCCATATCGGCGAACTCCAGGTCGACCTCCGAACGCCGGAAGTACAGCAGGCCCAGGTGAGTCGTCAGCTGCCAGTCCTGGGTCGGTCGATGCGATACAGATAGTGAGTCCAGTCATCGACCGGGTTGTCCGGCTCCAGGTTTCCGACCCCGACTCGGCGCAGCCCGGCCCTCTCCAGTGCCCTCCACGAAGCGCGGTTGGCCGCCACCACTGGGACGAGAATGCAGGGGGCGGCCGGGTGCTCGGACCAGGTTCGCTCGATGACTGAGTGGATCATCGCCGTCCCGATGCCCCGTCCAGTCTGCTGCGGGTCGCCGATCAGGTAGTCGATGGTCATCGCGTCGTCAGGTACGGGGAGAATAGCCGCCAGCTCGGCCAGATACTCTGGGTAGTCACGCAGGCGTGAACGCTGTACCAGACCGACCGGACGGCCGTCGAGGAATGCGAGGAGATCCTCCGAAGGCTCCTCCCCTCGGGCGGCGGGGCCGAAGTCGCGCGCCACCGCTTCCGCTGTGGTCTCGTGATTCCACCAACGCTTCACATGAGGTTGCTGCAGCCACGTTCGCAGCAGCGGGAAGTCCTGCTCCTCGATCCGACGCCACGTGATCACCGCAAGCTCGCTCCCGAATACATGGACCTAACGTACCGAAGCTGCGGCGGGACACCACTGTGTCATTGGCCTGGGGTCCCCTGCCGGTCGGTTGCACACGTCCTGTGACCTCCCGCCGTTCGTCGTACTGATCTTCATCAGGGCGATGCTCCGGCTTGGCCCACCATCCTGCGGTGATGCCGAGGCCGCCAGGACATACCTGGAGAAGTCGATCGTTCCGGTTGCCTGGTTGGTGAGGTGGACCGAGTGCAGCGCGGCCAGCACGGCAGGTGCGGCGGATGCGGAGCCTTGGAACAGGGCAACACTCACCTCATTGGCTGCTGTGAACAGCGCGTTGGCGGCGTCGTAGCCAAGGCCGAGTGTGCCGTTTGTAAACATCTTCTCCCGGAAGGCCATGGCCGGATCACCTGGCACATGCAAGTCGGGGACGTAGCGGGCGGTAGAGAGCAGGTCGGATTTGTCGGCCAAGCGGGTGGGATCGGACAACGCCGCGTAATAGAGGGTGACGTTGGCGGGGATGGACATGGCCGCCAACTGGGCCCTGGTCATGTCATCTCCGGTCAGCACGGTGATGGGGCGGCCCTGGCACCCGGGGGCGGAGCGCAGCACGTTGAGCAGTTCCGGCGCGTCATCGGTCCGCCCGGCCAGGTAGACCACCGGCGGTGGGGTGCCCTGGCCGCACATCTGTATCGTCACATTGGTGAAGTCCGCCTCGGGATATGGCTGGTAAAGCATCGGCGCGCCGACCTGGTAGCCTCGGCTGCGGAGCGCTTGCACGGCGTACTTGGCCTGCTCGGCGCTGTACTGGTCGTCGGGTGCATAGTTGGGGTCGCGGGTGAGCACCATCGCTGGCCGACCACTGCCTGAAGGTATGAGCCTGGCAATGTCGTTGGTTTCCTCCTGGTCGGTGGCGGCCAGACCGAAGTAGTTGGGGTACTTCTCGCCCAGCTCGGTGGAGGAGTTGGTGGTGTCGATGACTGCGATTCCGGCCTCTTCCAGCAGCTGGACCGACTGCTCGCTCTCCTTGACGTCCCGGCCCAGGCCTATCACGCCCACGATGGTTTTGTCGTGCTGGGCGAGTGAGATGATCTGCTGCACCATCGGTACTTGGTGGCGCATGTCCTGGCCACTGTTGGCGATCAGAACCCGCAGCCGGAGGCTGGCGCTGGCCACGTCATTGTTCCTGACCTGTGCCAGGTAGACGCCGGTCAGCTCCTGGAGAGCGCCCAGGGCTTGCGCCGACTGCCCGTTCAAGGTGGTCAGCGGACCAGCGTAGACGACCGTCACATAGCGCTGCTTGTCGGTCTTCAGAGCTTCATCATTAGCCTCAATGCGATGCTCCAGCCAATCCAGGTTTATCCCGGCTCCCGCCCGGCCCGTGTTCGGATCCTTCCCCACGGCACCGTCCAAGGAAACCGGGTCCAGGTGACTGCTGTACAGACCAAAGGGGGAGGGAGAACCTCCGGTGGAGACCCCAATGCACTCCAGGCTGCCGTCCGAGTCCGATACGCGTTCCAGATAGCTGTCGGACAGATGCCCGCTGCAGCGCTCCTGTTCTATCTCGTGCCTCAGTTCTGTCTCGTGCGCATGTTGTTCTGTCTTGTACCAGGCGAACGCACCCACCAGCACTACCACCACGACCAGCGCAGTCCACGGCGACCACAGCGCCCATACAGTCCGCCTGGCTTGCGGCTCGGCAACCGTACGGCGGCTACGTCGTGTCAACTGCTCTGTTTCAAATTGCTTGCGCATAATCCAGGGGCGCTCCTCCGGGGAGGACTGGCCCAACCGCAGTCCAGCGATCCACTCGCGGTAGTAGTCGTTGCCGGAACTGGTCACGGCACTGGCGGGCCCGAATTCGGGGACGGGCGCCTCCTGCAGATTCGACCAGTCGTCGTGAGCCACCCCGGCCACCAGCAGCAGCGGGTCCTGCTCACTGCGGCGGCATCGGATGTCGTTGATCGCAGCCAGCAGGTGCAGGCCGCCGTTGTCTTCGGTGGCCCGAGGCAAGAAGATCAGCGGAGGCGCGGTGCGTTTGCGGCGACGCATATCCAGCGTTCGTGGCCGGTAGTTGGCACGCAGATCCTCCAACAGCGCCAGTGTGCGCAGTTGCAGCAGGAACTGCTTGGCGCGTTGGCGTTCCGTATCCTGGGCATTCTCATCGGATGCGGCGCGCGCATAGCGGGCGACTTCCTGAGCCCGCGAGTCGATCACGACCCAGGAGATTCTGGCCCGCAACACGGAGCCGATCGGCGTGAGCGATCCGGCAGCGGTGAGAAACGTGGTGGTGGTGAACCATCGGCTTTCCGAGCGGAGCCAGTTGCGTGAGGGGACGCGCTGCCACAGTGCGCGTGTTATGCCGTACAGCACCGGGACACCGAGCAGCACAGAGAGCCAGATCCACCAACCCGCCGACGTGAGGAAGGCGGTCAGCGCAGCTGTCATCAGGCCAACCAGAAATGCACCGGGCAGCTGGTCCGCGCTGTTCAAGGAGCGGATCAGAGCGGAAAGCCAGGATTGGCGAGCCTGTCCTTCGGGCAGCCAGCTCCGTTCCGCCAAGCACCTGAGGACCGCATCGTCAGGGTTGGGATCCTCCAGCGTCGCCTCGGCAGCCTCCTCAATCGCGGTGACCAGCCTGGATCTGGGGAACGTATAGGGATGCTGCGGAGAACGGGAGGTGCTCTTCCACTCCCCGTCCGTGAGCATCCGCAGCAGGGCCATCGTACGTTCGTATGGGGAACTGCCCTGTGACTGGGAACCAGTGTCGACTGGGAGGAGCCGGCACAGATGCCGCCTCTGAGCATAGCTTTTGTGCAGGGACTCGACGATATGCGCTACCCGGTCGTCCAGGCCGGGATCGCGCTCCCGGGCCTGGAGAACCAGCAATGGCATGGGGGGATGGGTGGAACCGAACTGCTTCACAAGATCAGCACAGATGTCGGCTGCCTCAACCTGAGCCGCGGTAGGTTCCTCATCCTGGACGGTATCCCCGGAGCCGTTGTCCGTTGCACCAACAGATTCTAACGATTCCCGCATGGAATCCCCCAATCTCCACTCGATCAATAATCAGTCCACTCTTAGCAGTTCCTGGCTGACTTGGCACCAAAATGCCATGAATCAGCACCAGATAGTTGCTTTGCATACCTCAATCGTCGAACCGATCTTTCGGCCAGATCATGACCTGCCAGAACGGCCGCCAATTCCTCCTCCGAGGCGAAGACAGCGCCCGCGCGAAGTGGCAACTGCTCACGGGCTGCCACGATCACCCCGGTCTCCCGGCAACTGATACCGAAACGGCCAACGATGATCAACAACTCAGGAAGCAGCTTCCAAGCCATCTCCTCACGCACTGTCCGACCTGCGCTATACGGTTGGTCCGTTGATCCGCACCACACCGCACCACGCGAGGCGATCGCTGTCAGGCAAGCGCCTCGGGATCCACGGACGAAGAGGCAAGGCCGGGAAGTTAAGGATCTTGTGGTCGGCGTCGAGTCCCGTCGTGCTCAGCAGGCGAGGGTGTAGGTGGCGGGTCCGGTCTTGTTGATCAGGCCGCGGTGGGCCCATTGGGACATCTGGACGCGGAAGCTGTTGATGTTTGTGACGCCGAGGAGGTG
>JAFAUH010000248.1 GCA_019243445.1 Streptomycetaceae bacterium | reverse complement strand
TGCCGTGCGCTGTGCGGTTCATCGCCGGGCAGGCTGCCGGGCGGGGGAGAGGCGGGGATGCTGTCGGCTTGGGGGGTGTTGCCTGGGGCGGTCCTTGCGCTGTCGTCGCCCAGGGGCCCGGGATCGGCGGGGCCGGACGGGTAGAGGCCGGGCAGGGAGGCCAAGAATTCCTCAAGGCTCTGGCCCGCGCCCCGGGCGGGCTCGGATGTGTCGAAGAGATCCCCGGCCGGGCGGTCGAGGGATCGAAACGGGCGGACGGAGTCCGGGTCCAGAGGCGGCATGTCGTCGTCGTAAGGCTCGGCCGGCGCCGGCGGTGCCGGACGGGCGGGCACAGCCGTGCGGGGAACAGGGATGCTCGCGGCGGTGGCCTTGGGCCCGGCGGCCAGGTCGCGCAGCAACTGGGCGGTGGCCCGGGCGATGGCGGCCTCGTCATGGCGGCTGCCGCCGGCATCGAGGTGGATGCGCAGGCCCTCGGCCCAGGCATCCTCGGTCCACCGGTCGCTCAGCAGCCGGCGGTGGATGAACGGCACCTCGACCCATGGATCGGTGCCCGGCTCGGCCCGGTGGTTGAACAGCCAGGCAACCTCGGGATGGTCGGGGGAGTAGTGGACCTCCCACCGGCCTTGCTGGGCTGTGATCCCGGAGGACCCGCGGCAGGGGTCCAGCTTTCCCCGGCCGAGGTTGTAGGTGCGGTTGTTGATCTGGAAGCCTTTGCGGCTGACCCGCACCCACACCGCCGGCAGCAGCTTGCGGTTCTCCTGCTCGGTCAGGGCCGTGGACCGGTAGCCGCGCAAGGAGACCAGCGCCGCGTACATCTGGTTCGGGGTCAGACGCAGCCCGGGGGTGAAGGGGGAGCGGAGTGCCCCGTGGGGGGTTTGCTGCCAGTGGAGGACCACCCACTGCTCGAACAGCTCCTGCAACTCGGCGATGGTAAAGAGGGGTTGGTGGCGGACACGTCTGCCGCGCAGGTCGAGGCGGTGGTGGGTGTAGGTGGCCAGGTACTGGCTGAAACCCGTCTTGATGGCGAGCATGGCGCGTTCCACGATCGCCTTGTCGCGCATCGTCGACTGCACCCGATCAACGCGGTAAGTACGGAGTTGTCCGGGTGACGCATCCGTTCCATCCGTGGTGCGGGCGGGAGTTTGCTTTCGTCGACCGGCGTTTGGCCTGGGACGAGGACCGGGTCAGCTTCCTCGGCGAGGACGGGGAGGTGGCCTCGCTGCCTGCGGCGTGGACCGACGTGGACCCGGTCGATCCGTTCGTGGTGGTCGCCGCGGGCCGCTGCCCGTTCCGCGTGCAGGATCTGCTGGCTGTGGCCGACTTGATCGACACGCTCCGCTGTCGCGGTGCCGGGGAGACGACGCCGTGAGTGTCGTAGGATCCACGCCGTATCGCGTGCCCCCGCCGACCGGCAGCGTGCGAAGGAAGCCACCGCAGTGCGTCTTCACCTGCTGTTTCGCCTTCGTATGCTGCCCTTGGGGGCTTGACCACCGCAGCTGTCGGCGCGAACCTGGTGACATCGGCGCGGACCGAAGAGGTGACACGGTGGCAGCGACGACGGATCCGAAGGTAGCCGCCTTGGCGGCGGCCCGTTCGCTCAACCCGCACCCGGAGAAGGTGGTCGACGAGGCATTCCTCGCCTCGCCCTTCTGTGACGCGCGGGATGTGGTGCAGGTCAAGTACGAGATGGTGCGGCGGGTGCGCGTGGACAAGGTGCCTGTTACCCAAGCCGCCCGGGCCTTCGGCTACTGCCGTCAGGCGTTCTATGAGATCGCCGCCGCCTTGGACGCGGGCGGCCCTGGCGCGCTCGTGGCGGGCAAGCCCGGCCCGAAGGGCCCGACCAAGCTGACCGACGAGGTCATGGACCGCGTCGAGGGCTGGCGGAGGTCCGACTCGGCTCTGTCTTCACGGCAGTTGGCCGACAAGGTGCACGTCGAGTTCGGCTTCACCATCCATCCTCGCTCCATCGAGCGTGCGCTGGCTCGCCGCCGCGAGCCGGAGAGCCACCCTGAGGAGGTGCCATAGCCTGCACCGACCTGCGCCGGTGAGAGTGCGGCGGGACTTGCCGAGTACGAGCGGCTGCACGAGAGCGCAAGCCGGGGCGGGCACCGCCACGGGCTCGGTGTGCTGGTGGCCCGCGGCATGGTCGCGTTCCTGCGCGTCGCGGCATCCCTGGCCGCCGCGGCGGCGCCCAGGAGCCCGTCCCCGGCCCGTATGGCGACGCCCGGGCCGCCCGCCGGGCTGGACCCGGAGGTCATCCGGGTGTGGTCGCAGATGGTGCTGGCCCACGCCCACAGCCCATGACCAGCAACAACTTCCATAGAAAAGGAGGAAGTTGATGGAGACATTGTTCGGTCCCGCGGCCAAGGTAACCGCGGCCCACCTCGCCCAAGACGCCTACCTGTACATCCGGCAGAGTTCACTCAAGCAGGTGCTCAACAACACCGAGTCCACCGTGCGTCAGTACGGGCTCAAAGAGCGGGCGGTCGCGCTGGGCTGGCCGGCCGACAAGATCATCGTCATTGACACCGACCAGGGCCACTCCGGCGCCAGCGTGGCGGACCGGGAGGGTTTCCAGCGGCTGGTCACCGAGGTCGGCATGGGACACGCCGGGATCGTCCTCGGCCTGGAAGTTTCCCGCCTGGCGCGCAACAACAGCGACTGGCACAAGTTGCTCGAGATCTGCGCGATGTCCGGGACCCTGATCTTGGACGAGGACGGCCTCTACGATCCCTGCGATTTTAATGACCGCCTACTCCTCGGCCTCAAAGGGAGTCTCTCGGAGGCAGAGTTGCACCTGCTCAAGGCCAGGTTGCGGGGCGGGCAGCTGTCCAAGGCCCGCCGCGGGGAACTGGTCAGTCCGCTGCCGATCGGCCTGGTCTACGACGGCGCCGGAAAAGTCGTCTTGGACCCCGATGCGGCCGTCCAGCAGGCCATCCGCGCGGTCTTCGAGCTGTTCGATGCCACCGGCTCGGCCACCGGTGTGGTCAAGGCGTTCCACCACCAGGGGCTGCGGCTACCCCGCCGCCTGGCCCACGGCCCGGACAAAGGCCAGGTGGTATGGGCGCCGGCCGCCCACTCGCGGATCTTGTATATCCTGCACAACCCGCGCTATGCCGGAGTGTTCTTCTACGGCCGCTACCAGCACAAACCCACTCCCGGCACCGGGAAGAGCGGACCGCGGCTGCAACCGCGCGATCAGTGGGTCGCCTTCTTCCCCGACCACCATCCCGGATACATCACGCTGGCCAAGTACGACACCAACCAGGCCCGCCTCGCCGCCAACGCCACCGCGCACGGCAAGGACCGCCGTCACGGCCCGCCGCGCGAGGGCCCGGCCCTGCTGCAGGGCATCGTTATATGCGGGATCTGCGGCAGGCGCATGACCGTGCGCTACCACCAGCGCAAAGACCGCCTGGAGCCGGAGTACGTCTGCCAGGCCAAGGGCATCCAGTACGGCAACCCGATCTGCCAGCGCGTGCACGGCGCCATCGTCGATGATGCCGTCGGAGAGCTGCTGGTGACCGCACTGACCCCGCACGCGGTGCAGGCAGCGCTCGCGGTCGCCGACGAGTTGGCCGCCCGCGCGGACGAGGCCGACCAGCTGCGGGCCGCTTCCGTCGAACGTGCCCAGTACCAGGCTGACTTGGCCCGCCGCCGATACCTCGCCGTCGACCCCGACAACCGCCTGGTCGCCACCAGCTTGGAAGCCGACTGGAACGCGGCCCTGCGCGAACTCGCCGAAGCCACCGAGACCTACGAGAAGACAAAGGCCACCGGAACCGGCGTCCTCGACGAGGCCCAGCGGGCCCGGATCACCGCGCTGGCCCGCGACTTCCCCGCACTGTGGGCGGATCCGAACACCCCCGACCGCGAACGCAAACGCCTGGTACGGCTGCTGGTCACCGACGTCACCTTGGTCCGCGCGCAGCAGATCACCGCGCATGTCCGCCTGGCCGGCGGGCAGGAGCACACGCTGGTGCGGCCCGTCCCGCTGGCCTCCTGGCAGATCCGGCAGACCCCGCCCGAGGTCGTCGCCGCCATCGACGCCCTCCTGGACGACCACACCGACGGCCAGATCGCAGGAATCCTCACCGAACGCGGCCACCTCAGCGGCCTCGGCCAGCCCCTCAGCCCCGGGATCATCAAGCACATCCGGCGGGCCTACCACCTGCGCAGCCACCCCCAACGACTCGCCGATCAAGGGCTGTTCAGCCTGAACGAGATCGCCCGCCGCCTGCGGGTGCACACCAACACGGTCAAGAAGTGGCGCAACGAGGGACTCCTGACCGGCCGCCTCGCCAACGACAAGGGCGAGTACTTCTACCAGCTGCCCGGCCCCGAGTTCACCAGGCCCCACATCGGCCGACCACCCCGCACCCGCCCCGCACTCGACGAAACACCGATCGAATCAGCCCAAGGAGGCGCAGTATGAAGCACGAGGTTTGTCGACGGCGGTACGCAGCCGTGCCTCGCGTACCTCGATGCCCAGGGAGTGGCAGGCGCGGGTGAAGTCCGCGGAAATGAACGGCGAGCCGTGGTCGATGACGAGCGTTTCGGGTTTGATGACGGGCCGGGCGGCGGCGCCGGCGAAGCGGGGGTCGGACGCGAGGAGGTTCTCGAAGGGGAGGTCCGAGCCTTCCATGAAGGTTTCCGGCGCCCAGCCCGGGCGGGCGGGAAGCGGAGCCGTGGTTTGGGCGACGACCTGCATGGTGTCGAACGAGCGGGTGGCCCGCCCGGCGGCCCATCGTCCCGCCCCGCCGGTGCGGCCGGTGAGCTTGGGCACGATCAGAGAGCCCACGATGCTGCGGGTGGCCACGTCGACGGCGATGGTGAGCTCCACAGGGATGGCCCGTCCGTCGTCGCCGAGGACGAGGACGTCCAGGCCGGTGGTGTCGATCTGCACCAGTTCTCCGGGCCAGCGGGCCCAGGTCGCCCGCCGGGCGCTGCCGGGCCGCTGTGCGGACGTGGCAGGTCCGGCCGCGTGGCGGGCCGCTGTGTCGTGCGCGTTCTGGGTGGTGATCCCGAGGCGCTCCAGCAGGCGGTAGAACGTCGCTGGACTGATCACCAGCCCGCGGGCGGTCTTCGGATCGGCGAGCAGCGGCGCGTAGCGGGCCCGGACCGTCTGCTGCACTCGGTCGATCAGCCGGGAGAGGGTTCCCGGTGACAGTCCTCTGTCGCGCTCGTCGTCCAGGATCTCCCACACGATGTCGACTACTCGCCCGTCGACGCGTCCATGCGAGGTCGCGGTGCGCAGGTGCCGTTTGTCGACCAGGCCCATCAGGCCTTCTTTGCGCCAGGCCGCGCACTTTCGTTCCACGGTAGCCGCGGACACCGGCACTCCGGCCTGGGTGAGCTGGTCGGCCTTGGCCTGGTAGCGCTGACGGAGGGTACAGAGCTTCGGGTCGAAGGCTGGCTTGGGCGGGGTGCTGGCGGGGACGTTCGGGGCCTGCTGATGCAGTACTTCCTTGACATGCCGCTCCCACGCGAGGGCGGCCTTGCGTACGTCGCGCGGCAGCGCACGGAACTCGCAGAGGCGGCCGGGCAGCGAACTGCGCGGCGCCGCCCGGTTCAGCACGGCGAAGTCGGGGGCTGAGGTCACGGCCGTCTGGAGGATGATCAGCGGCTCCACCGGCTCTCCGGGCTCCAGCGGTTCTGCGGCGTCGAGGAAGAGACGCGGTCCGTGGAAGGCGGTGACCACCCAGCGGCCGTCGCGGAAGCGGATGGTGTCCCCCAGAGCCAGGGTGTCAGCGGCGGCGGGCGCCACGGCGCCTGCGGCGTGCGGCGAAGCCGAGGTCACATGACCTCCCCTGAGTGGGCCCATGCCGTTGACGACGGGGTGAGCGGGACGCTCATGTCGGTGTGCAGCCGCTGAGCCCAGATCAGGTGATAGGCAAGGTCCACCCCCGCGTACGGGGACAGGGCGGCGGCGCGTACCCCGGAGCGGATGGTCCGAGGCGAGGTGAACTGCTGTTCCAGCAACTGGTCCTGCCCGGCCGTGAGCCACCGTGGACTGCGGGCGGCGTAGAGGAGCTGGAGGTTGTCCAGTTCCACCCCGGCGGGGGGTTCCATGACCCGGATCTGCCAGCCCGCTGCTGCCGCAGCCACCGCCAGCACCTCCTGCTCGCAGTGCCACCGGCCGGTGAGCTCCTCCGGCTGCACGCGGATCACCTCGCGCCGCCCCGCTCGCAGGGCGACGAACGCCGGCCGCAGATGGTGGCTGCGCCCCTGACGGCTCCAGCGCAGCTCCATGGGGCCCGCGCTGCGCAGTCCGACCGCCGGGTCGCGGTCCAGAAGCATGCTGCACCGCAGCTGCCGTAGTGAGCCGCAGGCCAGCGACTGGTCGGTGGCCGAGGCCCACGCGTTGGTGACGAACGACTGCCGTCCCGGGTAGGGCACGGGCCGCTCCAGCGGTGCAAGCTCTTCGAACGGCACCTCGCCGACCTCGGCCACCGGGCGCTCGCGCTGCCGCCCGAACCGGTCGAGGTAGCAGACGGCGATCTCGTATGCGCTGACCGGGCCCCCTGCCACGTCCGTCCCCTTCGGTCTCTGCGGCGGGACGCGCTGCGCGTGCCCCGCTCCAGCATCCGGGCACCGAAAGGGCGGGCGCAGCCGCAACCGCCATCACCCCACGATCGAGGGAACGGGGCGGACGCCTGTGCGAGTCATGGTTCGTGCCGCTCCGGGCAGGGTTCACACGGCGGCGAACGGGTCGCTCCAGTCCCAGGGCAGGCAGCAGCGGTTCTCCAGCGATGCCTCGTTCTCGTCGTCGCGGTGGACCAGCGCCGTCACCGGGCGCCGGCGGCCGCTGCCGTCCGGGGTGTCACCTGGGGCCGGCGCACACCGCCGGTGCCGGGCGAGCCACTCCGCCACCGGGACCTGCCACCTACCCGGCGGCAGTCCGAGCGCATCCGCCAGCCGGGACACCGTGGCCACCAGCTGGGACTCGGCCGCAGCCCAGGGCCCGCCGGGCAGGGCAGCGCGCTGCTGCTCGAAGCGCAGCAGCGCCCGGGCCACTTCCAGCGCCTCCGGATACACCAGCAGCCATGCCGTCTCGGTGTCCCTGGGCTGCAGCCCGGCCCGCCCGGCCCGCTCCGCCCAGCAACGGGTGAGCGGGGTGCGGCGCCACCACCACCCGGTCACGGCGAAAGCGTCCGCGACCAGAACCGCCCCGGCCGGTCCGAACCGCCGCTCAAGCCGGCCCCGCCTGCGGTGCGCCTCCGCCGACTCCGGCAGCCGTGCCAGATCCACTCCGCTCGGCCCGGCCTGCCGCACGTGCGTGAACCGGCCGTGCCGCTCGCAGATCCTCCACCGCTCCGGCCACACCAGCCACACCTCACCCCAGTGGCCGCCCCGGGCCGCCGCACACAGTCCGCAGGCCGGCACCAGACAGTGCTTCAGCGGCTGCCACGGCCACTGCCACCGCGCGTGATCACCCGGCAGAAGGTGGGATTCCCGCAGGTGCGGCAGAGCCCACCGCAGCCGCCCGGACGGCACGCCGAGCATCTGCGCGAGCCGGCCCGCGGCCGCACGGCTCAAGAACACCTCTGCCAGATGCGGCCGCAGGGCCTGCTGCCGAGGCGGCCCGTCACCCAGCTCGGTGAGCAGGAAGTCGACGTCCACCCCCTGCGCCCCGGCCACCCGCCACAAGAACGAGCAGTTCGACTCGTGCGCCACGAAACGAACCGGCCGCCGCGGCAGGCTCCTTGCCCACATCGCACTCCCCAACATCCCGCCACCCGCCCTGAGCCCAGCAGCCGCAGCGGTCACGCCACCGCCGGTCGCGCCGCTCCACCCGCACAGACCGTGTCCGATCCCCGCCGTCCACCCAGTCATCCGTCCGGGCGATGCCGCGCGGCGGTCCCGGCCACGAAGCTGCCGACGCCTGTGCGGCACTCAGCTCTCTACCACGGGGGCACTCCTGCGCGCCTGGAAGATTCACTCCCAGGAGTGAGCGGGGAGGAATTGAGCATCCAGCGCCGCAAACCCGCCCGCACCCTGCCCCTTTGAAGCCGTCACCAGCTTGATCCGGGGGAACCGTCCCGTGCTGCACGATCTGCCCGCTCAACGCCTGCCCAGCGAGCTGTGGACGCGCCAGCGCGCCGCGGCGGACTGCGTCCTCAACGACTTCGCCATGGGCCATGGGCGGGTGCAGGTCATCATGCCGTGCGGCACGGGAAAGACCCACCTGGCCGTCCACATCGCCCACGAAGTCGCTCCCGACAGCCGCAGCCTGACCGTGATGCCGACCCTGGACCTGCTCAACCAGACCGCCCGCGTCTGGCACACCTCCGGCCGGCCCGGCCACTACTTCGGCTTGTGCTCCGACAAGCAGACCAGCGAACCCGTTCTGAGCGGCGTGCTCACCATGACCAGCGACCCCGCCCGGCTGGCCGCCGCCGTGCGCGCCGCCGACGGGCCCGTCAGCATCTTCGCCACCTACGCCTCGCTGCCCAAGCTCGTCGAGGCCCACCAGCGCCACCTGCTGCCGCGCTGGGACATCGCGGTCATCGACGAAGCCCACCGCACCGCCGGCGCCCGCGCCAAACCGTGGGCCGTCATCCACGACAACGACGCCGTCCCCGCCCGGCACCGGCTCTACCTCACCGCCACGCCCCGCATCTGGGACGTCAACCGCGGTATCATCACCGAGCCGATCGCCTCCATGGACGACACCGACATCTACGGCAACATCGCCTACCGCTACTCGCTGGCCGAGGCCATCTACGAGGGACGACTCGCCGACTACCGCATCGCCGCCCCCGAAATCCACGACCCGCACCTGCACGCGTTCCTCGCCAGCCGTAAACGCAACGGCGCCCACCGCACGCCCCAGGCCGACGCCATGCGCGTGGCGGTGGCCCAGCTGGCCCTGTTCAAAGCACGCGAAGAGCACGGCATCCGCCGCACAGTCGTCTTCAGCCGCAGCATCGTCCAAAGCGAGGCATTCGCCGCAACCCTGCCCGAAACCGCCGCCGCCATCCCCGGCGGCCACGCAGAGGACCTGTGGGTCGCCAGCGTCCACTCCCGCAACAGCCGCACCGCACGGCGGGAGCGCCTGGCACGATTCGCCCAGCCCCCGCAAGAGACGCGCGCTGGCCGGCTGGCGGAGCTGAGCGTGCTGTGCAACGTCCGCCTGTGCGTTGAAGGCGTCGACTTCCCGCTGGCCGACTCCGTGCTCTTCGCCGACCCCAAACAGAGCACCATCGACATCGTCCAGGCGATCGGCCGCGCGCTGCGCATCGGCCCCGGCATGAACAAGATCTCCACCCTGATCGTCCCGGTGCTCTTCGGGCCCGGGCAACGCGCCGAGGACGCCACGTTCGGCACCCCGTACCACCTGCTGCACCAAGTCATGATCGCTCTCAAGGCCTACGACGAGCACTACTTCCGCCGCCTGCCGGTCAGCGGCGCCCGACTCCAGCTTCCCACCTCCGATTTCGCCATCCGGCCCGCACGCGCCCCGGAGATCGCCCCGCACCTGATGCTGCGGATCATGGAACCGGAGCCCGACATCTGGGAGACCGGGATGGCCTGCGCGCAAGACTTCTTCGATGCCCACGGCCACCTGATCGTCCCCAGCAACCACATCACCCCCGACGGCTTCCACCTGGGCTGCTGGCTGGGCTACCAGCGCGCCCTCAAGGCCGCCGGCAACCTCTCCGCGGCCCGCGTCGCCGCGCTGGCCACCTGCAACATGCCCTGGGCGCACCCCAAGAACAGCACAGAGACGTTCCTGGACATCGCCCAGGCCTACGCCCGCGAGCACGGCCACCTGCTCCCGGCACCGAACGAGACCTACCAGAGCCGCCCCCTGGGCAAGTGGCTCTCCGAGCAGCGCCGCCAGGCAGCCGACGGCACCCTGCCCGGCCCCTACCAGCGCGCCCTGAAGGACATCGACCGCTGGTGGAACCCCGCCTGGCCCGAAGAGTGGCAGCGCATGTGCGCCCGCGCCCGCACCCACGGCAAGTCCCTGGCCATCCCGGTGGGCCCGCTGCCGGCCGACGCCGACGCCCTCACCCGCTGGCTGGACGAACAGTTCGACACCTTCCCCACCCTCGCCAAGGGCCAGCAGGCACAACTGGCCGCGCTGCCCCTGCAGCACGACCCCCTCGCCCTCGCACTGCGCCGCCCCCTCGGCAGCCAGGCCGCCACCCACGCCCGCGGCCTGCGCGCCGCCCGGCGCTTCTACCGCACCCACCAACACCTGCGCGTCCCCGCCGACTACCTCGACGACCACACCAACCCACGCTTCCCGCTAGGCCAGTGGATCTCCGAACTGCGCACGCTCGCCGACACGGGCCGCCTCAGCCGCGAAGAGATCAACTCTGTCGAGGCCCTGGCCATGGAATGGCTCCCCGGACCCCAGGGCGACAACACCCCGGCCACGCTCCCCGAGACATCCACGG
>JAFAUH010000198.1 GCA_019243445.1 Streptomycetaceae bacterium | reverse complement strand
AACTGCTGCACATCGCGGGTGTCAACTTCGCGATCATGGGCGGCGAGGAGAACTGCACCGGTGACTCGCCACGCCGACTCGGCAACGAGTTCCTCTTCCAACAGCTCGGCGCCGAGAACGTCGCGATGCTCAACATGGCTTTCGGCGAAGACGATGAAGATCCCGCGACGAAGAAGCCAAAGTCGGCCAAGAAGATCGTCGCCACCTGCCCACACTGCTTCAACACGATCGCCAACGAGTACCCACAGCTCGGTGGCGAGTACGAGGTCATCCACCACACCCAACTGCTCCAACACCTCATCGACGAGGGCAAGCTGGTACCGATCACCCCAGTCGAAGGCTTGATTACCTACCACGACCCGTGCTACTTGGGCCGCCACAACAAGGTGTACACACCACCGCGCGAGATCATCGCCAAGGTGCCGGGGCTGCGCCACGAGGAGATGCACCGCCACAAGGAGCGCGGCTTCTGCTGCGGCGCAGGCGGTGCGCGCATGTGGATGGAGGAGCGGATCGGCAAGCGCATCAACGACGAGCGCGTCGACGAAGCGCTGTCGCTCGACCCGGATATCGTCTCCACCGCATGCCCGTTCTGCCTGGTGATGCTCACCGACTCGGTCAACAGCAAGAAGGCCGCAGCTCGTAACGGCTCCACCGCGGGCGGAAAGGTGAAGGAGTCGCTGCAGGTCGTCGACGTCGCCCAGCTGCTGCTCAATGCCGTCAAGACCCCCGCGGACCCGGCAGGCGACTCGAGCCCGGCGAGCGAGCCGGAGCCGGAGCCCGAACCCGCACAGTAGGCGAAGCGGGCGCAGTGGCGAAGCGGGCGAAGCGGGCGAAGTAAACGTGTTCCGCAATACATGTCACAGCTTCGCCTCAATACCACTCTAAAACCGCACCAATCGTCCTCGGCTGGACCGTCCCCGGCTACGAACGGGTACGTTCGACGACGTGGCTGGATTCAGGATCGGACGCGAAGGGGCCCAGCAGCCCCGTCCCACGCAATACGGGCAGGACTACTCGCAACAGAGCCCGCCCCCCAACGGATACAGCGGCTACTACGACGCCCCGGGCCACACCGTCTCCTTCGCCATCGGCGAGGCCCCGGACGCGCATCCGGATGCATACCCGGCCCCGGACACGCAGGACCACATCACCACTTACCGCGCCGGGCAGCCCAGCGCACCACCCGCCGACCCGAGGCTGCACTGGAAGGAACTGCTGAGCGGCATCGTGCTGCGCCCCGGCCGCACCTTCTGGCAGATGCGGGATTACCAGGTCTGGGGCCCGGCGCTGCTTGTCACCTTCGTCTACGGCATGCTGGCCGTCTTCGGCTTCGACACCGCACGCAAGGACATCCTCAGCTCCAGCTTCTCCACCAGCATCGCGTGGATGATGACCGCGGCTGTCGCGGTGGTGCTGAGCGGGCTGATGACCGGTGCCGTGACCCATGCGCTGGCCCGCCAGTTCGGCGGTGACGGCGGCTGGGCGCCGACCATTGGCCTGGCGATGCTGATCACGTCCCTCAGCGACGCGCCGCGCCTGCTCTTCGCGATCTTCCTCGGCGGCGCCAACGGCTTCGTTCAGATCCTCGGTTGGGCGACATGGCTGGCGTGTGCTGCGCTACTGACGTCGATGGTGAGCAAGTCGCACGACCTGCCGTGGCACAGGGCGCTGGGAGCCGCCTCGGTCCAACTGGTCCTGCTGCTGGTGCTCTTCAAACTGCCAACGCTCTAGGGCCTGTTCCGAGTTCCCGGACCGCCTGCCTGAGCAGCACCGCCATCACACCTTGGTCCGGTGGAAGTTCACATACGAGCGCGAGGGCGTCGGACCACGCTGCCCTTGATAGCGCGAGCCGTAACGCCCGGAGCCGTACGGGAATTCAGCCGCCGAGGTCAGCCGGAACAGGCACAACTGTCCGATCTTCATCCCCGGCCAGAGCTTGATCGGCAGAGTGGCGACATTCGACAGCTCGAGCGTGACATGACCGGAGAACCCCGGGTCGATGAAGCCGGCGGTCGAGTGCGTGAGCAGCCCGAGCCGACCAAGGCTGGACTTGCCCTCCAAGCGGGAGGCAACGTCCTCGGGAAGCGTGATGACCTCGTACGTCGAGGCGAGGACGAACTCTCCGGGGTGGAGGATAAACGCGTCGTCGCCCTCCGGCTCGACAAGGCGCGTCAAGTCCGGCTGTTCGACAGCAGGATCGATGTGCGGATAACGGTGGTTTTCAAAAACCCTGAAGAACCGGTCGAGCCGGACATCTATGCTCGATGGCTGGATCATCGACTCGTCGTAAGGATCGATCCGCACCCGGCCGGAGTCGATCTCGGCCCGGATGTCCTTGTCTGAGAGCAGCACGTGACGAGGATACGTGGCAAACGCCAACGGGGCGGGCCCGGTCCGATCGGGCCGGGCCCGCACACCTCACCGAGGCGCCTGGCGCACCAAAGCGCCCGCGTCAACCGGCACGGCATGCCGTAGCCGCGCACACTTGGGACACCGGATCAACCGCCCAGGCCCGAGCCGGTCGGCGCCCAGATTCTGCATCGGGAACGCCGTGATACTGAACACGTGCCCATCGGCACAACGAACGACGGTGCGCTCCATCGCTTCCCTTTTCTCTCCCCGCGGACTCACCCCGCCACATCGTCGCGACGAGGACAAAAGCCACACTAGGGGACGGCTCCCTCCACCTCCCACACGGCACTGCGGCCCTCACCACATGTCCCGCTCCCCTGCCCCGCATCCACCTGACACCCCCGACAGCACAAACCCCAGCACTATGTGTGCCGGAGGCTGACAATGGGGTACAGTGTGCGACGATGACAAGGCGCTTAGAGGGCGGCTTACGCGGGTGTAGTTTAATGGTAGAACATGAGCTTCCCAAGCTCAGAGCGCGGGTTCGATTCCCGTCACCCGCTCCACAGAGAAACCCCAGGTCAGCGGCCTGGGGCTTGTTTGTTGTCTAGACCAATCTGAGGCCGCGTGCCATTCGCGTGCCATACGGGCTCGATTACCACTCTGGATCGAGTGACACAAGCCCTCCAGTTGGCCCACGAAGCTCTTGCGTCTCACATCGCGAGATCCATTTTCGGTGATCCGCGTCACTCCGCTGGCGCGTATGGCTGTGCACAGACAGGAAGGGGCGGGACCGGTTGGTTACCGGTCCCGCCCCTTCCCGGCGGCTCACATCTCCCGCGCGGCCAGCCCTTCCGCGTCGCGTTGGCGTGGGAGGAGGGGATGGACGATCGCGCCGTCGCCGTTCTTCGCTGCGGCCTGCGCCTGATGGCGGCGTACGTCGGCGTCGATGTCGGCGGCGAGCTTGCGCTGGTGCTTCTTGGTGGAGTGCTGATAGATCAACTGCGCCTTCTCGGACGACTGTCCGGCGCGGACCATGAGGTCCTTCAGCTTGGCGCCGGTGTCAGCGGCGAGGGTGTTTCCGGTGTGGCGCAGGTCGTAGAAGCGGAAGCACTCGGGCAGTCCGACCTTGTCGCGGGCTTTGCGCCACTTGCGGCCGAAAGTGGTGCCGCGCAGGGCCGCCCCCTTCTCCCCGACGAACACCAGCCCATCAGGCCCCGGCTGGGCGAACCACTCCAAGTGCCGCCGTACGTCGAGGTGGAGGAAGGCCGGGAGTACGATCTCCCGCTTGCCCGCGCGGGACTTGGGGTCGCCGATCACCCGGCGTCCTGTGTTCAGCTCGGGTGCGGCCCGGCGCACCCACACCGATCCGGCATCGAGGTCGACGTCCCGTCGGCGTAGCTCGGCCAGTTCCTCTGGACGCATCGAGGCGAAGGCACCGAGCAGGACCATCAGTCGCCAGCGCAGACCGATCACGTCGGCCAGGGCGAAGACTTGGGCGATCGTGGCGACGGGGCGTTCGTCGGCGTCCTCCCGGCCCGCGCCTCGGATCCGGCACGGGTTCTTGCGGATCATGTCGTCCTCGATCGCGGTCTCCATGATGGCTTTCAGCAGCCGGTAGGACTTGGCGACCGTGGTTGCCCCCGTGGTTTTCAGGCGCTCGGCACGCCAGGCCCGGACGCGGGACGGGCTGATGGCGTTCACGTACAGTTGGCCGAACGTCGGCTCCAGGTGCAGCCGCAGCAGCCTGCGGTAGAGCTCGTCCGTGGTCGGTGCGACGGCCCTCTCGTCGATCCAGCGTGTGGCGTACTCGCTGAACAGCACCTCGCCTGCGGTCGGGTCGATCCAATCGCCCCGCGTCTGGTCGGCTTGGATCTGTGCGAGGAAGACCTCGGCGTCGCGCTTGGTCTCGTATGTCTCCGGGGCCGCGCGCAGCGCGCCGTCCGTGCCGGGATAACGAGCTTGGTACCTTCCGGAGGGCAGCTTGCGGATAGCACCGAAGCTGCGGCGCGGCGCCCTCTTCTTCGGACGGGCCATCAGGCAGCCCTCCCGTAACGCGAGCGCATGCTGCGGACAGGCTCGACCGTGCGCTCTTCCACATACGCGGTCAGAACACTCTCGGCGATGCGGACATGCTTGCCGAGCTTGACGTATCGGATGCGGCGTTCGGTGATGAGCCGGCGGATGAAGCGGACACCGGTGCCGAGGCGTTCGGCTGCCTCGTCGACTGTGAGCAGGCGGTCAGCGGTGGTCACCTCCTTTCTGGGAGGTGCGGTCTGTGTGGGGGTATGGGGTATCGCCGGTTGGCGCACGGGTGGGTCCTCTTCTGGCCGGCATGGGGCGGCAACCCCGGCCTGGCCGGTTGATCTTGGGATGAATGTGGTGAGAGCTGTCCGGTCCCTGGGGGTTTGCGGCCCAGGCCGGGCGTTGAGCAGAGCTATGTGCCCGAGGGGACCTCGCCCGCCGTGCCGGTGTCCTCGCCTGGCGGGGGCCCGTAGATCTGGGCGCTCGTCCTCGCCAGACTCTCGGCGATGGCGTTGGAGACCATCACTTCGGCCTCTTCGCGGATGTCTGGGTGCTCGGCGAGGTAGGCGTCGAGAGCATCGCGGGCGCGGGTGAAGGCGGCGTTGGCGCGCTGGGTCTCCTGGTGGGCAGCGACCACGTCGTCGATGAGCTCCATGGCTCGGGCTTTGGCGGCGAGTTGTGGAGGGCCGATGAGGTTGCGCAGGTCGATGCCGAAGACTTCGGCGAAGCCGATGGCCTCGTCGAGGTTGATGCGGCGTTTGCGGTTCTCGATGCGCCAGACCGCGGACGGGTTCATCTCGAAGCCGGCCTCATTGAGGCGGTCGGACAAAGTGGTGGTGCTCCATCCGCGCTTGTCGCGTTCGAGTTTGATCCGTACTGCGGCGTTCTCCTCGCCGCTGAGCAAGATCCCGTCCCGGGTCTCGTCGTCAGCCATGGCCTGCCCCTCCTTCCTTTCGTAGGGATTCGCTGCGGATCGCAGCGGAGCTAAAACTGTAGCACGGCTTCTGCGGTTCGCAGAACGCCAATGCATTAAGCACAGAAAGCGGCCAGCCCGACACTCTCTGCGATTGGCATCGACGAATTGCATTTCGCAAGGCGCATGGCATACTTGTAGTCCCCCACCCCAACCGGAGACCACTACACAGAAACCCCTCGGCGCGACGCACCGAGGGGCTCACAGCGCAAACCTCTAACCGCCATCCCTAGCGATCAACCTGCCTGGCCGGGATTGCCGTCCCATATGGCCTGCAGGAGAGGAGCTCGATGCCTCAGCGTACGCCCCCGCCCCCAAACTCGCCATTCCCCACCGAGCCGGACCCCGTGCCGCCGACGAACGACATGTCAAGCGCACCGTTCACCATGCGCGCGACCATGACCAGCGCCGGAAGGCGGACACGGCCCGGGACGCCACTCCCCACCACGATCTACGGACAAGCAGCCCGACCGGAGGACCGGGCACGCTGTGCGTGGTACGTTCGGTGACCGACGAACTCAATAAGGTGACCCCGGCAGCGCTCCAACGCTCCGGGGCCCGGCACAAGGAGCGAGCACTCCCGATGCAGATCCATCGTAGCCGCCATGCGAGCGGCTTCACCATCCTGCCCAACGCCCTGTTGCAGGACCGGCGGCTGTCCTACACCGCCCGCGGCCTGCTGGCCGACCTCCTCTCCCGCCCCGACGGCTGGTCCGAGGACGGCCGCCACATGGCCGACACCAGCCCGCAGGGCCGCCTCGCCATCGCCAAGGCACTGCGTGAGCTGAAAGCCTTCGGCTACTACCGGGTGGACAAGGTCCGCCGCAGCGACGGGACCTTCGTCAGCGAAGCCCACGTCTACGACACCCCGCAGCCGGTTCCGGGACATTCGGTTCCGGGTCTCACCCGTCCGGGCTCCGGTGCGCCGATCGCTGATGACCGCGGCGCCAACCCCGTAAAGAACCGTGGGAAAGTACCCACCCTCCCCGGCCAGCGGTCGGGCGCCGCCGAGGCGCGCGAGGAGCGGCCCACCACCGGGACGGGAGGGCGGAAACAGATCCCCACGACCAGGCCCGCCAGGCCCGCCCCGAGTCATGCTGACCGTCCGGCCGGTTCGGACGAGGGTGTCCTCGGCGAGCCGGTCGCCATCTTGTTCCGGGTGCTCCGGCCGGAGCCGCGTCTGCGGCTCGGCATGGCCGAGGCTCTCGCCCTCGCGCCGCTGGTCACTCCGTGGCTGGAGCGGGGCTACGGCCAGCGTGACCTCGCCGAAGCCCTCCTCGGCGGGCTGCCCGACCGCATCCACTCCGCCCCGGCGCTCCTGCGCGACCGCCTGACGCGCAAGTTGCCCCCAGCACCCCAGCCGTCCGCGCCGGTCAAACCGCGCTGGACCGAGTGTGGCTCGTGCGGGCGCCCGATCCCACCGGAGGGCATCTGCCGCACCTGCGCAGGGCTGGGCGACCGCTCCGACGACAGCCCCCACCGAGCCCAAATTGCCGCACGAGGCCGGGCCAAGGTCCGCGCCGCGCTGCTCGGTGACCACTGCGGGCTGCCGACATCCAGCAGAGCCCGACTTTCGCCCGCGTAAAACGCGGCGTGGGCACGCCGTTACCTCTCCCGGCCTGCTCTGACCCGCGTCCCCTCCCTTCTCGGCACCGAGCAACCCTTCCGCCCGGACACCGCCGCATTCCCACGCCGAGCGGCAGCACGACCCTGCCCGCGCTCGGCTGCCCCACCTGCCCTTTTCGGAGCCAGCATGCCCTCCACCGCCCCGCCGTCCGCCCTGCCGAGTCTGCGTGAGCGGCTGTACCGCCGCCCCTTGTGGTTCGACCGGCTCGTCATCGTCACCCTCGGCGCCTCGGGGTCGATCCTCTCCTTCAACGCCCTGCGCCAGGTGGCCGTCGCGATCCACACCGCCCCGGGCCTGAGTGTTGCCCGGCACTGAAAATGCCGACGAAGCAGGCGTTCGCGATGCCGACGAGCATCGGGACAAAACGGGCGCGTTCATCGGCAAGGTGTCGCTCACATCGCCAAGGTGCCGGACAGATGGGTAGGTCGGTTCCTGCTCGGGCGTTGTGGAGGACGTTCGACCGTGCGGTGCCTGCTGCCGGGCAGACGGCAGCCGTGAACGGGCGTGGTGGTTCAGCCCGGTGGGGAGGGCGCCAGGAGCCGACCGCGTGTCAGCACGGCGATCTGCGCCCACACCTCGACGGGCGGCCCGCCGAGATGGCGCCGCACCGCGACTGCCGCGGCGACCAGGGCCTCGACGGCGTGGGCGAGCATGCTGGGGCGTTCGCGGGTGGGCAGCGCGTCGGGGTCGAGCGCCACGACGGTCTGGACGCCGAGCGTCCACAGGTGGTGCGCGGACTGTCGGGCACGGCGCAACCACGAGCGCACAGTGCCCTCCGGCACGGCGAGCTCGGCGGCGAGCGGCCGGTGGCCCTGCCCGCGGGCCGCGCCCAGGAGGGCCTGGCCGATGACGCGGGTGGTGTACGCGCGGCGCGGCAGGACGTCTGCACCGAGCACCACGTGCGTGGCCTGGCAGGCCGTGCAGCGTGCCCGGTCAGGGTGCACCGTCCGGACGCTGCCGTCGGCGTCGCGGACCGTGCGGGCCCTGGCACGGCCCCACGGCCGCAGCGGGCCGCCGCACCCCGGACAGCGCAGCGCACGCCGGGCCAGCATCCGGCGGGCCGCCACCGTGTCGAAGACCTCGATCATGTTCCACCCTGTCAGGCTCCGGCCTGCCTCGTCGCCCGGAAAGGGGCAGCTCGTGTTGCACTCTGGCCCGCCCGCGGCGCCAGTGGCAAGGAGGCCGCCACCGCTGAGGGATTCGACAGCATGCCGACCGAACGCGGCACGCGGCCCGTTGTCCGCCAAGGCCAGGAAGCCGGGCTCTCGATGGTCGGCAAGGTGCCGCCGCCAACAAAGCCGAGCGGATCCCCAGACCGTCGGCATCCTCAACGCCGGAATACCGCCCGCGATGTCGGCATCTTGAATGCCGTCCAACA
>JAFAUH010000338.1 GCA_019243445.1 Streptomycetaceae bacterium | reverse complement strand
GGGGTGGCAGTCGGCGGCGGGCACGGTCTCGCCGTCGCCGCGGCTGTCCGGGATGAGCTTCCCCGGCTCGGCGTGGTCGTGTGGGGCGGGCACGAGCTGGCGGACCCGGTAGGCCACCGGAGGACCCGACTCGGCCCACACGGGTGCGATCACCAGGGCCTGGCGGCCGTCGGCGAGCCGCACCCGGGCGCGCGGGCGGAACGCGCCATGCCGGTCGGCCAGCAGCACGCACAGGTGCTCGGAGGGGGCCCACCAGAACACCCCGTTCCTCTCCATGTAGCCGGACCCGTTGCGGTACTCCGTCCACGCCCGGTCCCACTGATCGGCGAGCCTGGCCTCCTGGTCCCACCGGTCGAGTGCCGGGCGGTCGGCCAGCGGCGGCAGCTCCCGCTCCCGCAGCTCGGTCACGTAGGCGTCGAAGCGCGCCTTGGTCCCGCTCCACCACAGCTCCGGCTCGGTGCCGAGCAGCCGGATGACGGCCTGGTCCAGCGGCTCCATCAGGGCGTCGACGGCGGCCAGGTCGTCGGCGTCGACGGCGGCGCGCAGCTGCTCGGGGTCGGGCCGCAGCTCGGGCAGCTGGTCGGTCAGCATGGCGTAGGCCAGGCCCAGTAGCCACCGCTCGTCCAGTGCCCGGTAGTACCCGGCCATGGCCCACCGGTGCGTGGCCGTGCCGTACAGCAGGTCAAGGACCCGGCGCGTCACCTCGTTCGCTCGCCCGGCGGGGAGGTCGGCGGCCTGGCGCACGGCGAAGCCGGGCCGCGCCGGGGTCGGCCTTGCGGGAGCCTGCTCGGCGCGGAGGGCGGTGGTGTACTTCCCGCCTCGGCGGGTGGCGGTGCGGGCCCGCTTGGCGGCGGTGCTCTGCTTCTTCGGCATGGTGCTCTCCCAGCTCGGCGGGGCCCACGCGTCCCGCCGGCGGCAGCACGAGGCCGGGCAGGCGGATGTCAGGAACGCGGGCCCCGGGAGACCTTGACCGGCTGTGCCACCCGTGCGGCGTGGGCGCTGGTGGCGGCAGTGGACGGCGGGCGCGGCTTGCCGTGCCACCACGCTAGCGGAGCCGACGGCTAGTCAGCTAGCCAGTACAACCGGCTAGCTGGCTAACCCGCAGGTCGGCGCCGGGTTCAGTCGTCGTAGGCGGGCGTCGGCGTCAGCTGCTCGCGGGTGACCGGCTGGGGCGTGGGGCCGGTGGCGGCCTCCTGCGCGCTGCGCGGGGTCGGGCCCCAGGTCAGTCGTGGGCAGTGCTCGCAGGCGCCGGTGGGATCGGCCTGCCACGGGCGCCCGCACCACTGGCAGCACTGGAGCCCGACCTTGGCGGCCATGGTTCGGGGGAACAGGGTAGGGATGCTGTGCTCGAACCGGATGACGGCGGCGGTGCGCTGGTCCTGGAAGTGGGCCAGCATGCACGCGGCGTGGTAGACGCTGCCCTCGGCGAGGCCGGCCAGGTCCAGCCAGGCCGCCGCGCGGGCGTCGAACGCCTGCGCCTGCCGGTACGGGTCATGCTGCTGGCCCTCGCGCAGGGCCGCGGCCTCCTGGTCGGTGACCTCGCCCGCCTCGTCCAAGCGCCGCTTGACCTCCTCGTAGCAGGGGATGCGCTCCTCGCCCACCCCGTCCTCGTCGGCGAACCGCGGCCGACAGGTGGCCTCTTCGAGGGCCTGCGCGGCGGCGGTGTACGGCAGGCCGGTGCGCGCCATGTGGGCCCGGACCTGCGCTTTGCGCTTGCTGTCGTGCTTGGGCATCTCGTGTCGCTCCGCTCTGGCGGCATGCCCACGCGCTTGCCGCCGGACGGGACGAACGCGGATGCGCGTTGCCGACGACGGTGCAGAAGAAGAGGGAACGCGCGGCCCGGGGGACCTTGGCCGGACGGTGCCGCCGGCTGCGTGGGCGCCGGACGGCGGCGGCTCGGGCAGGCGCGTCCTGCCAGGAAGCCGACTCTACCGGCCCGCGCCGACACTGACGACGTGCGGCTAGCCAGCTAGTCAGCTAGCTGGCGAGTTCTCTGCGAGCCACTGCCGGATGGCCTGCTCCAAGGCGTCCTGCATCTCGACGCCCCGCAGAACGCAGGCCGCCTTGAACTCGCGCTGCAGGTCCGGCGGGAGGTACGAGCCGAACGGCACCCGGGTGCGCTTCTCCGCCTTCGGGGCCGGTGCCGGCCGCACCGTGGTCTCGTCGCCGACCCGCAGCGACTCGGTGTTCGGGGTCAGCGCCGCGTTCGACGTCGTGCCGCTGACGGTCTTGCGCTGCCGACGGGCGCTCATGCCGGGATCACCTTCACGAATCGCTGTGCCAGCAGCTCGTAGGTCGCGCGGACCTCGTTCGCCTTCTCCCCGCGCACCTCGGTGAGCGGCAGCTCGTCGCCGTCCGCGTCCACCAGCAGCGACCGGTGCCTGACGACCGGGTCCCACACCAGGCCCCCGAACAGCTCCCGCACGCTGTCGCGCTGGTCGGAGTGGGAGGCCAGGTTCTGCATGGCGTTGATGATGACCCCGGTCAACGCCAGGTCCGGGTTCGCCAGGTCGGCGGCCCGCTGCGTGATGAAGTCGCGGACGCGGACGGCCGCCTCCACCGAGTCGTACTCGGGCTCGGTCACCGCGACCACGTGGTGCGCGGCGGCCATCGCGAGCTGGGTCAGGTGGAACAGCGACGGCGGGCAGTCGATCAGGGTGTAGTCGAAGCCGTCGTCCGCCCCGTCCAGGGCCTTGGCGAGCCGCCGCCACGCGCCGGCCACCCCGGCCTCCGCCATCCGGTTCTCCAGCTCCAGCCGCGCGGGGCACAGCGCGATCCGAGCCGCGTACTCGACCTCCCACCCGATGGGCTGGATCACCTGAGCCGCCACCCCCGGCCGATCGGCCTGGATCGCCTCGGAGATGGTGAGCTGAGGAGCCTCCTGGTCGTAGGCCCACCCCAGCCGCCGCGACGCGTTGCCCTGCGGGTCGAGGTCGACCACCAGGACCCGGAACCGCGCCTTGGCCAGCGCCTCCCCCAGCCGGACGGTCGTGGTCGTCTTCCCCACCCCGCCCTTGTTGTTGACGAACGCCACCCGTCGCGCCATCTCTCCTCCACTCGGCTTGCTGGCTCGTTTGCTCGCCTGCATGCTAGCTAGCCAGCTAACCGCCTGGTCAGACCGCCCCGGGCGTCTAGGGCTACTGCGGGGCGCGGTGTTCGGTGACGCGCTGCTCGACCTCCGAGAGGTGATCGAGGGCGACGGCGACCAGCGCGGCCATAACGGCGTGCTTGGGCTTGCGGGTCACCTGGTGCAGTTCTTCGACCGCTGTGGAGAGAGCGTCGGCAGACTCCCGGGGCATGTACCAGGACCGGCGGTCCATGGTGGCCTTGGAGGGCTGCTCTGGCGTCCCGGCTGCGGTCCGGGGCGGAGGCAGTGGCGCCCGGGGTGCGGACCGGTTGTTCAACAGTCCGGTCAGGCGGCCAAGGACAGTGCTGACGATTGAGTCGGCCATGGGCGGTGCCTCCTGTTTCGTGTGGCCTAACGCGGCCTGTGTTGTGCGGGTCACGGCGGCGGTCAGCCGGTGATGGTGCGCTTCGGGGTGGCGGTGACGAGCCGCATCCAGCTCGCCGCCAGGTCCATCGCTGCCCCGTCGCGACTCTTGCAGCGCGGTCCGGGGTGGCCTCCCAAACGGCTGATCCACCCGTTGCGCCCCGATCGGCTCACGCCGCCGTAGGACGGCTGGACGTAGCCGAGCACGGTGTCGCCGGAGCGGAGGATCCAGCGGTGGTTCTCGCGGTGCTCGGGGTCGCGGACCAGCTCGGCGGCGTCGACGACGGCCTGCGCTTTCTTCTTCGGCAGCTTCTGCGGCCGGGGCTCGATGCCTCCCGCACCCGCGCGCGCGGGTGCCGGGGCGGGCGCGGAATCGTCACGTGCGGATTCCTTGGCCGTCCGGGGCGGGCGCCGCCGCGGCTGTTCCTCGGTGCCGGTTTCGTCACGTGCGGGAATTCGGGGCGGTGCGGGCGCGGCGACAGGAGCCGATGCGGGGGCGGGTGCCGCGAAGGTGTCGGCCCACGCGGCGAGTTCCCGGGCGGCCCGGGCGAGGCGGGTCGCCGCCGCCGGAGCCGCCGCCCCGTCGTCGAGTGCGCGTGCCATTTCGCGGGCCGCGGCCAGCAGCGCGTCCCCGTGCTCCCGCAGTGGCGTGCCCGGATCCCCCGGCATTTCGACACGTGCGGAAACAGCAGCAGCCGCCGTCGCGCGGGCGCGGTAGCCCTTGGCTTGGCACGCGCGGGAGCAGTAGGCCCGGGGCCGGCCCCGGGCGGGCTGCGGGACAGCGCCCCGGCAGATCGGGCAAGCGGTCAGGGCCGTCAGCACTGGGCACCCGTCTTTCGTCACGTGCGGAAACTGATGGGGCCAGGGTACCGCGCCGCGACCGGTTTCATCACGTGCGGGAAAGCGAAAGCAGCCCCCGGGCGCGGACGCTCGGGGGCTGCGGGCCGGGTCAGTAGTCCATCGGGTGAGGCTCGCGCACACCGCGCACGATCCGGGCGAACAGGTCCTCGAGGGCAGCCTCCACCCCGGCACGGTCGTCGTGGGCGACCCGGGACAGCAGTGACCCGATGCCCGGGGCGATCCCGGAGAAGACAATCACGGGCGCCTGGTCGTCGTCGGGCAGCACGGCGGGCAGGGTGCACAGGTTGTGCCCGGCCAGGCTCACGCGGCCGGCCTCCGCGGTGCCGTAGGTCCGGCGAATCTCCCCGGCCGTGACGGCCAGCACGCCGTTGCCGTCGTAGCTGACGCGCCGCATCAGGTCGACGCGCGGGTCTCCGCTGTCCGGGCGGGCGCCGTTGACGCCCTGGTGGGCCGGGAACGTGTAGGCGTAGGCGAGAGCGCGGCCGTGAGCGGCGAGGCTCTCGACGCACCGGGTGCCGCCCTGCTCCACCTGCCGGGCGAGGTCGAGCGTGGTCATGATGAGCCCTGCGCCGGTCGGCAAGGCGGTGCTCTGGTCGGTCATGGGTCAATCCTTCCGGGACGGTCTGACAGACGGGGGGCAGTTCTGCGAAGGCGCCCCCGGGGAGAGCGGAAACGGCCCTGGCGGTGGGGTAGCCGCACCCCCTCTACCCCCCGCTACCTCGCAGGTCACAGGGCCTCTACCGGGGGCACTACCGGGGTAGCGGCCCCCCGCTACCGACGGGGGCCGGGTAGACCCCCGCCACAGCGGTGTCAGGTAGCGGGGGGTGGTAGACGGGCCCCCTCTACCGGGCCGGTTTGCCGGTCTTCTTCGGGCTCCTCTTGGCTTCCTGCCGGTGAAGCGCTGCGGCGCTCATGGCGGCGAGAGCGGCGAGCGGGTTGCCGCTCGCGAAGGCGAGGTTCGCCGTCACCTGGTGCAGGGCGGCCACCTGCTCGTGGTCCACCTCGGCGGGCTCGTTCTTCTTGGGGTCGCTCTTCTTGCGGGCCATCTCGGTCTCCTTGATCACTGTGTGTATCCGGGGAAGAAGGCGAAGGGAGGGGCTGCAGACCTCGAAAACCGGGTCGGCGGGGCCCGTCGCGGAGGTGGCTCCCTCGCCTCCCTCAACTCCCTCACTGGGGTGTTCTCGCAGGTCAGAGTGAGGGAGGCGGCTGAGGGAGGCGGTGAGGGAGAACTCCCTCAGATTTCCGCGCCTCCCTCACTGCCTCCCTCGGTTCCCCCGTCACTCCGCGTCGAGTTCGGCGGCTACCCCGCGCATCTCGATCGCCTCCATGACCCGGGCCGTGGACACGCACACGACCCCGGCCTTGCCGTCGTCCGAGCGGGTCTTGACCGGCTCGGCGCCCGCCTCGGTGAGCACCCGCGTGAGGTCGGCGAGCTCCCAGCCCCGGTACACGGCGGGCCGTGTGGTGATCAGCCGCCGCAGTACCTCGGAGGTCTGGACGCGCTTGCCGTCCCCGAGCACCTCGAGGGCGTTGACGAGGTGGTCGACCTCCTCCGCCGCCTCCACCTCACCGTCTTTGGTCTCGACGCCGGCCCGGCGGGCCTTGGCCCGCTCGGCGATCTCCTTCGCATCGTCGGTCGAGATGTAGTGGGTCCGGACCGTGATGGACGCCTGCCCGGGCGCCATCTTGATGCCGTCGCCCGCTACGACGCAGGTGCCCTTGTCGAGTCCCTGCCTCAGCTTGTGCGGGGCCGCGCCCGCCTCAACAGGGGCCTCACCCAGGGCCATCGCGGACTGCGACTCGGTGCTGAGTACGAGCCCGGCCCGAATGTGATTGCCGTCTCGGGAGATCACAGGGAGGTTCTGATCCGTCGGGTTCTGCGTCCCCTCCCAGGTCGTGACGTTCACGGCCCGGCCCTGGTCATGGATTTTTTTGATGGCCTGGAAATACCGGGAGTTGTTCTTCGCCCCGCCGTAGGGGTCGCCGTAGGTGACCTTGCCGGACTCCGAGATGAACGTCTCCCGGGCGCCGCAGGAGTAGGCCACCTGCGCTTCGTCGATGACGCACACGATGGGGTCGAACCGGGGATCGGCCAGGATCTTTTCCTGCGACCAGCCCTTCGCGGTCAGGGCGTTCATCAGCGCGCCCCGCTCCTGCATCTCCTTCACCGTCGCTTCGAGCATGTGGGTCGCCTCGATCACGTGCTCGTCTGTCGGCCCCTCGATGAGCACCTCAGCGATGCCCTTGAACATCAACCAGTCCCCCACTCCCTTGAAGTCCGCCATGCGGAACTTCACCCGCGGGTCGAAGGCCAGCCACAAGGCCAGGGCCCGCAGCGACGCGGTCTTGCCCTGGTTGCTCAGGCCCGTGATGAGCATGTGCCGCTGCCAGAGCGAGACCATGACCCCATCCCCCCGCAGGTCTTGGCCCCATGGAGCCAGGCCCTTCCACATGTCGGCGGTCATGTCGGGGTCGGTGATCAGCGGGGACAGGCCGATCGGCTCGTCCAGCGCGCCACTGTCGGCGATCCACATCCGCACCGTGCGAGCAGCGGGAGGGATGGACATGTGGAGCTCGTGTTCGTGCCGGCCGAGGTTCTCAGCGAGCCTTCTGCGCCTGCTCAGGATGTCGGCGGTGCTGCACGCGCCAGAGGGCAGGAGTACGTCCACCTCAACACCGCACCCGGCCAGCGTGATCGGTCCGAGCATGCCCGCCGCCCCGTCGGCCATGTCCTTGATGCTCTTCTTCAGTGCGGCAATGCCCAGATCGGCAAGCGCCTTGACCACGACGCTCGGTGTGACGGCCACGTGTGCCGGCGCGGTAGACGCGGGCTTTGCCCATGCGGGGGATGTCTCCGCCTTCTGCCCCGCCTTCCACAGGTGCGACAGGCCGGCCAACGTCATGAGGGCCAGTGCCGGGCCCCACGCCACCCCGACGAACCAGCACACGGCGCGGATCGCGTCGACGGCGGCCAGCGTCGGCACCACCACGTCATGCCACTGGTGGTCGTGGATGGCCATGCAGGCGCCGAGCAGCAGCAGGGCGCCTTCCACCCCGGCCGTACCGATGGCGGCCGACTTGGCCATGTGTGGCACGCCCTGGATCAGTTCCATGCGCCGGCGGTGCCGGTCGGCGCGGAACTTATCGGCCTTGTCCTGCCAATCCGCCGCCAGCTCGTGGTTGCCCGCGGCGATCGCCAGGGCCCGCATGCGGTGGTGCTCGCTCACCGTGCGGCCGTGCCAGGTCTTCTTTGCCACGACTCCGGCGCCGCCGACGACGTAAGAGGAGTGGCGGGCGGTCGCCTTGAGCGCCGTGCAGGTGCGCTCGTGGGTGGCGAGCATGTGCGCCCGGCGGGCAGCACGCAGCAGGCGGCGGGCGCGCTTGCGGTCGCCGGCGGGCTGCGACTGCTCCTGGTCGACGTCGGCCGGGGCGGTGTCCAGGACGATCGTGTCCGCCTCGGACGGATCGACGGGCGCCGGGACGGCGTTGTCCTTGGCGAGGCTGACGGGTGCGGTACGGGCCCGGTACGGGTCGAGGTCGACGACGTCGCCCACGGCGGCCACCTCCGGCGAGATCAGGGTGTCGGACATGATGGAGCTCCTGTCTGCTACTGGCGGGTCAGGGGCCCGGGACGGCCGACAGGTCGCCAAACTCAGCGGCCGTCCCGGGGCGGATTCAGCGCACGATCATCGATTCGGGGCAGCGGCCACCCATGTGGGCCACGCACTCCGGGCAGTCCTCACGTGGGGCCAGATGCTTGTGCTGCTCGCGGCTGTCATAGGCGTGAAGCCAGCACTGCCGGCACTCGCCCTTCGGCGGGTTCAGCGCCTTCTCGCTCGCCATCACAGACCCGCCTTCCGGATCGCCCGCTCGGTGTCCTTCACGCGCTGCTCAGCTTGCTGCCGGGCCTGCTTGGCGGCCGGGCGGTCCTCACGCTTGGCGGCACGCTCGGCGGCGCGGGCCTTGGCGGCCTCGTTCTTCGCCTGGTCGTGCTGCGAATACAGGGCGCCGGCCTCGCGGGCGCCCCGGTCCTCGGCGACGGCGTCGATGCGCTCGATCCTGCGGTCGAACTTGGCCACCTCCGGCGAGTAGGCGTGCCGGACACCGCGGAGGATCAGCAGGCCGCGCTGGCGCTTCTCGGCGGGGGTGTAGGAGCGGTAGACGTCAGACATGGGTGTTTCTCCTGTTCAGCGGTTGCGGATCTTGCGGATGTTCTTCGCGGCGGCCTTGCCATCCGGGCCGCCCACGGAGCGGACGACACTGACGACGGCCCACCCGGCGGCGGCGGCGATCAGAGCGATGAAGGCCAGCGAGGCGGCCATCGAGGCGAGGGTGGCGACCAGCAGCGGGCCGAAGTACACGCCCGCCGCGACCGCGCCTCCGCCCATGCCGGCCCCGAGGGCGACGCGCTGCATGGTGCGGTCCGGCGGGGCCTGGTGGATGTGCACGACCTGCGGCTGTTGGTCGTAGGCCGGGGCGAGCGGCTCCGGCCGGTACACCGACGGCGGGGCGGCCTCACGGACGGCGGGGAGCGGATTGTCGAACTGGTAGCGGCGGGATGTGGCCATGGCGGTCGGGTCCTTCCTGGTCGAGTTGTTCGGGCGGTGCCGGGCGGGTCTGTCCCGGCTAGCGGTGGATGGAGTACGGCCGGTGGCCGGGCCGAACGGCCTTGGCGACCACCGCGGAGAAGTTCTTGCCGCAGTTAGCGCAGGTCCCGTGAAACGTCACGTCGACCTTGCTGCTCAGGAATCCGGCGGGCCTCTCCGTCCAGCGGTTGCGGCGCGTGACCATGTCGACGCTGTCGCAGCGCGGGCAGGACACGAAGGTGCGGGCCATGTGGGGTCCTCTCTCAGGTGGCGGGGTGGGGTGGTTCAGGCGGTGGTAGCGGGTTCGGCGAACGCCTCGGCGATGCGCATCAGCAGCACCTCGGCGGACATCAGGTGCCCGACCAGCTGTCCAGGATTGGCGGTGTCGACGACGCGGCCCTCGGTGCCGGCGACGTAGGCGCGGGCTGCTTCGATCACGACGATCTGCTCTGCGGTGCGGACGATGGCGTCCATGACGGGCTTCCTTCGGGTTCGGTGTGGCGGTGCCGGGCGGTCTGCTCCGGCTCCCCTTGCCGCCCCGCCTGACAGAGCACGGGGCGACGCGGGCAGCCGTCAGACACGGGTCAGGTCGGTCGGCCGGTAGCCGCTCGCGAGCAGCTCGGCGGCCTCCTGGCGGCGCTTGGAGGCGATGCTGGTCGACACTCCGAGGGCATCAGCGATGGCCTGCAGCTTGACCGCTTCGGGGTCGGTGCCACCGGTGGCGAGGATCATCCGGGCCACCTTCCGCGCGGCCCGCTCGGTCGGCGTGAGCTTCGCGGTGTCCTCCGCTTCGAGGGCGCGCAACTCCGCTTCGGCTACGCGGGCCTGCGTTTCGAGGACAGCGGCCTGCGTTTCGGCAGCGGCCCTCTCGGCTTCGACCGCACGCTGTTTGGCTTCCGCCACGGCGGCGGCCTGCTCCGCCTCGGCCACCTCCGCCGCTTGGTTCGCTTCGGCGGCACGGCGCCGCGTTTCGGCCGCGCGCAACTCCGTTTCGGCTGCGGCCCGGTCCGTTTCGGCGGCACGGGCCCGCGTTCCGGCCGCAGCCTCCTCCATTTCGGCAGCACGCTTGTTCGCTTCGGCGGCGGCCTCCGACTCGAACGCCTGAGCCTCCGCGACGGCGCCCCGGTTCCGGGCCTCAGCGGCGGCCTCGGCGGCCTGCCGGGCGGAGCGGGACTCCACCGCGGCGACACCGGTCTGAGCCTCCACCGCGTACCGGGCGGCCTCCACCGTGGCCTGGGACGTCAGCTTGGACACCTCCGCATCGGCGGCCCGCTGGTCGGCCCGCTTGCGCGCCTCAAGGCGCCGGTCCTCCTCGGCCTCATCGCGCCGACGCTCGGCCTCCTCAGCCTCCGCAGGCAGCGCGAGGGCCTCATCAACGGACAGGCCGTAGCGGGCCATCGTGAGCGGCAGCCGGGCCTCTGACGGGGCTTTACGCCAGTCCCCGTGTTTGCGCTCCAGCATGGTGCGGTAGACGGTCCGCTCTTTCTCCATGGCCACTGCCTGCGGGTATGAGCTGATGCCGTACAGGCGCATCCGCCGGTACATCCGCCACGACGGCGCCGGCGCCAGCAGCCAGCGGTGCAGCGGCACACCCGCCGACTCCCTGCCGGCCTCGAGGTCGGCCGCCTTCACCACCAGGCGGCGCCACGCCTCCACGGACGCCACGAACAGCAGCGGCAGCACACCGTGCATCGCCGCCCCGACCACATCCCCCTTGGCTGCGGACGACGCGTTGAACGCGATCGTCGCGGCCGTCAGGAGGTGGGCGAGCAACCGCAGTACGGGCCACGGAGTACGACGCCGGATCAGGTGCAGGTCGAGGGCGAGCAGGACCCCGATACCGGCATCCACCCCGACGGGGAAGGCGTAGGAGAACCACCCGAAACCGTGGTGCAGCCCCAAGTGTTCGAGTGCCGTATAGCTCCCCGTGAACCCGATCGCGGCAAGAACGGCGCTCCCCGCCACGGCCCCGCGGGAGAGCATCCGGGCGGTGCCCCCGGAACGCTTCGCGGTACTCCCGGAATAGCTGCCCTCTACACTCGAAACGGTGCGGGCCGTACCCGGAACGCGAGCCTGCGTGCCCGGAACGACGGCCGGTGCGGTCGAAACCGGCGCCTCAGTGATAGCCGTGACGCTCACTGGGCACCCCCCGGCATGGGCAGGGCACGGCACTTCTCGGCGTGGGCCTGGGCCCAGGCGCGCGCGGCGGCCACGTTCATGGTGAGGATTCCCGAGGCGGACAAGTCACGAGGGTCTCCGTCGTCGAATCCCTCTGTCAGGCCGCATCCGATGCAGCGGGCAACAGCGTCGAGTAGTGCGGTCTCGTCGTAGTAGCGACGGTTGTGTTGGATGTCGACGGTGGCCCCGCCGGCGGTCAGGTAGCGGGCGATGACCCCGTCGGGCCAAGGGGTCTCCCAGACTGGGGTGTTCATGGCATCTCCTGGCTGGTAGGCCCGCTCGGCACCAAGCCGAGCGAGATCATGTCGAGGAACTGCAGGTCGGCCGGGGTCAGGCCGTGGTCCTCGGGGCCGTCGGGCCCCTTGGCGACGTCGTCGGACCAGCCCCCGGCGGGGTAGTCGCAGCACGGGCACGCGGTCTCCTGCCATGCGAGGCCGGCTGACCACGCCGCGTGGGCGCCGAACGCGACCGAGTCCAGGACGAAACCCGGGATGACGACGGCGGCGAGCAGCACCGCCCACCCGGTCGGCAGGACGTAGACGCAGGCCCAAGCGCCGACGGCGGCCAGCACATACACCCAGCTCGGGCCGCACACGTGCGCACGGGCCAGCAGGAACGACCTCGGGGCCTGGCGGACGTAGTCGAATCGGGCGGCCTGATGCGCCGGCCACTGACGCAGACGCGAGAGGAGATAGCGGGTGAGGTTCACGACGCACCTCCGTCGAGCCACTCGAAGGGGCGCATCGTCCCCGCGGTGTTGAAGACCCTGATCGCGGCGCCTTCCGGCGCGGTCGGCAGGCCGTACACCCGGCCGCCCTCGAGGGACGCCAGGAGACGGGAGGCGTGCTGCTCACACCCGGCCGCACCGTGGTTGTGCTTGTCGAGCACGGTGACCATCACGGGGCCCGAGCAGGGCGACGGGTCCTCGGCATGAGCGGCGGGGCAGTGGGTGACGGTCTCGACTGCGGCAAGGCACCCCGGGCAGTTGACCGGCCGATCAGCCGTGTGCTCCAAGACAGCATCGACCGGGGCCGGGTAGACCGCGCACGCGGTGGTGAAGTGCTGGCGGTCTCCGGCGTAGCGGGCGGCGTGCACGATGCCGAACGGCTCGACCGCGCGACGGGGATGAGGCAAGGCGGTGATGCTCACTTCCGCCCCCATTTCCGCTTCGGCTTCTCCGGCTGCGCGGTGTGGGCGGCGGCGTTACCCGACGCGTCCTGGTAGGCGGCCTGATAGTGCGGCAGGGCTGAGGTCTCCGGAGCACCAGCCGGACGCGCGGAGATCTCCACGATTCGGCGGGCCAGACCATCCGCACGGTGCTGCTCTTCAGCGGCGAACGCCTCACTGGGCTGCTGGCGGGAGTTACGGCGCATCACCGACCACCCCCCGACTTGCGGGCAGCCTCAGCCGCGCGACGGGCGGCCTCGGCAGCACGGGCAGCCTCAGCGGCACGCGCAAGCGCAGCCTTCGCAGCGGCGTCAGCCGGACCGAGCTCCTGCCTGGTGATGGTCTGCGCCTTCATGCCGCCACCAGCTCTCGGCGCACGGCGCGGTCGAGGCCACCCAGGCCGGCGGGGGTGGTCGGGTCGACGGCGATCTCACGGCGGACGCGGGCCGACCGGTAGTGGTCGGTCACCCGGTGCCGGGCCATTGCCGACAGCAGACCGGCCGGACGGTCGATGACGTTGCCCCTGAGCACGTACTGCCACAGGGTGAGCCACACGTCCTGTGCCAGGTCATCGGCCTGATCGAGATCGGCCGGACGCAAACCGGCGGCGACGATGCGGCGGACACGGTCCGCGTGCTCGACGTACAGCGCGGCAACAGCCTGCCGCTGCGGCTCAGGGGGTTGAGTACGGTGGTTCATGCGGATCGCTCCTTCTCGTGGATGAGCGGTGCGCGCCGAGGGTCCGGTAGCCGCCGGGCCCTCTTTGCGTGCGTGAATGTGCCGGTCTTCTCCGCCTTGTTTCCGACCCCCAACACGCTCGGGGGCAGGCGGACCACGGGTTACCGGCAGTTCCCTGATCTGAAGTTGGCAAGAGTCAGGCACTTCCGTCGGGCGCTGCCCTCCGGGTGCTACACCAGTAAGGTAGACCACTAGCGGGGCAGAGCGCTACTGGTAGCGCTTAACGGGTGCATGGCCTAGCCTCGTAGGTGCACCACCCCACTCACGGGAGTGCAGCACCAGACCAGGAGAGGAGGAGGTATGCCCGAGATCACCGGGTATGCAGAAATCGCTGCGCACTACCGGCAGCAGATCCAGAACGGCACGCTCAGGCCAGGCGACACCATGCCGTCCCTACGGCAGGTCTGCGAGCAGTTCGGTGTCGCTCAGACGACCGCCAACCGGGCTTACAGGATGCTCAAGATGGAGGGCCTGACCCTCCCCAAGTCCGGCGTCGGCACGGTTGTCACAGGGCCCATCAGCAACAACATCTCGAACCGGGTCCTCTTGCACGAGTCCACTGGCAGTGCACTGGACGGTGGCGAGAGCTCTCGCATTCTGGAAGTGGGCACCACCGGGGCGGACGAGCTGGTCGCTCCGCGGCTCGACGTGGCCCCGGGGACACCTGTCCACGTGCGGCGGCGGCTCGTGAGTCGGAACGGTGTGCCGGTGCACCTGAGCAGCTCCTACTATCCGGCCTATGTGATCGCCGTGACACCGGAACTGACTGAACCTGTGTCTACGGGAGGGTCCCGAGAGCTGGCAGCAGAGCGGCTGGGCGTGGCCCAGAAGCAGGTGTTGGAGGAGGTCACTTCCCGTCTCGCCACGGAGCCGGAGAAGACGACGCTGGGCCTGACCGCAGGGGACGTGATCGTGACTCAGGTTGTTCGGACCGTGATCCTGGAGGATGACCGCGTGGTGGAGGTAGCCGTCAAAGTCGCCGGAGGTGCAACGATCCTCCGGTGGTCTACCTTTCTGAGCCCCGAGCGTGAAGCACGCCAGTGAACGGTGTGATGCCGCCCACGTTTCGGGGCGAATTCGCCGCACTACAGGTACGCCGTAAACGACGGCAGGGCTTGACCCGACTCGAACGACTTGTCTCCAAGCGGGTCTAGCATCTTGTGCAGTGCAGAAATCGGCCTAGGGAGGCCAGAAATGACCGATGGACAAGAGTGGATGACCGCACGCGAATACGCGGCTGTTCGCCGAGTCTCCCCGCGCACCGTCATCCGCTAGGTCCACACCGACCCGCACATGCGGGCGTGGGTCAGCCCCTCCGGGCGCGTCGTCCGGATCCACCGCTCAGAACTCGACCGCACCACCCTCCCGGCCGCTTCCTGAAAAGCGCGAGGCCCGCCGTTCCCGCGGCGGGCCTCGAAAAGCCGGGACAACTCAGTAACCACCCGGACGGCCATCCGGTGGCAGAAGATCCCTGGCAGCTGCACTTCAAGAGGGTCGTGCAGTTGTCAGAGTAGACGCCCGCACTGTCGCTTAGCACGGTGGGCGTCTACAAAGTTCCGCTGCCGGGGCCGTCCCTCACCGCTAGGGAGCGACTCCCCTTGATGAGAAAACCGCAGGTCAGCGAGCGGCCAACCGCAGTACCGGCACAAGAGCCACCCACCCCGCGCGCTTCGCCTGTCCACGAACGGGCCGTCGGCGGCGAACCCGCAGGCCGTACCCGCAACGGGGCACCCGACCTCACCACCCGCCAGCTGCACGTCGTCATGACATGGAACGGCCGCGGATACGGCCTCGTACCGTGCAGCCGCACCGACAAAGGCGCGCTCGTACCCGGCTTCGGACGCGACGCCACCGAGGACGAGCTGGCGAAGTTTTTCGACCCCGACCAGATCCACTCGTGGTGGACCGGGAAGTACCGGCGGGCACACGGCGGTCTGCTCACCGGCCGGGGCCCCGGCGGCGGCCTGGTCGTCGTCGACTGCGACATGCGCAAGGAGAACACCGAGATCACCGGCCGCTTCTCCAACGCTCAGAGTGGTACCGACGTCCTCGAGGCGCTCATGCGCGACGCGGGCGCCGAGTGGCCCGAGACGTACACGGTCCTCACCCCCAGCGGCGGCATGCATCTGTACTTCCTGATGCCGTCCGGCGAACCGCTCGGCTGCTCAACCGGCCAGGTCGGGCCGCTCATCGACGTCCGGGGGGTAGGCGGCTACGTCATCGCCGCCGGGTCGTACTCGACCGCACAGGGCAAGCCGTACACCCGCGTGAGCCCGCCGGAGCTCCGGCCGCAACCAGTCCCGGCCTGGCTGCTCGACCTGCTCCGGCCCGCTAGGCCGGCGCCACCACCCAGGCCCGCACCCGCCCCGCTCGTCCTCGCGGCTGGAAGCAGCCGAGCAGACCGGTACGCGGCCAAAGCCCTCGAGGGCCAGGCCGACGCAGTCCGCGCAGCCGGTGAGGGCGACCGGTGGCGGATCCTTACCGCGGCCACCTTGCGCCTAGCGGAGCTCTCCCACACCGCCCCGGCCGTGCTCACCGAGTCGACCGTGCGCGAGCAGCTGCTCGCCGCCGCCGCCGCGGCCGGCCTGAGCAACCGGGAGGCAGAGCGCGCCTTCCACAGCGCGTGGGCCAAAGGCACCGCCGGACGCCTTGGCGGTGCCGCGTGAGCACTGCCCAGGTTGTGCCTCACCCGGCAGCAGTACCGGCGGAAGAAGAAGCAAAGCTCACCCCGGTCGACCTTGAGCGCCTAGCGTCCGAGGCCCGCGCGCACGCCGCGAAACTCGAGGCCGACGGCGCCACGCCCGCCGAGATCAAGCGGGCGAAGGCCCGCGCACGGCAGCACACCGAGGAAGCGAAAGCCGCGAAGAGTGCCGCGAAAGCCGAGCGTCAGCATGCCCGGAAACGACCGCGTCCCGTCAGCTCCCGGCCCGTCATCGACGTGAGCAGCGAGCCGGACGCCGTCCAGGCCGTCATCGAGGTGCTGGAGTCCGGCCGCATCCCCGACGTATACCTGTACGGCGCCGGACCAGCTCAAGTCGGGCGGGACGCCACCGGCCCCACCTTCGTGCCTCTCGACCCCAACGGGTTGACGCTGACGTTCATCAATCAGGCCGAAGTCATCAAAATCCGCGTCACCAAAGACGGGGACGAAATCCCCACGCCCGTGCTGCTGCCTCCCCGCATCGCGTCCGTGGCCCTAGCGAAGACCCGTTGGGACCTGCCGGTACTCAAGGGCATCTCCTCCGTGCCACTCCTGCTACCGGACGGCACGTTCCAGCTCAGGCCCGGTTTCCACGCAAAGACGGGGTACTTCTACGAGCCCCGGCACATCCTCCCCGACGTGCCCACCCGGCCGACCGACGAACAGCTCAAGGAAGCTCGGCACCTGATCGTGGACCAGCTCCTGGCTGACTTCCCGTGGCAGACCCCGGCCGATAAAGCGTCGTATCTGGCAGCCCTGTTCTTCGCCCCGCTACGGGTCCTGGTCGATGACCCCATGCCGGTGTTCATGCTGTCGGCCACCAACCCCGGCAGCGGCAAGAGCCTGCTGGTCACCATCCTTGAGTCGCTGTACGGGGCCGGGCGCTCAACGTGGGCGGCCGACAACTCCGAGATGAGCAAGGTCATCACGTCCGTACTGACCGGCACCGCTAACCCCGTAGTCATCTTCGACAACCTGCCCAACGGGCACACGGTGCGCTTCCCGGTCATCTCAGAGTTGGCAACGGCCCGCACGTGGAACGCCCGCATCCTCGGTCAAAGCCGGATGGCCAGCGTGCCCAACGGCCGACTGTGGATCGTGAACGGCAACAACCTGGGCACCGGGGACGACATGGCGCGCCGGGTGATCTGGTGCGTTCTGGACCCGGCCGTGCGGCCAGACCTCCGCGACGCCAGCAGCTTCGTGCTGGGAGACCTCGACCAGTGGCTGCCTGAGCATGCGGCCGAAGTACTCCATGCCGTCCTGGTGCTGCTGGCCGGATGGGCGGCGCGGGGCATGCCCCGGTCCTCCCACTCCATCGCATCGTTCGGCCGGTGGCCGTCCGTGCTGGGAGGCATCCTCGACTTCCTCAAGGTCGACGGCTGGCTGAAGAACCGCGAAGAGCACATGCAGGACGGCGACGAAGACGCCATCGAGTGGGGCGCATTCCTGGCCGGGTGGCACAAAGAGTTCGGAAGCGCAGAGGTCACCGCGAAGACTGTGCTGGAGGCAGCTCAGTCAGTCCCGGATCCCAACGGCTATGGCAGCACGCCAGGGAAGCTGTCTGAAGTGTTCCCGCGCGAAGCCGGAAAGTTCCTGCCGAGCTCGATCAAGCTCGGACTCTGGCTCAAGGCCCGCAACGGCCGACACTTCGGCGAGTACCGGTTGCAGCGCCGACACGACTCCCACACGAAGGTCACGTGGTGGCACGTCGAGTACAACCCTGCCGCCATGCCAGCGCCTTCGCCCATCACTGGGCAGCCGACGCTGACCGCCTGAGCCTTCACACACTGAGCCCCCGCGCTGTCACCAGCCGGGGGCTTCGTGCTGCCCTCGCGTTTTTTCGCAACACGTAAGAGCTCAGGAAGGGCCTCGACTACCCGCACTACCCGCACTACCAGCAAAACAGCAGGTCAAAGCCACTGCGGGTAGTTCTGCGGGGAGTACCCGCTGCGGGTAGTTCGCAGTCATCCAACTACCCGCAATGCGGGTAGTGCGGGTAGTTCTCGGCTCCTCATCAGCAACTACCCGCAAGCCCTCCGAAGTGCAGAAATGCGGGTAGTGCGGGTAGTGCGGGTAGTTCTTCTCTCTTGAGAGCTTCTTTTTTCTTCTTTCTTTGAGGCACCCGGCTGACGGCCTTGCCATCGACAAGCCCCGCCGCGGGGTGGAAAGCCGCTTTGTTCCGGCCGTCGGTCGAATGTCGGCCGTCACCCGTGACGGTCCAAGATGCTGTCCACCCCCGCGCGCTCTGGCGACGGGCTTGGCCACCGTCGGCGGGCGCGGCTGAAGGGTCGTGCGGCGTAGCCGCTCCGCTCTGTTCTGGCCCGCAGTCGACGGCGGTGGGATTCGTGGGTGGCCCGGCGTCGGGTGCGTTCGATGGGTGCCGTTGGCCGTGCCACAACGCGCGCCGTATCTGGGTGCCGGCACCGTCATGACCTGAGTGAGAAGCGGCGACCGTCATGACCTGGTGGCGTCGGCGGCCCCGCGTGTAAGAACGCTGTCACCAGCCGCAAACGGCGGTGATTATTCGGTCCAGAGCGGCAGTGGCTCGGCTACGCGCTTCCCTTCGGTTTCGTCAACTGGAGAAACCGGAGAGTGGTGAGCGGTCCCGCCTTGCGCGGGCAGCGTGGCCTTGGTCGGAGTCGTCGACGGGTTCGCGCTCACGGTTTCGTCAACTGGGGAAACTTGGGTTGTTGCGGCTTTGACGGCTTCGGCGATCCGCCGTTGGGTGCGGCGCTCGCGGTAGGCGAGTTCTCGGCAGCCTGCTTTGCAGTACTCCCGTAGCCGTCCGGTGGGTGGCTGGTGGCGGATGGTTTGGCCGCACCACGCGCACGGCCGCAAACCGCGGTGGTCTCTCGGCATCCCGTCGTTCATGTCGGCCATCCTCCCCGGCTTCGATGATGCCGACGCGGCGCGGGGATGTGGTGCCCGGTGTTCTCCAGCGCGGAGGGACGCGCGCCCCGGTGATGCGGTTTCGCGCTGGAGGATGCCGGGCGTGGCCTGGGTCCAGGGCGCGGCAAGCGGCCCTGGTACCACCGGGCTTATTGGCGGGCTGTTTTCCGGTGGCTCGGTGGTGGCTCGGTGGCGTGTGCCCCGTCGTTTCGGGTGTCGCATCCGGCGTCGTATCGGGCGTCCTGCTTGGATGCGACGCCCCTGTGCGGGCAAGGGGTGCAGCTCACCGGGCCTTCGAGCCACTGCCGTGCGGGCGCGACTGTATATCGGTGTGCGGGGATGCTTCCCGATCCACTCGTCGGCCCGGCCAGGCCGGTGCGCGGGCGACCGGAAATCCGGTCCGGTCGGGGCCGCCGACGCCGGTACCGGGCTGTTCTCCCGCCGCGCGAAAATCCCCCAGGAGTGACCCCGGTCGTGCCCGACTGGGGCGGCTGACGGCTCCGTAAGGTGACGTTATCCACTAACTTGCTCCGCGCGGACGCGGGTGCTCAGTCGCGTTGCCCGAGTGGTCGCCGTCCCTGCGTCGGTGCGGTGCCGGCCTCGCGTGCGGGTGCCGGGAAAACCGTCTCGGCGGTGCTCGGTTCGTCCGGCTCGGCGGGCAGCCGCGGGCGCCGTCGCGGCGCGTCGTCCTGCTGCTCGACGGGGTGCGGTCCGGTGCCCAGCGGGCGGCGGGAGTGTGTCACGCGGGCAGTGTCTCGCGTCCGGGCCGCCCTCGGTCCGGAAGACGGTCTTCGCCGATAACTTGCTGCCCGGTCGGGCCGCTCCCGTTGGACTATCCAACGGGACAACTTGCTCCGCCATGGCGGTCTCCGATCACTCCTCAGCAGAGCGACCGGCGGCGGCCGGAACCGGGATCAGCCGGGCTGAGCGAATATCTTGCTCCGGCGTCTGATCGCGTGGCTCCGGCGTTGCCGACGACCGGCTCGCGGCGCGTCAGCGGTGCGCTCTGGAGTCGCCAGGAGTGCGTCCGGCTCGTCAGTTCAGCGGGCAGCGGCGGTGCTCATCCGGGCAACATGGCGCCTCTCGTATCGGCACCAGCGGGTGACGATACCTTGGCACTGTACGGGGTCGGGGAGAGTTTCATCAGTGACGCAATCAGCGGCGCTTCTTGCGGCGTTTGGAGCGTTGTCGGGGCGGTGGAATGGCGGGCGCCTTGGGCTGCTCCGCGGGGAGGCTGGCGCGCAAAGCGCGGGCTGCTTGGTCGCACAGGTCGGCAAGCTCGGCGGCGGCTGCGGGCGGGAACGTCTCGCGGCGCAGGTCGTACAGCAGCCGCAACCAGTCGGCGAGGGTGGGCCGCTGGTAGCGGGCGACGATGGGCGGGCCCTGGCGTATGACGGTGCGGGTGCGGGTCTCCACGCGCTCGACGACTTCCCGCACGGGGGCGGTGCTGCGCTCGCCTTGGGCGGTGGCGGTCTGCGCGCGGGCGGTGGCGGTACGCAGCTCGTAGTCGCGCTGACGGTGCGCGGGTGAGCAGTACCGCGCGGGTCGGCCACTGCCCTTGTAGGGCACCCATGCGCCACACCAGGCACAGGTGCGGCGGGTCACGGTCAGCCGTTCGCGGGTGCTCTGCTGCTCGGCTATGACGGGCAGTTCGGCGCTGTCGGGGCTCTGGTTCTCGGGTCGCTGATTCGTCACTGATGAAACGTAGCGGCCGGAATGCAAGAGGTGTGCCGTGTGCCGTGTTTTTGGGCTGTGCTCAGCTGTGGTTCTGGTTCGTGCTCCTGGTGCTCATGCTCGGCTGGCTTGGGCTGCTCTTGGTGCTCCTGGTCGTGCTCGTCGTCCTGGTGCTCGTTGCTTGGAGCCTGACTAGGGCCTCCAGGGAGGCATCCAAGATGTGACCTGCGCTGACAAGCTCTCCAAGGAAAATCCGACCCCCCGGTTTTCGGGGGTCTCGTCGTGCTTCTGGCGCTCGTCGGCGTGCAGCTGCTCGGCTCGGCTGGTCTGGCTCCGTCTCGTTGGGAATGCCTAGGTGTGGTTTGTATGAGGCTTTGTCGCATGGATCCTTGTGACTTTGTGAATGCAAGAGCTTCGACCATGCCGGGGTCGCGGGAGGCTGGAGGCATGGCCGATGAGGAGCTGCCAGAGGGTCTGCGCCGAGAGCTCTGCCGGGTGCCGGAGACGCTGCGCTGCGCGGAGTGCGGTCGGGAGCTCTGTCCGGGGTGCCAGTGGTGCCCCCGTTGCGAGTACAACGAGCACCGCCTGGCCCATGCCGAAGCGGGTGAGGACTGCGGGTGGTGGCCGTCGGACCGTGATGCATAGGTGCGAGCGATCGGTGACGGGTGCACGGGGGCCGGTGGGTGATGGTCGGTGTCGGGTGGTCGGTGAGTGGGGGTGAGGGTGGCGCCGGTTGTGGTGGGGTCGGTGAGCGCACACCTCTAGCACTTTTGACGCGGGCCGCTGCTGAGAGGCCGGTTTCCCGTGTGGCGGGACACCGGGGAACTCGTTGCGGTCCTGGCTTTCGGCCTGTCGGCGGACTGTCGGCGGACTGTCGCGGGACTGTCGGCGATGTGGCGCGGTGCGTCGTGGGCCTGGCAGTGGTGTGTCGGGCGACAGGCCACGGACAGTTCGCGGGACAGTTCGTGACGTGCGCTGACAGGCCGGACAGGCCGATTCGGCACCCCCCGGTTTCGGGGGTCTCGGCGTGTTCCTGGCGTCCGCCGGCGGGGGTGGGCGGCGGTGAGGCCCGGCCGCGTGGTGGCGGTCCGGGCCCCTCGGTCGAGCCGGTGGTGGTCAGAGTCCGATGCCGATGAGCGGGTTGCGGTCGCTCCAGCCGTCGTCTTCCTCGATGTAGGCGAGCAGGGCCTTGGAGCCGTCGGCCCATCCGCCGTGCCGGCCGATGTCGACCAGGTCCTTACCGGCGGCGCGCGCGGCGGTGACGAATCCGCGGCGCATGCTGTGGGAGCGCCAGCGGCCGTCGACCTCGGCGGCTTCGGCGGCGGCCTGGACGATGTCGGCGGCGGCGTCGGTGGTCATGCGGCCGTCCGGGTCGCCGATGGTGCGGCCGTGGCGGGTTATGGGCCCGGGGATCTTGCCGTGCCGGTTCACGCGGACGAACAGCGGGCCGGTGGTGCGGCCCTGCTCGGCGAGGGCCTCGATGAGGGCGAGGACGGCGCGCACGGGGCAGGTGGCGGGGTGGCTGCCGTACATCACCTTCGGCTCGGTCCACTTCTTGAGCTTCTTGCGGTACACCTTCACGGCGATGCCGCGGCCGTCGGGGTCGACGGTGACCGAGCCGATGTTGAGTGCCACCAGCTCGCTGGCGCGTCCGGCGATGGCGTGGGCGAGCAGCAGCAGGGCGGCGTCCCGCTTGCCCTTGAGGGTGGTGCGGTCGAGGGTGGCGACGAACTTGCGCAGGACGGCCGGGACGGCGGCATCCACGCGGTTGGCTTGGGCGTGCTGCCGGTCGGTGTCGTCGTCGGACTCGGAGAGGGCGGCCTTGTACCCGGCGAGGACCTTGCGGGCGCCTTTGGTCTCCGGTGGCTGTTCGCCGGCGGCTTTGTGGGCGGTGCGGATGCTGGCGATGATCCGTTCGATGCTGGCGGGCGAGTACGGGCGCCCGGTCCGTTCGCGGGGTGTGGTGGTCAGCGTGGTGACGTACTCGGTGACGGTGTCCGGCTCTGCGGGCAGAGCGTCGTCACCGCTGGCGGCGCACCACTCGATGAACGCGCGGAAGTCGGCGGAGTAGGCCCGGCGGGTCGAGTCGGGCACACCGGCAGCGACCGCGGCTTGAGCCTGGGGTGACAGCCCGCGCCGTCCGCCGGTACGCGGTGCGGTGGCGGACGCGGTACGGGCCGGAACGAGTTCGGTCATGTGTTCGCCAACTCCCTTTTCTAGCTCCATAGAAGAAACATTATCCGGAGCCAGGAAGGCAGATGAGCCACCCGCGCCATGCGGGCACCCACGCGACATCAGAACCGGCACATGGCCGGGTGATTGCCACACAGGCGGGCAACAGCCGCATTCCGCAGAGCGGTTGCCGCGCGGAGTCTCCTAGCACCCGGGCCGGGGGTGTCCGCCGGCGGCCGGAGCGCGCTCCGGCCGCCAAGGAGTCGACCGGCTGCTAGGTGCTAGGCCGCAGGTCAGGCCGCAGACGGGCTGCTAGCGGCCCTGCTAGGTCTAGCAGCCCGGGGTGCTAGACCTAGCAGGCGCGGGAAGGCCCCCGGTTCCCCCGGGGGTTTCGCGGGCGGCTCGCCGGAGGGGCCGTCGGTGGTTCCGGCGGCGGTTTCGCGGCCGGTTGCAGCGCTCCTGTGCAAGGTGCCGCAGTTCTCCCAGGTCAGACCGCGTGTGCAAGGTGCGACGCGGGGTCGACACCTCTTCCTGTGCACCAGGAAGAGGAGATCTCCGCATCCGCCGGGCGCGCGCATGCGATCGCTCGCACCTGTGCGAGAGGTGCGACTACCGTTCGGGGGCCCAGGGGTGGCAGTCGGCGGCGGGCACGGTCTCGCCGTCGCCGCGGCTGTCCGGGATGAGCTTCCCCGGCTCGGCGTGGTCGTGTGGGGCGGGCACGAGCTGGCGGACCCGGTAGGCCACCGGAGGACCCGACTCGGCCCACACGGGTGC
>JAFAUH010000175.1 GCA_019243445.1 Streptomycetaceae bacterium | reverse complement strand
GAGGGAGGTGATCGGAAATGGGAGATGTATCCGCGATGGGCCAGTACCGTGCCCAGTCCGTCATGCTTGGCTCGATGTTGAACTCAGCCCGTTTGCGCCGTGGTTGGCGGCTTGGTGAGGCCGCCCGGCTGCTCGGTGTGTCCAGCTCCTACCTGCTCGATGTAGAAGCCGGAGTGTGCCGTCCCTCGCGTGCGGTCGCCGAGCTGCTCGCAGAAGCGTTTCAGCTCAACGACACCGAACGCGCCCAGCTGCTCCACATCAACCCGTCCCTACACGCGGCCTGACGCAGGGTCGCTCCAACCCGCTCTCATTGCCCAGCTTCATCTTTTCCGGATACGGTTTCCTGAGAGCCGAGTTGGGGAGTAGAGCGTGGATCTGTTCTCGATGACGGCCGTGACGACCGCGATGGGTACGGTCACTTCGGGGGCCTTGTCCGGAGCAGGCGGCGAGATGGGGCGGCGCAGTTCGGAGGCGCTGCTCGATCTTGTGAGGCGGATGCGACGCGGGAAGAAGGAGCAAAAGGAACAGGGGGAGCAAAAGGGGCAAGGAGGCGGGAGCTTTCCTTTGCCTGCGGAGGGAGATGCCGCGGGGCCTGCGCTGCCTATCACCGATGAGGAGCAGCGGGCGCTCGTCGGCGAGTTGTGGGAGTATTCCCGCCGGACACCCGGTTTCGCCCGTGAGGTGATGGAGTGGGCTCGCGAGGCGCAGTGGCTGACACCGCGCGCCCTCGTGACATCAGCCGCTACCGCGGCGGGCGTCGTTGCGTTCGGCGCATCAAGCCCGCAGATGCTGCCCGCCGTGACGGCCGCGTTCACCGATCGGGAAAGTGTACGGGCGCAGATCACGCGGCTGCTGGACGGCGAAGACGAGGACAGAACCGAGGGAGCTCCGAGAGTCGTCGCCTTGACAGGACCAGGTGGCATCGGGAAGAGCGCCACCGCCGTGCACTGCGCGCACCTGCTCAAGGAGCGCTTTCCTGACGGGCAGCTCTATGTGCATTTGGCGGGCGCTTCCGCATCGACGGCTGTGCCACCGTCCGAGGCGTTCGTCCGGTTTCTTGACAGGCTGGGTGTGCCACCCGACAAAATGCCGGCGGATGAGCAACAGCTCGCCGCGCTGTACCGTGACTGCATGGCGGATCGGCGGAGGATCGTCGTCCTCGACGACGCGAGCACTGCGTCCCAGGTCGAGCCACTGCTGCCGGCTGCCTCCGGATCTCTTGTCATCGTCACCAGCCGCCGTCGGCTCGACCGGCTCGTGGCACATGCAGGTGTCCGCCACATCGACATCGGCCCGCTCTCGGTCACCGACTCCGTCAAGCTGCTGGCCCGCATCGCGGGCCCCGAGCGGATGACGGACGGAGGAGCGAGCGCCTTGGCTGCCACGGTCGCGGAGAAATGCGGTGGGATCCCTCTCGCGCTCTGCGAGACAGCCGCACGCCTCGCCGTACAACGACACCTCACCTTGGCGAGCGTCGACAGGCAGCTGTCCGAACAGACGACGAGCCGGGAGCGGGAGGCTTCATCCGTGGACGCCATGAACGCTATGAATGCCATGGACGCCATGAACGACCGGAGGCCGGAGGAGGTGGTGCGTGCCGCCACCGATGTCTCGTACGGAGAGGTGAGCCGTCAATCAGCCCATCTTTACCGGTTGTTGGGTGTGTGGCCGTGGCCTGCCATCACAGTCCAGTCCGCGGCGAAGGCCATCGGCGTTGGCGAGGACGAGGCCCGTACGTACCTGGCAGAGCTGGCCGACCTGCACCTGCTCGAGGAGGTGGGGGAGGAGCGCTACCGGTTCCACGATCTCCTACGGGAACACGCCAGGCAGCGCGCCGAGATGGAGGAGGGCCATGCGGAGATGGCCGCCGCGGTGCGCCGTACGGTCACTGGGTACCTGGCGTTCGCGGCAGCCGCCGACTTCCGCGTCATACCGTCACGTTGGAGGCTCGGCCCCGCCTACCGCCGACTGTCTCTGCCGGAGCACCGAGCGCCGGAGGACGGCCGGAACGCCCTGGCAGAGCTCCGGCGCGAACGTGAGAATCTCGCCGCAGCCGTGCGGGCAGCCGAGCACTACGGTTTCGACGATCTGGTGTGGCAGCTCTGCGAGGCGATGTGGGGATTGCATCTGCGGCTCGGCTACCACCAGCAGTGGATTGACACACATCAGCGGGGAGTTGAGGCCGCACGTCGTTGCGCCCAGGAATTCGGCGATCCACGGGCGGTGGGCAGGATGCTGACCCAGCTTGCCTTCGCCTTCATGGGTCTTGGTCGTACGGACGAGGCCGAGGACGCACTCGTACGGGCTGCTGCCGCGGATGAGAAGGCAGGGCACCACCGTGGCCAGGCGACCGCCGTCGAAGTGCTCGGATTGCTGCGCCTGAAACAGTGGCGATTCGTGGAAGCGGAAGAGTGCTTCACGCAGGCCCAGCGGATTTTGGGGCGCATCACTCCTGGAGACGACGGGGAGAATGATGTCCCGCGCGCTCTGGCGATTTTGGAGCACCACGTCGGCCGCGCCCTGCGGGGGCAGGAGCTTTACGCCGACGCCGTCCGGCAACTCCATGGCGCACTCGACCGGTTCCGTGCCCTTGAATTGCCTGACCGCTACAACGAGGGCCGAGTGTATATGAGTCTGGGCGAGACACATCTGGACGCGGGGGAGCTGCAGCTCGCTCGGGGCTGCCTCGACAAGGCCATCTCCACTATGGCGAAGGAGGGCGCCGAAATCCAGCACGCCGACGCTGCCGAACTGCGCGCCCGGTGCGCCAGGAGGCTGGGCGATTCGGCAGCCGAGGCGGAGGACTTGCGGGCTGCTGCCGCATTGTACGAGGCGGCCGAGGACCATGCATCCGAGACTCGGGTGCGCGCTCGCCTGGCGGAGCTGGACGACGAGGGCGCACCCTGCGAAGAAGACCACCTTCAAGGCAACCACCGAGCTGATCCAGGACCACCACGCCATCGGTGAACGGCGGACGGGTTTCGCCGCTTCTGATAGGACAAAGCGACTGGTCAAAGCCTCAATGCAACGACGTTGCCGGGCGCTCTCCATCGCCCGTTTGGCCTAATCCCGGTTGAAGGTTCACCATGGGTTTTGTAGACCGGTAAGAAGGAGGGCACGCCCCCAATCGAGGTACCACTACCTCCGTTCGACCGCTCTGGGACGAGGGATGGCCGAGGGGATGCGAGGTTAGGTGCTTATGGATCGCAAGTGTCAGCCTAAAAAGGGGGGCTCTAAAAAGGGGGGCGTGGCCGTAGGACGGCGAACATGTCAGTCGTTGAGTCCACGGAGCGATTCCCCGCCGGCCACCACGGAGCGTAAATCAGAGGTACGTCTTTCCGTATTGGGAGGATTTGAACTTGTAGTCGATGGTGAAGTGGTGAACATTCCGGGGGGTTCGGAACGCGTGCTGGCTTTCGTTGCATTGTGTTGCCGGGCTGCAGTGCCTCGGGCCCTTGTGGCGGGGGCATTGTGGCCCGAAGCGCCGGAACGCTGTGCATGCACTAATTTGCGGTCTGCGTTGTCGCGCCTGCGCAGCCTCGGTCGAGTTGCATTGGATGTCGGCCCCGACGAGGTACGTCTGGCGCAGGAAGTCCATGTGGACCTGCGCTACGCCCGGGATTTTGCCCACCGCGTCCTTGATCTCTCCGCTCCTTCTCTGGCTAAGGAGCTTGGTCCCGGCACAGCGGCCGTCGAGAAGCTCTCCGCCGACGTACTGCCTGGCTGGTACGACGACTGGGCGCTGTTGGCGGCGGAGGACTGGCGGCAGCTTCGGATGCACGCCCTCGATGCTCTAGCCGATGATTTCCTGTCAGCTGAGCGCTTCGCCGAAGCAGTGGCTGCTGCTCAAGCGGCTGTACGGAGCGACCCCTTGCGCGAGAGCAGTCAGGCGTGCCTGATCCGTGCCCATCTTGCAGAGGGTAACCTCTGCGAGGCGCGCCATGACTTCACTCGCTACGAACAGCGGCTCCGTGAAGAGGCAGGACTACGCCCTACCCCTCGGCTGTGCCAGCTGGTGGCTGGACTGCTCCCCTCATCTGATCGGGATCGCTGTTTTCGCTGATCGATTTCGATCGACCTCGCCCGCTTCGCCCGCTGATGCGGCCCAGTGTAGCTTCGGCCTTCGAGCTGCTCCCGCGCAGGAAACTCATCGGCAGGAAGACCGCATCCGCGAAGAGCATCCTGTGCCACTCAAGATCACTTCCAGCTCCTTGCTCTCGGATTTTCCGGATTCTCCCGGGCCGGCAAGCTGCCGCCGCAACACCGCGTTCTCGTGCCGCAGCACGAGCAGCTCCGCGTTCCTGGTGTCTCGGTGCAGCAGCACCGACGGGACGGACAGCAGGGACACGATCACGCGATGACGCCACGCAGCGATGCGCCACGCGGCATCATCATGTTCGACGCGCTCGGGTCAGGGCTGTCCGGACCTACTGGAGTGCGGCGCGCCCGAGCGTTCACCTGACCATCTTGTCTTGGACGTTGTTCTGCAGGCTGTTTCAGACGCCGCCGAGGCCGGGGCCTTGGACGTTGTTCTGTGGGTTGTTTTGGATGCCGCCGAGGCCGGGGCCTTGGACGTTGTTCTGTGGGTTGTTTTGGATGCCGGCGAGGCCGGGGC
>JAFAUH010000054.1 GCA_019243445.1 Streptomycetaceae bacterium | reverse complement strand
TGGAAAAGGCCGGAAAGACCCGAAGGGAGCCCTTCTGTGCGGTGATGTCTGCGGTGATGTCCCAGCAGACGACGACGTGTGCTTACTTGCGTGTCGCGCCGGCCCGTGTCTGCTGCTCCGATTCGGTGAGGATCGCCTCGGCCTGCTCGACGGCCTTGGCCGGCAGCGTACGGAACACCCAGGTGCGGTACGACCAGAAGCGGAAGAGCGTGGCCACGCCGATACCGGTGAACTTCCAGAAGTTGTTCGCCAGCGGGCCGTCCCAGTGCATGCCGTACGTGGCGGCGTACAGGACGCCGTTCTCGATGACGGCGCCGATCGCGCTGAAGAACACGAAGAGGCTGATCTCCTTGCCCCGTTGGCTCTTGTCGGCGTGTCGGTAGGCGAAGTACCGGAAGCCCATGTAGTTGAAGACGATGGAGACGATGGTGGCGGTGAGGCTCGCGCGGACCGTCTGAAGGTGCGTCACGCTGTGTAGCAGGTTGAACACGAGCATGTTCACGCCGATGCCTGCGATGCCCACAACGCCGAACTTGGCGATCTCTTGGTAGAGGAGCCTCAGTCGAGTGTTCAACGCGCTCAGTCGACTCATGGTGATCGATGGACCCTGTCTGTCGGTTGCCGACGATTCGGCTGTGCGTGGCTGCGTGACGGACGCCCCCGAAGCCTCATGCTAACTGCTGGGGGTGAACAGTTGCCTGCCGAAGGGGTGTGACCTGGCGTGCGAAAGGGTATGACCTTTCGCACGCCCCACACCCGGTACACCCGGCAATGAAGACGTCCCTACCTCGGCGGAGGTTGGTCGAGGTTGCCTTAAAAAGGTCTGAGAGCCGGCGACCGATACCCTGTGTGGGTGACATTTCCCGTAGTAGGCATGGTCGGGGGCGGCCAGCTTGCCCGTATGACACACGAGGCGGGCATCCCTCTCGGCATCAGGTTCAAACTTCTCAGTGACACCGCGCAGGACTCGGCGGCCCAAGCGATCGCCGACGTCACCGTCGGGGATTACCGCGATCTGGACACCCTGCGCGCCTTCGCGCGCGACTGCGACGTAGTCACCTTTGACCACGAGCACGTGCCGACCGAGCACCTGCGCGCCCTGGAGGCGGACGGCATCGCCATCCGCCCCGGCCCGGAGGCGCTCGTCCACGCCCAGGACAAGGGCGTGATGCGGGCGAAACTGGACGAGATCGGCGTCCCCTGCCCGCGCCATCGCATCGTGCGCGACCCGGACGACGTCGCCGCCTTCGCCGCCGAAGGCTCCGGATTCCCGGTGGTGCTGAAGACCGTGCGCGGCGGTTACGACGGCAAGGGCGTGTGGATCGTGGCATCCGTGACGGAGGCGGCCGAGCCGTTCCGCGTCGGTGTCCCGGTGCTCGCCGAGGAGAAAGTCGACTTCGTACGGGAACTCGCTGCCAACGTCGTGCGTTCCCCGCACGGTCAGGCCGTCGCCTATCCGGTCGTCGAGTCGATCCAGGTCGACGGCGTCTGCGATACCGTCATCGCTCCGGCACCCGGCTTGGTCGACGAGATCTCGGCGCATGCGCAGCAACTTGCACTGACGATCGCCAAGGAACTCGGCGTCGTCGGCCATCTCGCGGTCGAGCTCTTCGAGACCCGCGACGGCCGCGTGCTCGTCAACGAGCTCGCGATGCGCCCCCACAACAGCGGTCACTGGAGTCAGGACGGCGCCGTCACCTCCCAGTTCGCCAACCACCTGCGGGCCATCCTCGATCTGCCGCTCGGCGATCCGCGCCCGCGCCAGCCGTGGACGGTGATGGTCAATGTGCTCGGCGGCGACCACCCCGACATGTACTCCGCGTACCTGCACTGCATGGCACGCGACCCCGGACTAAAGATCCACATGTATGGCAAGGACGTGAAGCCGGGTCGCAAGGTCGGCCACGTCAACACCTACGGCGACGACTTGGCCGAGGTGCGCGAGCGCGCCCGGCACGCTGCCCACTACCTGCGAGGAACGATCCAGGAATGAGCTCGAACCAGCCCCTTCAGCCCGTTGTCGGTATCGTGATGGGCTCCGATTCCGACTGGCCGGTGATGGAGGCCGCGGCGAAGGCCCTCGATGAGTTCGAGGTGCCGTATGAGGTGGACGTCGTCTCGGCGCACCGCATGCCGCGTGAGATGGTGGCGTATGGCGAACATGCCGACGAACGCGGGCTGAAAGCAATCATCGCGGGGGCCGGAGGCGCGGCCCACCTGCCGGGGATGCTGGCCTCGGTGACCCCGTTGCCCGTGATCGGCGTTCCCGTACCGCTGAAGTACCTGGACGGCATGGATTCGCTGTTGTCCATCGTGCAGATGCCGGCCGGGGTGCCGGTGGCGACTGTGTCAGTGGCGGGCGCACGCAACGCGGGGCTGCTCGCGGTGCGCATGCTCGCTGCGCATGACGGTGAACTGCGGGAGCGGATGCGCCAGTTCCAGGAGGAGCTGAACGAGCAGGCCACGGAGAAGGGCAAGCGGCTGCGCGCCAAAATCCGGTGAGCGTCGCACGCGAACAAGCGGAGGTGCGGCGCGTCACGCCTGCGGACGGCCCATTGCGCGGAAGCTCCATCCCGCCTTCCGCCACAGCTCGGGATCGAGTGCGTTGCGGCCGTCCAGCAGGTGCCGCACCGAGGCGACC
>JAFAUH010000031.1 GCA_019243445.1 Streptomycetaceae bacterium | reverse complement strand
GACGCCTGGCTCAGCGGAATCCCCCTGGCCACCACCCGAACCTCCCCCCTCCTCTCCCTGCTCAACGAAGCCTGAACAATTAGCCAACAGTGTCTGCTCAGCCTGATCAACGAGGACATCACCGACGACACCCGCATGTCCGCCAAGGCGCTACGCCCGCCAGTGCGCCTCGCCGCCGTCCGCGGCGCCCCGGCCCGGATCATCACCGGACTGCTCCCCGGAGCCTCGCTTCCCGCCCGCGCCCGCTTCGACTGCCAGCGCCTGCGGCTCCGCTACTGACCCACCCCCGCCGAGGATCCCCCGCGGTTTTCGTCACCGACGGCGAGCCAGTCCGGGCCAGGAACAGGCGGAACTGGCCAACCGTCAAGGGGACGGGGCGTGCTGATAGCGGTAGACCATGCTGCGAGCGTCCCACGGGCACAGCCCTGTACCGGTTCGCTGCTCGTGCGTTTCACGGCCGGTCGGCCGTCGGGACCGTGCCAGTCGACGGTGCTTCGCCGGTGCGCCTGCGCGCTTCGTCCGCCTGCACCTGGCGCGCGATCGCGAGCAGGTTACGGGCGGCTGCCGCGCTGGTGATCGATCCTCGGCACGGATGGACCCTCACGCCCTGATCCCACAGTTCCATCAGTTCCTCGGTCACCTCTATCCGTTCCAGCAGGTCGGTGACGGCGGCATCGGACAGCACGAATTCGGCAGGGGTGCCCTGCAGGTAGTCGGTCACGCGCTGCCATTCGCTCGCCGTGACGGATACGGGTTCGCCAGCGCGCACCCGGGCGAACCACGCGGGCTCGGCCGACTGGTCCAGCTCGATGACCCGGGGAAGCGCGGCTCGCACGCGCTCGATGCGCACGAGCATCTCTGCGTCGACCAACAGGGCCGGGGGGAGTGGAGGCTCGACGCGAGGCTGGGGAACAGACCGGGCGGGCGATGCGGAGCCGCGACGACGGAGCTTGGCGAACCTCATGATCAGGCGGTAGCCGGCAGGCGATCGCGCCACTGCTCCAAGGCGCTGGCAGCGTGCCGGAGGTCGATGATCAACTTGTCGAGTCCATCTGCGGACGGGACCGGTACGTAGTCGTGCACGGCGCCCTTATCGGACTCCGTACCGAGCTCGACGCGGGCAGGGCTGCGGCCCTCGTCCTGGGTCCGGTAATCCTCACTACAGACGGTGACGAGAGCGAGGCGGAGCCGCTCCCCGTTGATCAGCGGGGGCAATTGGACGGTGATGGGAGCGGACTCATGGATGACCGAGTCGTGCTCCGGGTCCTCCTCGGTGTGATCCGCGGAACACCACGGCGGGCAGTTGCCCGCTCCCGTCACGGACAGCATCCAGTCTTGCGCGTTCATAGCTGGGATTCTGCCACGTATCCGGAATGATCCATTCCGGATACTCTGCGCTCTCACGGCGCGCGGCTTCTCGCTGTTGTTGAAGTGCTGCCTGCTGGTCTCACCGGGTCGCCCGCCGGTGCCGCTCGCCGCCGTGGGCATCATGAGGGCTATGGATCCGGACGAGATCAACGACGAGACCACCGACCAGCCGGCACCCACCGACGACGAGCGGTTGGCCGGATGGGACGACGACGAAGGGTACGGGCGAGCATGGTGACCGCACGCCCCAGCCGGCGGATGCGCGACATCGGCATCGTCCAGGCTGGCGCCCCGATCCTGGCCACCCCGGCGCGGCCGTTCGACCTGCCCACCGAGCGGTTAGCCACCCAGGAGTGCGTCGAGCATCTCTTCGCCGTCATGCAGCGCGTCGCCCAGGTCCACGCCTTCGCCAAGGGCATGGGACTGGCCGCACCGCAGACCGGGAAGGGGCGGGCGGCAGCCGTCGTCCAGCCGCCCGGCCCAGGCGCGGAGCCGATCGTGCTGCTCAACCCGCGCATCACCGCCGGCTCCGAGCAGACCGATGAGCAGTACGAGGGGTGCTTGAGCTTCTTCGACGTCCGCGGCACGGTCCCCCGCCCGCTGTCGATCACCGTCGAGAGCACCGATCTGGACGGACGTACGGCGGTCACCGTGTACGAGCGCGGCCTGGCCCGGCTGGTCCAGCACGAGGTCGACCACCTCGCGGGGAAGCTGTACACCTCCCGCATGCGGACCGGCGCCGAGCCGATCCCCGTGGAGCAGTACCGCCAAACCGGCCGCCCCTGGACCTACGACACCTGAGCGAGAGGCGACAGTTGGTGATCTACGACCCCCTGCACCGCCAGAAGGGCGCTCCTGTGCTCGGAGCCACCGGACCGGGTACCGCCGGCCCCTTCGGCTCCTGGGACGCCGACCATGACGAGGAGACCGTCAGCAGCGGCACCCGCCCCACCGAGACAGCCGAGGGCTTAGCCACCACGCGTCCGTCCACGGGCGACCACACGGACCTGGGCCCGGAGTGGCGAGTGCCGCGTGCCCGAAGCGGTCCGGCACGATGAGTGACGACCCCGTCCTTCACCCCGAGCGGGCGGGGTCCCAGTCGCTTTCCACAAGCTCTCCTCGGCGTAGCCGCTCGCCGTAACATCGTCGTTCATGGGGAGCGGGGAGTGGACCTGTCCGCGCTGCGGCGCGCTGCCGAACGTGGACTGTCGCAGGGCTGACGGTCGTCCGCGGCTGCCGCACTGGCGGCGTTGGTGGATGGCCTGGTGCCTGGACGCGGCGGTCACCGCCGGGGGATGGGCGAGCCCGGCTGAACGGCTGCCCTATGTCGTCGACTTCGCCCAGGACGCCGACGGCCCGGCCGACATGGCCGCGGAAACAGCGGCAGAGAGGATCTGTCTCCTGTGCAACGTGCATGCCCTCCAGCGGTACGTCGCCCACTGGCTCGCCGCGCTGGACAGCGACCGGATGGACACACAATCCCTCGCCAGCCCGGCCAAGGAGCTGGCGCAGCGTCTGAAGGAATCGAGCGAGGTGCTGTGCGAGGTAGAAAGCGGATACCCGCTGGATGAATCGGTGTTCCCGGACAGTAGTGCTCCCGGTCCGGCCGACCTGCTACAGGCGCGGGCTCGCGGTGACGTCCGGGCGGCTGCCGATGTCTTCGACCGTCGCCTGGCGCTTCTGGAGGACGGCGACCGTACCGGTGAACCAGCACGGTGGTCTGTGACCGTCCGGCCCGACCGCTGTTACGAGGCCCTCTCCAGCGATGGCACCCGGATCTTCGCGTGGTCGGCGCTGCCCGCAGCGTTCGAGACGGAACTGGCGACCTGGAGTCAGATACCTGGCCCCGTCAAGGCCGACTACCGGCCTGAGCGGCCGACGCTTCTGCCGGAGCGGATGGAGCCGAGCGAGGCGGAGATGGAGAGGGCACCGACTTCACCGCACGGTTTCGACCCGGACGTCGACGACGACGCGTACGCGCTCGGCGGGCACGCCGACCAGCTTGCCCACATCCTCGGCGCGCTGCGCACCACGCTCGACCTCGACCAAGTGCAGGACTTCGTCGACGAGCCACCGTGCCCGCCCTCTGACCGATGACCACTGCGAGGACACACTATGACCCATATCGCTCGCCGTCGTGAGCGGAGGCCCCGGCACGGGGAAGACCACCCTCGCCCAAGCCCTCGCCCACGAACTCGGATGCCCCGCGATCATCCGGGACGAGATCAAACAAGGCATGGTCATGTCCACCCCCGGCTACCAGAGCGGCGGGGACGATCCCCTCAACTACCCGACGCTGGATGCCTTCTTCGGCGTACTGAAGGTCCTCCTCCAGGGCGGGGTGACCGTCGTGGCCGAAGCCGCCTTCCAGGACCGGCTGTGGCGGCCCAACCTGGAACCGCTCGCGGACCTCGCCCAGATCCGCATCATCCGCTGCACCACACCTGCCGCGATCGCCCACGACCGCATCGTCGAGCGCGCCGAGGAGAACGCCCACCGGGCCGCGCACGGCGACCATGACCTGCTTGAAGCGATCGCCGCGGGGGAGCATTCTCTGGAGTCCTTCGTGCCGATCTCCCTGGACGTCCCCACCCTGGCGGTGGACACGTCCCATGGCTACACCCCGAGCATCAAGGACATCGCCGCCTTCGTACGGACCGCCGTGACAGACGAAGCCCCCAGCCCCAACTGACGGGTCACGACCGTACGAACTGCCTTACCGGCGGGGTGTGTGCAGATACCCGGCCCGGGGCCGACCTGGCCCCGTTACGCGGTAGCGATGCGGTTCGCGTCCATCAGGGCGTTGATCAAGGACACGGTCTCGGGAGAGGAGTCCGCGCCGGTCTCGATGGCGATGCGGGCCAACTGGTGGGCGGTGCGCTCGAGTCCGGCGCGGTCGCCGGTTTCGTTGTAGATGCTGATCAGGTCCCGGTACAGCAGCTCCGCCTGCTGGTCGCAGGTCAGGCCCTTGGAGGCGGCCGCAGCGGCGGCCCGGTAGTCGCGGACGGCGAGCCGGCGGGTGGCCAGCTCGTGGGCGACGTCGACGATCGCGGAGATCATCTCTTGGATGTCGTATTCCGCCCACGCGTACTTGCTCTGGTCGATGTCGCTGAACGGGCGGCCGCGTACCAGCGCCAGGGCGGTGGCCAGGGCGATGTCGGCGCCGGTGCCGGTGTGGTGCATGCCTTCCCGGTACAGGGCCTGGAACCGGCTCCAGTCGCTGGCGACTTGGTCGGAGAAGGCGTAGATGCCGTCGGTGATCTGCGGCAGGTAGGCGGCGGCCGGGTCGTTGGCGGGCAGCAGCGGGTCGCGGCCGAGCCAGGTGCGCAGCTTGCTGATGTTGGTGTTGCGGGTTCCGGCGAGCACTCGCTGGCCGGGCCAGATGGCCTCGTCCAGTTCGTGGCGGGACTTGCCCGGGTGCAGGATCAGCCAGGCGGCGATCTCTGTCAGGCCGTTGCGGCGGTTGCTCTCGACCTTCCCGAGGGTGCCGATGACGTCCACGGGACCGAGGACGCGGACCTGGGGTGCGGCGGGCGGGTCCGGCGGGGTGTGCAGCGCGGCCAGCACGCTGGAGGTCACCGCGGTGACCCGGGCGGCCGGGCGGGCCGGCGCAGGGCCGGCCGACTGCAGGACTGCCGGGCCGGCGAGGGCGGCAGCGGACAGCCCGGAGCCTTCCTCCTCGGTGTCGGCAGTGCTCCCGGCGAGCGCGGCCAAGTCGTTGTCGTCGGCGGCGTCCTCGGCCTGGCCGTGGCTTTCGCCCGGCTGGGGGCCGCGTTCGGCCAGCACCTCTTGGAGGGTGGCGTCGAAGAGCTCCGGCGTCGGCTCGGCCGCCGCGCTCTCCTCGGTGGCGCCGGTGACCGTGGGAGCCAGCGCGCTGAAGCTGGGCAGCGCGGTGGCCATGGAGCCGGTCGGGGCGTCGAGTTCGACCTGGATGATCGACGGTCCCTCGCTGCCGATGGGCGCTTCGCCGGCCGCAGCGTGGTCCCCGGATGCCTCGGCCGGGGCGGGCACGGCGTCGTAGGGCTCATGCTCGACGCCGTGGTCGTCCCACGGCTCGTGCGGGAGGTAAGCATCCTGGGCGAGCGCGGAATCGCCGCCGGACGGCACCAGGTTCGGGCCGTTGGGCGCCGGGCTGCCGAGCGGAGGGTGGGTCCACTGCGGGGCGGGCACGTCGTCGGTGCGGTTCGCGGTCGCCAGCAGCTCGACCAGCGGCTGGTACGCCGCCTCCTCCACCCGCTGGAGCGTGATCGATAGGTCCAGGCCGGGCAGGGAGACCTGCGTCCCGGCGGCGGCCGGCAGCGTCCAGGCCCCGGTCAGATCCAGGTCGCTGTGGGATCCGGTGATGACGCAGGCCGCGGTGCGCGGCCGGGAGGCGAGCAGGTCCGCCAGGGTGGCGGCCTCGCCGGGGGCGGGTGCCATCGGCGTGATGAGGATCTTGGGCACCCACGCGTCGCCGCCCTCGGACACCAGCCGGGCCTCGTCCAGGCTGTCGAGGTCGGCCGCGGTCAGCGCGCCTCGCTGCACGGCGTCGTGGGCCTGCAGTTCGGGAAGGGCGTCGGCGATCTGGTCGTGGTGCTCGATGCGGATCGGGAAGGCGTCGGCGAGCTCCTCGCCCAGCCCGGCCAGCATGATGGTGGCGTCGTCGGCGAGGGCGGAGGAGGCCAGTTCGACGGCCAGGCCCAGCATGACGGCGCGCACGTCCTGGCTGCTGCCGGTCAGGCGCAGCAGCCCCACGGACTCGAGGTTCACCAGCACCGCTTCGCGGTCCTCGGTCTCGCCGAGGCTGACCAGGGCCGGGTAGGGAGCGGTGATGTCGCGGGCCTCCTCCACATCGACCAGGGCCGCGCCGCGGGCCGGGCACCACCAGCGGTCGGGCTGGTCGTCGAGCTCGGTGAAGGGCGCGATGGGCGGGGTCGGCGCTGCCAGGTACAGTTCCAGGCCGCGGGCGGTCACCCGGATCGCGTCCAGCGGCGGCAGCGGCCGGTGAGTCTTCGCGCAGGTCGAGGCCACGGTGCGCAGCGCCTGGTCGACCAGGTCGAGGCCGACAGGGTCGGAGGCGACGCGCAGTTGCTTTTCCAGGTCGGCGATCGGCGTGGCCGGCTGGGGCAGGGGGATACGCCGGCGCGGACGCCGCCGCCGCTGCTGCAGGGCGCGGCGGGTGCCGATGACGGCGAGGACCGCGGCGGCGGACAGGCTGGTCGCGACCGCCGCGGTGTAGGCCACGGAGCTCTCGCTGGTGTCCTGGGCGGGAGCCTGGGCGTGCGGGGCGTCCGGCTGTCGGGAGGCCGCGGGGCTCGGGGCGTGGGCGCTCGGGGTCGCGGTGAAGCTGGGCGCCGGATCCGGCGTCGCGGTCGCGTTCGCCGTCTGGTGCGACGTTGCCGTGGCGCTCGGCGCGGGGCTCGCCTCGCCAGTGGCGGCTCCGCCGGTCGCGCCGGCCTGGCCGCCGTGCTGGCCGCCCCCGTGGCTGTCCGAGCCGGTGGAGCCCGCCCCGGTGTGCCCGGCTCCCGTGCTCCCGGAGCCGTCGTGCTGCCCGGTGCTGCCCGAACCGCCCTGGTGCCCCGTGCTCCCCGGATCGGCGGCCGGGGAAGCCGCAGGGACCTCCAGCTGCCACCCGGGATAGATCACATCCGGATCGGTCAGGTGCTCACCGCCGGGCTCGGCGCGGCCGTCGTTCGCCGCGAAGAGCTGCGGGTAGAGGTCCGCGTCGCCCATCTCCTCCTCGGCGATCTTGGAGAGAGTGTCGCCCGGGTGCACGGTCACCGGGTGCTCGGCCTGAGTGGAGACGCTGTCGGTGTGCAGTTGGCCGGCGGACGGGCCGTCGGACGGCATGAGCAGGACCCAGCCGGGCTGGATCGGGGCGGAGACATGGAAGACGGAGCCGTCCACCATGGTCCGGCCCTCGTTGAGGTGGGCGATCTCCTGCCAGCGGGAGCCCTCGCCGAGCTGATCGGCGGCGATACTCCACAAGCTCTGCGCGGGCCGGGCCTGTTGGACGGTGTAGGTGTGCTGCTCGGCTTGATCGGCCGAGACCTGGTCGGCGACGTCGGCGGCGTGGACGGTTACCGGCGCGGTGGCGGCCACGGGGCCGGCCGCCGACAGGTCGATGCTGGTGTTCGCGGCGAGCGCGCCGCCCGCGGTGGGGCCGAGTATCAGGATGCTTCCGACCAGGGCGCCCGCGATCTGCTGGCTCCAGCCCAGGCCGGGCAGGCGTGGCGCCGCGCGGCCGCGCAACTGGGCGGGGATCTCCAAGACCACGGAGAACGCGAAGGACAGCCAGCCGACCCAGCCGACGACGACCAGGGCGAGCAGGAACGCCGCTCCGCTGTCGGGCCGGGTGAACAGATCGCTGACCGAGGACAGTTGGGCCACCCCGGCAGGCGCGAACCGCATCGTCGCCGCATACAGGACGGCGGGCAGCACGGTCAGCAGCGCGAGGAGCAGCAGCAGGCTGCCGGCGGCGCGCACCAGGTCCAGCAGGGTCCGGCCGCGCCTCCGGCGGATGGTGTACGGCGTCTTCGGCATCGGGTCACGGTCCCTTCGGAGTGGTCACGCCGTAGACCAGGCCGGCGGTGGCGTGGCCGTGCACCGGCATCGATCCGATGCCGAACACACTGCTGTAGCTGGTGCGGACGTCGACGACCAGTTCGCGGCCCCCGTCGATGACCTGGACGCTGGCCCCGCTGGCGAAGCCGGCCTGCCGCAGGTAGGCATAGGCGGACTGGGTGGCGGCGGAGGGGTCGACGACGATCCCGTTGCCGGGGATGGCCCGGCTGGCGTTGATCTGCTCGCCGCCGGCGCGCGCGGCCTCTTGGGCGGCGGCGTCGGCGCGTTCCTTCATCTTGAGTTTCCCGCCGCCGTCGACGACGAGCGCGAGCAGCAACAGGAGCCCGCCGATGACGATCACCGCGTAGATCGCGATGCTGCCCTCGTCGGCCCGCTGGGGGAGTCGGTTCTTCATCACGGTCACCCCCGCTGCTCGTAGGTGTCGACGTAGGAGGTGAAGGTCGAGCGCATCGTCTTGGTGCCCATGCCGACACCGATCAGGTCGGAGAGGTTGACCCGGCAGGTCACGGTGGCGGTCACGTACCCGGACTGGCCGGCCTGGCTCGGGAAGCGGCTGGTATTGATGGCCACCTGCGGGGTGCAGTGCAGGCCCTCGTGGGCGAAGTCGTCGGCGGCGGCGGCGTAGGCGCGCGCGCTGGCCTGCCCTGGGGCGGAGGCGGAGGACGCCTGTCGGGCGGCGTCTTCGGCGGCGTCGTCCACGACCTGACTGGACAGCACGATCCGGCCGGCCGCCAGAGCCAGGCACAGGAACAAGACCAGCACCGGCGCGACGATGACGGCTTCGATCGCCGCGGCGCCCTCGTCCCGGCCGGCCGCGGCGCGCAGACGGGCCCGGATCACGGCCGCCTCCAGTTCTCGCGGGGCCCGGAGGCGCTCTGGCTGATGGACGGGCCGCTCATCCCGGGGATGAGCGAGGGGGCATGGCCGCTGACGGTGATCGCGATCCGGTCCGCGGACGACCCGGCGGCCGAGACCCCTACGCCGAGCAGGGAGTTGCCCCCGATCTGGGAGGCCACCGCCTGGGCACGGCTGGTTCCGGCGTCGATGGAGGAGTGGTAGGTGCGGCCCGCGCTGACGCCCTCGCGGGCGGCGGTCTGGGCTGCTTCCCTCGCGTAGTACCACATGGATGCCTGGGCGATGAGCAGCGCGAACAAAATGATGAAGGGCAGCACGATAACCATCTGGATGCTCGTGTCGCCGCGGTCCTCTCGCCAGCGTGCCCGCATGATGGCGCGCGGCGGCGCGGCACGGCGTTGCCGGTCGCGCGCGGCGGCGTCACGCATGCTGGTCCTCCTCATGTGGCGCCCTGTCAGGGGCGGGCTGGCGCAAAGGGGTGGTGGCGGCCTCGGTTGGGGGAGTCCGTGGCCGCCACCGGCTCGGGGGCGGCTTACAGGCCGGAGACCTTGCCCTTGTACTTGGTGAACAGGGCGGTCAGAGCCGCGGCGATGAGCACCGCACCGGCGATGACGGCGACCCAGATGATCACGGTGGATATTGAGATGTCTCCGCGGTCGCCGTCGTCGCGCGCCTCGTCGATGCGGGCGCGCAGGAATGTCCAGATGGCCAGGAACGGCAGCATCTCGACGGGCATGCGGTCGCGCAGCGCGTTCTTGGCGGAGGTGAGGTCCATTGGAGAATCGTTCCTTCTGTTGTGGCGTGGCTGGACGGGGTCAGGAGAGCAGGATCCGGGAGATGGCTGGGAAGCCGATCAAGAACATGATCAGCACCGCGAGGAGGGCGCCGGGGGCGGTCATCTTCTCCGAATCGGTGTTGGCCTCTTCGGCTTGACCGGCCATCAGTTCAGTCCGCAGTGATTTGGCCCGCGCCCTAAGCGTGGTGTAGACGGCGGCGCCGTCGTTGCTGGAAAGGCGCATGATGTCGGCGATGTCGCCGAGCACGGGCAGGTCGAGGTCGAGCGAGAGCTGCTTGAGCTGGTCCCAGGGGGCGACCTTGTCGATCCGTGCCCGCTCGAGCGCGTCACGGATGCGCAGGAACGCCCAGCCGTGGCCGATCTCGGCGGCCCGCTCAAGGGACTCGGCAGGTCCCGCGTCGCCGGCCCGCTCGAGGGCGACCAGGTCGAGGTAGGCCGCGACGGCGTGGCTGAACTCCTGCCGGGCGCGCTTGGCCTTGTCGCGGACCTCCAGATCCGCGACGATCCACAGCACGCCACCCAGTACGAGTCCGGCGGCGGCCGGGATCGGCAGGGGCGGGTTGATGCCCAGCATGGTCAAGGCCGCCCACAGCACCGCGGGGATGAGCAGGCCGCCGAGAGTGGCGGCGACCTTGGTGAGCATGTGCTGGGCCGGGCTCTTCCCGATCAGCGCGAGGTCCTTGTAGGGGATCTTCACGCCGGGCAGATGCTCCAGGCGGCGCAGCAGCCACGCCCCCCAGCGCTCGTCCGTGCTGAGCGGCACGGCGGCGGACTCCTCCAGGGAGCCGGGTTGGTTGACGCGGTCCAAGGTCGCCGACAGATGCGGCTGCTGCCGCACCATGGCGCGCACCAGGACAGCAACGCCGCTGCCCGCGAGGGCGCCGGCGCCGAGCGCGGCGACGGGGATCACCGGGCACCTCCACTGGGAATGGGGCCTGCGACGCCGTCGGTTGAAACGGTGGTGGGCGTGGCGGCGGTTCGGGTCGAGGTCTGGACGGCGCTGCGCGCGTCGGTGGCCAGGAAGCGGGGGGTGGGCCGGAAGCTGGCCAGCGAGCGCATCCAGGCGAGCACGGCGGCGAAGGCCGCGATGAGCATGGTCAAGACGGTCTGCCCGACGACGGTGCCGTAGGGCTGGACGTACTCGGGGTCGAGGGAGCCGGCTACCACCACGCCGATGGTCATGAACGTCATCCACCTGACGGTGGTGCGCGGCTTGGCCCGGTCGGCTTCGATCTGGCGGCGCTGGCGGACCTCGTCGCGCACGGTGTCTGCGAGGTCTGTCAGGGCCGCAGCCAGGCCGGGCCCGCGGTCGGCGGCGCGCAGGACCAGGGCGGCTGCGACCTTGTCAGCGGTGGAGTCCCGCAAAGTGTCGGCGAAGGCCCGCAGGGCGTCTTCGGGCCGCCACCCGGACTGCAGGCGGGCGGCAAGTTCGCCGACCGGTTCCTCCAGCGGCTTAGGGGCGGTCTTGCGGCTGGCGATCATGGCCTGCTCCAGGCCCATGCCGAGCAGCAGCACATCGGCCAGGCGGCGGGTCCACTCAGCGAGAGCATCAAGCTGGTCGATGCGGGCACTGGTGGCCTTCGTCGGCGCGAGCAGCCACGGCAGGCCGACGATCAGTAGCACCGCGAGCAGGCCCAGGACGAACCAGCCGGACAGCACCCAGATCGCCAGAGCCACCACGAGGGCGGCCGCCCAGCGCACGCGCACCTTGGCCCGGACGGCCTCGTCGCGGTCCTCACTCCTCCAGGCGCGCCTAAAGCGCCCGACCGGGCCCGGGGTAGGCGGGCGGGTGGTGCCGACCAGGCCGGTGACCAGGCCGACCAGCCCGCCGGTGGCAGCGAGTCCGGCGAACAGGCCCAACAGCAGAGGGATGCCCATCTCTAGACCCTCACCATCACATCGAGCGGTTTGCCCCAGGTGCCGTGCGGGTTGTTCAGCAGGTCGCCGTCGAAGCCGACGCGCATCAAATCGCCCAGGCACGAGGGATGCATCAGCGGTACGGCGCGCAACTCTTCGATCTCCGGGCGGGGCCCGAAGATCAGGTTGGTGGCGGGCCGGCCGTTCTCACCGGCGCCGGTGACCTCCAAGACATGGCTGACAAAGCGGTGGCGCCGACCGCCGATAGCGGTCTCGTCGACCATCTTGATGAAGACGACGAAGTTCACGCCGTTGGCGATCTGACGGTAGGCCAGGGATTCGCTGAACCCGGTCCGGGACTGTACGTACAGCTCGGCGATGCGGTCGAAGACCATATGGGGCTCGCGGGCGTGGATGGTGCACAGCGAGCCGCCCTCGCCGTTGGTCATCGCCTGCAGCATCGGCACGACCTCCTTGCCGCGGACCTCGCCGACGATCATCCGGGAGAGCGTCATGCGCAGCGCCGGGGGGATCAGGTCGCTCAGCGAGATCTCGCCGGCCGCTTGGCCGTCGACGCGCTCGCCGTTGCTCTCCCGCGACTCCATGGCCACGACCTGCTCGTGGTGGCCGAGCTCGTGGAGGAACAGCTCGTACTCGGACTCCAGGGTCCCGATGCGCTCCTCTTTGGGGATCTCACGGGCCATCGCGCGCATCAGGCTCGTCTTGCCCACGCCCTGGGTTCCGGCGATCAGCACGTTCTTCTTCGCGCGAATCAGCGACGACAAGAAGGACGCCAGGGTGTGGTCGACGGTGCCCAGCTCGATCAGGCCGGCCAGGTCGGTGTCGCGCACCCGGTGGCGGCGGATGGTGACCATGGGCCGCTGGGTGACGCCGGTCATCGCCTGCAGACGCGAGCCGTCCTCCAGGCGCAGCGCGAGGAACGGATTGTGGTTGGACAAGGTCCGCTCGCCCTGGCCGGAACGGCGGGCGAGGTCGCGGAGGATCTCGACGAGGTCCTCGTCCGACTCAGCGACCGGCGCAACCTTCTGCCGGTGCGCGTCACCGAAGTCGATCCACACCTCGTCGTACCCGTTGACCAGGATGTTCTCGATGTTCTGGTCGTCGAGGTAGCGCTGCAGCCGGCCGGCGCGGAAGAGCAGGTCGAAGACCGCCTCGGACAGCGCCTTCTCCTCCGCCGGGGTGGTCGACTGTCCGCGCCCCTGGGCCGCGGCGTCCGCCCACACGGCCACCGCGCGGTTGATCAGGTCGCGGCCGCGCTGCTGGCGGGTCGGCTCGCTCATGCCCGGGTCGCGCTGGACCTCCTGGGCCAGGCGATCGGCCACTTGGCGCTTCAGAGCGGTGGCGACGGTGTAGTCCACCGGCACGGGAGCCGGCCGCACCGATGCGCCGGGCCCGGCCGGGTGCGCGAGGCTGGGGCGAACCGAAGCCGGGCGGCCCGGGGTAGCCGGGCCGGGCTGCGGCATGGTGACCAGGCTCGGGCGCGGCGCCGACTCGGTGACGGTGGGGTCGTGGTGCAGTGGCCTACCCAGCATGGCTGATCCGTTCCTGGTTCGATGCCGCACTGGCGGGGTGTGCAGGGGGGTTCGCCGACCGGGGTGCCAGGCGCACCCGGCGGCGGGTGACCTGGGCGCGGACCCGGTCGGCGGCGCTGGCCGCATGGCGCATCAAGTCGCTGCGCGGGAAGCGGCGGCCGGCGTCATCGCCGTCGGAGAGCACCGCCGCGGCGCGGGGGTCGTCGGGCAGCTCGGCGAGCACCGGCACGCCGAGGCGGTCGGCCACCTCGCCCGCCGAGTACGGGCCGGAACGCACAACGAGCAGCTGCAGGGCATCCTGGCCGGTCCCGTGGGCTTCCAGGTCCTCAACCAGGGCCCGCACCCGCGGCTCTGCCAGGTACACCCCGCGCAGTGTGGAGCGCACCACGACCAGCACGAGGTCGGCGCGGCGGACCAGCGCCGAGGACGGGCCCGTACCGCCGTGCCGCCCGAGGTCGGCGATCACGTCGTGGGACGGCGTGGTGTGCTCGATGCCCAGCAGCAGGTCGGTCAGCGGGTTCCAGGCGTACTGCATGCTCGAGGCCTGCGCCGGGTCGGTCAGTCCCGGCAGCAGCAACCGGTCCTGGGCCTCGGTCTCGCTCAAGTCGATCAGCTGCCGCCAAAAGGCGTCGCTGAGCTGGTTGGTCCGAGCCGCCAGTGCCAGGTTGCGCATGCCGTACCCGCCAGGGGTCCGCCCGGCCAGCGCCCCGACGACCACATCCCCGCCGTCGGGGTCGCATTCGGCCAGGATGACCCGGTAGCCCGGCTCCAGTGGCCAGGTCGACATCAGCGCCAGTGCAGTCGTGGTGGCCCCGGGAGCGCCGGAACTCCCGGCCACGGCTATCAGCGCCATCAGCCGACCGCCTGCGGGGACGCCAGCACGATCGCTACCCGGCCGGTGGCCGCGCGGGCGGCCAGTGTGGGGCCGTCGCTGGAATCGATGGCCAGGTCGACCACCACGTTGCCGCTGGAGTCCGGCGTCCCGACCCGCACCACCCTGGCTGGCAGGTACTGCGGTGGGGAGGCGGGCAGGGCCGTGTCCTGGCCGGGTGTGGTGACCGCGAGCACCTGTGCGCCCGGCGACAGCGGTGTTGCCGGAAGCTGGCCCGGTTTGGCCAGCACGCCCACCAGCTGCTCATAAGAGCCGACCAGCGGGTGCGAGGTGACGTCGTCGCTGGTGAGCGTCGATCCTGCCTTCAACGGCGCCGCGGCACGCTTGCCCACCACCTGGCCGAGCTCGGAGGCCGGCACTGTGTGCAGGGCCGGATCGGAGGATATCGAGGCGGTGGTCAGGTCGTTGAGGGAGATGACCTGGCCGTACTCCAGTGGCTGGGCGATGACCAGGACCTGGGACTTGTGGGCCGAGGAGGTCAGCACCATCGCGCCGGCCAGGCCGCCGGCCGCGATCAGCGCCAGGGACACCCCGATCAGTGCCGGCCGGCGGCGCCGCGCACCGATCGCTTTCGGGGGCGCGGCGGGCACCGGCGCGGCGTGGGTGGTCTGCTCGGGGACCGTGCCGGTCCGGGTCTTCGTGGTACTCAAGGGGGTTCTCCCGGGGGTGGAACGGGTCACTGGTTCAGGACCTGCAGCTGGCCGATGGCGACCTGGCTGTTGGAGGTGCGGATGGTGGTGATCGTCCCGGTCTGGCCCGTGGTGGCTGTCCAGGCCACGCTCCACGTGCTGACCGCTTGGAGCGGGAACACTCCGCCGGACTGCCCGGCCGAGGTCTGCTGGTAGATGTGACCGCAGTCCGGCGAGGGCCGGTTGCCATAGGACGCCTGGTACGGGGTACCGGCCGTCGAACACGTCACCGAGCTGCCATCACCCATGCTCCAGACAATCTGCGTGACCTTCGCGGTCGCGGTCACCGTGATACCGGCCGCGCTCGCCGAGGCCGATACCGGACCCCAGGTGGTCGGCGACGTCCTGTCCCACAGCCACACGGGCAGGCCGACCAGACCGGTGGACCCAGGCTTGGGCGCGATCCCGACGTCCGCTCCCCGCAGGCCCATCTGCTTGACCACTTGCTGGGCGAGCACCGCCGGATCGGGGCCACCGCCGTAGCCGGGCGGCGGATTCTTGCTCCACCTGGTGCCGCCAGCCAGCTGAGCCCCGTTCGCGGTGCAGGTGACGTTGTAGATGGCGCCGTTGCCGGGCTGCCAGTTGGAGGGGGTATTCGAGCCGATCAGCAGCGGGTCGCCGGGCTTCGGCTGCGGGTTCAGCAACTGCCAGTAGCACTCGTCAGAGGGGTTGAACCAGCCGAGATCGGACCGGTAGCACGGGACAGTCTTGGTCTCACTCGAGCTGACGACCGGATGCATCGTGCAGGTGGAGCTGTTGCCGCTACTGGCGCCTCCGCCGGTGCTGCCGCCGCCTCCGTCACCGGAGCTGCCTCCCCCGCCCACGGAAATCGTGCAGTTGGGGACGTTCGGCGGGCAGGTGACACCGCTGCCCCCGTCGGCGTGAGCTGGCGTGAACGGCACCAGCATCGCGGCGGCCAGAAAGAGGAAGAAGACGAATCCGCGCAGCTGAGTCGTCGTCAGCATGTTCTGTCCTGTTCTATAACCGCCTGGGTGATCAGCCACTTCCCGTTGTCGTTGATGACCGTCGCGGTCTCCACGTGCCTGAAGACGCCGCTGGCGAGCTTGGCCGACTTGCCGGTGGTCTTGTCCACAGGCAGGAAGTTGCTGCTGTCCACGCAACTGGTGATGTGCGCGGTCTGCGGCTTGCCAGCCAGGTCGATGTCGGTGACCTTCGGCGACAGCTTCGGCTCGCCCTTCAAGACCAGGTTCTGATTCTGGTAATAGACCTCACTCGCGCGGATGCCGGCCAGCGCCTTGTCCGCCGCGTAGTTCTGCAGGTCAGTGTTGAGCAGGCTGCCCGAGGTGTAGATCTTCGTCTCTGCGGCCCACATGCCACGGTAAGCGGCCAGTGCCTGCTGCTCGGCCGCGGCCGTCGGATCCGTCGACGGCGAGGTGCTCGCCGTCGACGGGGAGGAGGACGCCGCTACCTGCTGGGAGCTGGAGCCGCAGCCGGTCAACAGGACGGCCACCGCCGTACCGCACGCCGAAGCCGTCACGGCGCGACGTATACCAGCACCGGATGACTGTGCCACTGGCATATCCTCCTCTAGTTGAGAAGCGTCAGGCAAAGGGGCGGAAAAAGAGACAAAAGAGATAACGAGGGTGTGGTGCCGCGCTGAGACCGACCCCGGAAGCGGGGTCAGGGGACCAAGGAGCCTAAAGCGTGGACGTGCCGGGCGTCGCCCGGATTTACGCCCGGTCCGAGCCCGCGGCAGGACGCTGCCGAGTGCGCGCGGCGTCCAGGGCTCGATGCAACTGTTCGACCGTCACCTGCAGCAGCACGGCGGCCAGCGAGTGCTTGGACTCCTCCAGCAGCGCACGCCCCCGCTCGATCCGGGACCAGCGCGCCTGGGCGACACCCAACTGCCGCGCCAGCAGCCGTTGGTTGAAGCCGGCCAGCACCCGTAGCCTGGCCAGATCCGCCAACGCAACCCCTACCAGCAGCGCGGTCGGCGGGACGTTCAAGCTCGAAGCCAAGGCGCGCAGCGTCGCCGCCTGCGGGCTGCGCTTGCCCTGCTCGTATTGGCAGATATGCGAGCCGGCCACTCGCGCCCCGTGACCGCGGGCGATCCGGGCCAATTCCATCTGGGTCATGCCAGCCTCGGCCCGCAGCTGGAGCAGAGCGGCAGGGTTGAAGCCGGGCACTCCGCGACTGCCCACTGCCTACTGCGCCCCCCTGGCCCCGAGAATCCGTACCGCCGGGGTGGGCGGCCGTCATTCCGTTAACGGCCGAAAGGATAGCGGTTCCGGTGTGGCCCCGTCTCGACAGCTGCGTATGTGAAGCGCTCAGGGAGCGAACGCGGGGGTCTGCGGGAAGCCGTGAAGCCGCACCGCAAAAGGTGCATATGCGCATGAGGTCCCCCTTCGTGCATCCCGTGTTCCTGCATACGGGGCGCGGCCCCGTGGCTGAATCTGACCGGTAACTTATACGAATCCTGCACGACCTTTTCGGGGTGTCAAGGTCCATTCGAGGAATGATCTTGTGGATAGTCCATATATGTCCGGTCTGTTCTGAAGTGGGATTGGGCTGCAGTATCCCCGAATTCAGCACATGTTGGCTGCCGGGCAGGCCTACCGGATCGGAACCGCGGGCAATGACTGACGGGGTAGCAGGCTGGCGCAAAGCAGCATTCCGGCCACTCCAAATCTGGTAACCCGTCAGGAACTCGCCGTTGATCCTGGCTGATCCGCTGGGGTGCCCGGCCGATGCCGCGAGTGTGGCGGACATCACTTTCCCTGCCCGGGTGTATCACGGCCGCCGCTGAGCCGAGGGGCAGCATCCCGGCGACCGGGCACCGCGAAGCGGGCCAGGCCGAGGACACTCAGAACCGTGCCTGCGTGCGCAGCACAATCCACCCTGCCGGAACGCCGCTGGAGGATGTGTCCGCGGTGGTCTGCTGGAACGGCTGCAGCGACAGCGTCCAGCCTTGGGAGGCGACCGGCACCGTGCTGCCCAGCGGGGAGATCCCCGCCGGCAGCGCCGCGGGCAAGGCGCTCACCGACATCCCGGCAGCCGCAGGGGGCGCAAGCTTCGACGAGCTGCCCGACCCGACGCCGTCGCACCCGGCCACCAGCGCCGCCATCGCCACTGTCAAGGCCGCAGCCGTGATGACCCGCGTGGTGAACATGGCCATCCCCTCCTCCGCCGGAGCGGCATCTCCGCCCCCGCCTCGGGATCATGCCAAAACGCCTCGGCGCCTTGAGCACTCACCAGGAGGGCCGATGCCCGCGGAGTTTCAGACCATCGGGGGCGACGTAACAGCACACGACGGCTCCGCTGTGGAAGGTCACGCGCAGACCGAACGGGACGGCTGCCCTGAGCGTGCTCAGCGGCTCGACCCAGCGGATGCAAAGGGAGTGCCCCGAGCTGAGGACTGGCCGGATCCATCCCGCTTCGGCCTCCGCCGCCAGGAATCCCAGGAGCCTAGCGGGGACCGCACATCCGGTCAGCGTGTGAGATTCGCCGCATGAGTTCCGGTACATCCCCATGCCACGATGAGACGTCTACGCATTGAATTGACTGGAGGGTGTCATGCGGCTGCCGTGGCGACGGCGAGAGCGCACTGAATGGGACTGGGCGCTGAAGACCTTGCGCAGCCTGCACATTCCTCGCACCACGCACATCGACGACCTCGTGGCCCATTTCAGCGAACACCTCGACCGCAAGATCACCGTCGTCCCCGTCGAGCCTGTCGACGGCCCCGTCATCAACGGCGCCTTGGAGCAGTGGCCCGACGGCTCTCTCGCGATCCGCGTCGACGTCCGCGCGGGGGACCCCTGCCCGATCATCCCCACGCAGTTGCTCTCCCCCGACCGCTACCGCCGACACGTGATCTGCCGGGGCCTCGCCCGCGCCGTATACCGCCAGCCGGCGCCCATCACTGGACTGACTGACTACACCCACCCCATCGAGCGCGAGATCGAAGCTGCGGCGACGCTCCTGGCGCACCACCTCGAAGAATGCGCCCGCATCCCCGATGAACCGATCACCTACGCCCTCACCGGCCGCCGCCCCCTGCTCCTGCGGTAAGCAGACGTACCCGCCACAGCATCGAAAGGCTCCTCGGGGAAACCGCGCAGCGTGAGGCTGTGATCCGGTCGGCTCGTACCAGCCGGCTGCAGCGACGCGCACTGCACATGCGCTGGAGCAACGTGTCCATTCACGGGTGATGGCCGGGGTCGGCTTGGCAGTGCGTGGTCAGGCTGGGGTGGGGAGCCAGGGGTTTCCGGCGAGGGCGCGGTGGATGGCGTCCAGGGGGTGGATGCCGTGGCCGCGTGCGCTGACGAGGTAGGAGCGGATGCGCAGGTAGGCGCCCAGGGTGCTGGGGGTGTGCCAGTATCCCGAGACGGCCTGGTGCCGTTTCGGTCCTCGGAGTGCCTGCTCGGAGGCGTTGTTGGTCCAGGGGACGGCGAAGTTTCTGGTGAACAGCCAGACTTGCTCTGCCTTGTCGGTCAGGCGTTTGGCGAGGCGGTAGACCCTGGTGGTCATTCGCTGAAGGGGTGTTGTTGAGGGGTTCGGGTTCGGGATGATCGTGGTGCGGCCGGTTCCTGTCTGTCCCCGGCGGCGGAGGTGGGGTCGGGTATGTCGATGGAGCCGCAGCCGTGGCCGGAGCCGGCGCCTGAGGTGGCGCGGGCGGTACGGGCGAAGCACTACGGGCGCGAGGTCCCTTTGCCGGTGGCGGTCCGAGACCAGTTCGGGGAGCTGTTCGCCGATGCCGAGTTCGCCGCCGCGTTCGGCGCGAGCGGACCCAGGGGCTGGTCCCCGGGGCGGCTCGCGCTGGTGACGGTGTTCCAGATGGCGGAGAACCTGACGGACCGGCAGGCTGCTGAGGCAGTAAGGGACCGGCTCTCGTGGGCGTACGCGCTCGGGCTGGACCTGGCGGACACCGGCTTCGACCACACCGTGCTGTGTGAGTTCCGCACCCGGGTGGTCGAGCACCATCTGGAGGAGAAGGTCTTGGAACTGCTGTTGGCCCGCTTGAAGGAGAAGGGCCTGGTGGGAGCCGGGGGCAAGCAGCGCACCGACTCCACCGGTGTGGTCAGCGCGGTGCGGGACCTGAACCGCCTGGAGTTGGCGGGCGAGTCGGTACGCGCGCTGGTGGAGGCCCTGTCCTCGGCCGCACCGCACTGGCTGGCCCAGGTCATCGACGTGCCGGGCTGGTCGCGCCGGTACGGGCGGCGGATCGATTCTTGGAAGCTGCCGACCTCCGCCACCAAGCGCGAGGCGCTCGCGCTGGACTACGCCCGCGACGGCTTCGCGCTGTTGGAAGCGGTGTACGCGCCGGGCCAGCCCGGGTGGCTGCGTGAACTGCCCGCCGCGCAGGTCCTGCGGACCGTGCTGCTGCAGAACTACACCCGCACCACCGCGAGCAACGGAAAGCAGGTGATCAAGCGGCGGGAGAAGGACACCGAGGGCGGTGACGGGCTCCCGCCCGGCCATCTACGGCTGACCTCGCCGTATGACACCGACACCCGCTGGTCCGCCAAGCGCGACACCTTCTGGAACGGCTTCAAGGTCCACATCAGTGAGACGTGTGCAACAGAAGGTAACGATGCGGCCCGCCGGGCAACCGAGCCCGACACACCGTCGACCCCGGGCCGCTCCCGCGCTGCGAAGCTCGACCGGGCACCCTCACGCCCGAACCTGATCACCAATATCGCGACCACCGCCTCCACTGTGCCCGACAGCAAAGCCCTGGAGGACATCCACCGCGTCCAGCAGCGGCGCGGCCTGCTGCCCGGCGAGCACTACCTGGACTCCGGCTACCCCTCCGCCGAGCTGATCACCGGCTCGGCGGCCCGCTACGGCGTAGCCCTGATCACTCCGGTGCTGTTGAACACCTCCCGCCAGGCTCGCGCACGGGCCGGCTTCGCCGCTGAGAAGTTCACCATCGACTGGGACCAGCAGCAGGTCACTTGCCCCCAGGGCAAAGTGAGCGCCTCCTGGAGCCCGTGCGAGCAACGCGGCACACCGATGACCGTGGTCAAGTTCGCAGGCGCCGACTGCGGCCCGTGTCCGGTCCGCGACCAGTGCACCACCGCCAAGCGCGGCGGACGTCAGCTCTCCCTCCACCCCCGCCTGCTGACCGAGGCCCTCCACCAGGCCCGCGACCATCAAGAAACCCGGGACTGGCAGAAGGACTACGCCCTGCGCTCCGGCGTGGAGGGCACCATCCGACAGGCCGTCGCCGT
>JAFAUH010000392.1 GCA_019243445.1 Streptomycetaceae bacterium | reverse complement strand
CTTCGCGCAGGCCCCGGGGCCGTAAGACACGAGTGACGTCAGCCGCTGCCGCGGCGGGCCGAGGCGGACCAGCACGCCTTCTGACTCCGAAGACCGTTCGCGGGGTAGTCCGGGGCATCCGGAATGTGGCCCGCCGCGCCGGCGGCTGGTGTCACCATTGCCCCCCAGCGGCGAACAACACGAGGAACGGTGGATAGGGTCACCGCACATGACAAGCGCTGCGGCTCCAGACGGTCCCGTTGCCCGGTGGCGAAGGTCGCTGCACCGGGCCAGGACACACCTGCGCCGATCAGCCGTCGACTACTTCCGTGGCGACGGCGCCGACTGGCTGGCCCTCGTGTCGCTGCTGCTCACCGTGGCGCTCCTCGGCTGGGCGACAAGTGCCGCACCGGTCTGGTGCCCACCCACTGCGCTGGTCTTCCCGGTACTCGTCGGCGGCCTGCTGCTGCGCCCGGCCAGCTTCCTGCTGCTGTGCGCAGTCGCTGCCACCGCCCTCGTCGCCGAGGACGCCATCATCGGCCCGTACCCGGACAATCCTTTCGGAGCGGTCACGCCGGGAACCGTACTCGTGGTGGGCGCTGTAGGTTTCGCCGGACTGCTGATCGCCCAATTCCGCAGCAGGGTCGGCGTGCCTTGGCGGCGTGGTGGCACCATGCTCTTCGACCTGCGTGAACGCATCCGCGTACAGAGCCAGTTGCCGAAACTGCCGTGCGGCTGGCACGCCGAGATGGCGCTGCGCCCGGCAGGAGGCCAGTCGTTCTCCGGTGACTTCGTGGTAGCTACCCGCACCAGCGGCGGACGAATCCTCGAAGTGGTGCTGACCGACGTCTCCGGCAAGGGCATGGATGCCGGATCGCGCGCCCTCCTCCTCTCCGGAGCCTTCGGTGGACTGCTCGGCTCGCTGCCGCCGCACCGGTTCCTCGTTGCCGCCAACGACTATCTGCTGCGCCAGAATTGGGACGAAGGCTTCGCGACCTCCGTTCATCTGGTACTTGATCTGGAGAGCGGGGATTACGAACTGCTGTCCGCGGGACATTTGCCCGGTATGCAACTGAGCGCGGGGAGTGGACGGTGGCAGGAGAAGGCATCGAATGGACTGATGCTCGGGGTGCACGAGGGAGCCGAATTCCACGCCACCAAGGGCACGTTGCGCTCGGGCGACATGCTCATGCTCTTCACCGACGGGTTGGTTGAGGCATCGGGCCGTGACCTGGGCGAAGGCATCGACCGGTTGATCGGCGAGGCCGATCGCTTTGTCGGACAAGGATTCCGCGGCGCTGCCTGGGGGTTGATCGAGGCGGTGGCCAAAGATGTCAACGACGACCGTGCGTTGTTGATCGTCTGTCGTGACTGAGACTGTGAGTTGATCCACATGTCAGAGGACACGTTGGCGGTTGGGTCCATCGGGCGGCGGCTTGATGGCACGATGGACAGCGCGGGGGAAAGCAAGGTCAGTGCGGGTGGGTAGGGGGAACAGAGTCGATATGCGCCCCCCGACCGACGAGGTTTCCGAGCGAGGATGTGATCGGTAGTGGCCATCTCCCTGTCTGTTGTCGTGTTGTTGGCGATCGTGCTGATCGTGATGATGCGTGGCGGATCCATCAAGGCCGGTGCGGCCATCGTGGCCATTTTGTTCGGCTTCTTCCTCGCATCGACGGGGATGGCGCCGTCGATCAACCATTTCCTTACATCGCTGGCCGACACGATCAACCAGATCAAGATGTAGGCGTCCGACGCAGGCCCGGCAGCGCGCCGCGGCGGCGACGGCCGTCTCGCCGCCCAGATCGCCAAGGCGCGCAGCACGTCCCGCGTGCGCGGCGCGTCCCGTGTGGTGGCCGCGGTCGGCCAGTCTGTAGTCAGAGCTTGCAGGACAGCTGCCGCAGGTCGTCTGCGGTGGGCTTGAAGACACTGATGTAATTGCCGATGCTGTCGTTGGACCCTGTATATGTCTTGGATGCGACAGGAAAGTCGATCTGGAAGTCCTGCACCCACTCGTTGTTCAGGAAACCCGTTAGGGCTTCGTTCAGTTTTACGCAGTCGGCATGGTGTCCGCCCTTGAGTCTGACCCCGGCGTACTGCAACTCGCCGAAGACCCCGGGGAGGACCACAATATACTTTCCTGGGTTGGCGTTTATGTAGCCGTAGAGAATAAGTGCAGCTGTGAATGCGGCATCTGTGTTATTGCTGTTCAGCAAGTCCAAGCAGTCTTGCGTGGTCTGTACCTGAGTCATGGTTGCGCCCGGGATGTGGGTCTCGGCCCCGGTCGACCCTTCAACAACGCAGATTTTTTTCTCCTGCAGATCGTGCGCTTGCGCGATTCTATGTTGGTATAGATCGCATCTCGGATCCTGGCGGGCGGCCTACGGGAAGCAGGTGTTTGCATGGCAGAGCCCCGGCACCGAGGGCGGGTTCTATTGATCCCCGCAACACCCTGGAGTTCAGGGAGTTGCGGGGATCGTGGATTTCGAGGTGCTGAAGGCGAGGTTCTTCGAGGCACTGGACAAGGAGAACGGCAGCATCACTGCTGCAGCTCGTGCAGTCGGAGTGAACCGCAACACGGCGTTCGGATGGGCACGCCAGGCCGGAATCCGCGGTCGCGTACGCCGGGGCGGGGTCAATCGGCGCCTATGAGAGAGCGGACTTCGAACTGGTCGTAGGTCTCGGCGTTCGTCTCGGTGTCCTTTGAAGAGCCCAGCACTGTACCGAGCCAGCCGAGCAGGAAGCCGGCCGGGACGGAGACGAGGCCGGGGTTGTTCAGGGGGAACCAGGCGAAATCAGCCGAGGGGAAAATGGAACCGGGTGTCGAGGAGACGACGGGGGAGAAGACGACGAGCAGGATCGAGCAGGACAGGCCGCCGTACAGGCTCAGCAACGCGCCTGTGGCGCTGAACTTCCGCCAGAACAGGCTGTAGACAATGGTCGGCAGGATGGCGGACGCAGCGATGGCGAAAGCCAAGAACGCCAGTGTGGCCGGATTGAAGCTCCAGGCCACCAACGCCAGCAGGATGCCCAGGGCGCCGATGACAAAGGCGGCGAAACGCGCGACAGCCAGCTCCTTTTGGGCGGTGGCCTGGCCTTTGCAGACCACCTCGGCGTATACGTCGTGGGCGAGGGAAGAGGCGGCGGCCAGGGTGAGGCCTGCGGCGACGGCCAGGAGTGTGACAAAGGCGAGACAGGTGATGAGCGCAGTCAAGATCGCTCCGCCCATCGACTGGGCCAGCAGTAGCACGGCCGCGTCGCCGCTGGGGCTTGTGCGTGTGATGGTGTCCCGCCCCACGATGCCGACAGCTCCCAGTCCCAGCACCGCAGCGGCCAGACAGACGAAACCGACCAGACCGATCGTCCACAGCAGCGAGCGGTGGAGCACACTGCTGCGGCGAGGTGCGAGCAGACGCATCATGAGATGGGGAAGCGCGGCCAGACCGAGGACGATGGCGATCTCGAGGCTGATGAAATCGAGCTTGTTGCTGATGCTGCCGCCGAACCGCAAACCGGGGTGGAGGAAGGTGTTCCCCAGGCCGCTGCCGTGGACCGCCCCGCCGAGGAGGGTGTTGACGTTCCAGTGGTAGTGGGTCATCACCATGATGGCTGTCACGGCCACCCCCACCACAAGCATCACGGCCTTGACGACCTGGATGAAAGTCGTGCCAAGCATGCCGCCCACGGCGACGAAGAGGATGACCAGTGTCCCGATGGCGATCACACACGTGGCCCGGCTGAGACTTCCGGGAACGCCTACGAACTGCGACAAAAGCGCCACACTTCCGACGAGTTGTGCGACGAGGTAGAGAACGGACACCGTCAGCGTGCACGCGGCCAGAGCGATACGCACCGACCGGTGTCCGTTCGGCAAACGCAGTGCGAGTGTGTCGCCGAACGTGAACCCGCCCGCGTTACGCAGTGGTTGGGCGATGACAAGGAGTACCAGCAGCCAGGCGACGACGGTACCCACCAAGTAGAGGATGCCGTCATACCCGGTGAGGGCGACGAGCCCTGTACTGCCGAGGAGAGTGGCGGCAGAGAGGTAGTCGCCGCACATCGCCAGGCCGTGGCGGAGCGGCGTCAACTCCCGGTCGCCGAGATAGAACTCGCCGACCTCGTCGCCTATCGATCCGGTGAGGAGTGCCGCGAACAGGGTAATGACGGCAAAGGGCACGAAAAGGAGGACGGTCAGCTGCAGAGGGAAACCGCCGATTTGACTGGCGGCGATAGTCGTCATTACCATGATCGGTACCTGATTTTGCTCGGAATGGGGCCTTGCTCTTCTGTCTGTCGGGCCTTCTCGGCTTCTTCACGTTCTTCGCGAAGCTGGTCAACGAGCGGTTCGACTTCCGTGCGCATATGCACCGCATGGAGCCGCGCGATTGCAGCCATGATGACGAACTGCAGCAGGCCGAGGACAAATCCGACTGTGATGTGCCCCAATACCGGCAGGTCCATCAGGGCCGGTGCGAAGCACGACAGCAGCACGTACAGCAGGAAGGAACCCACTCCCAACAGCATTTTCTTGGCGCCGAAGGTGCGGGAGATCTGGCGGAGTTCGCGGAAGTCCGCATCATGGTCGCGCACCTCCTGGCCTCCCTGGTGGGGAGACTTGGAGTTCGTAGTGCGAGCAGGGTCCGGAAAATAGTCCGAATAATTGGGGGTTGGGGGTATGGCCATCCGTCCCTCGACACTGGAGTAATAGCTCTTGTTGGGTCTGCCCTGCCCGGAGCCGCGACCTTAACCAGTCGCGTTGCGATTGTCCATAGGTGAATGATCGGCAACGAAAAGCGCTCAATTGCAACCTAAAACGGGCAATTCTCGCTAAATGTGATTCTTTATCGACGCCAGGAGTTCAGTCGGCCCCGACTGAACCTGATCTCGACTGAACCTCATCCCGACTGAGTCTGATCTCGCCTGGGCCTGATCTCGCCTGGGCCTGATTCAGTCCTTTGGCAGCACTGAGGGCCAGGCAGAGGAAGATCCTCATACCTGGCCCTGAGCCATCACGAGCGGGCGACGGGAATCGAACCCGCGTAGCCAGTTTGGAAGACTGGGGCTCTACCATTGAGCTACGCCCGCAACGACCAGTCATTGTGGCACACTGCATCGTAGCCGATCGACCCGGCCTCCGTCGCCGCCTCGCTGGTTCTCCCCGGGCGGGGCGCCCTTGGAGGATTGGCAACCGGAAGGTGCGGGAGCATGTACTCTACCTCTCGCACTTACGGGGTGTAGCGCAGCTTGGTAGCGCGTCCGCTTTGGGAGCGGAAGGTCGTCGGTTCGAATCCGGCCACCCCGACCAGTTCGTTCGGCTTGCGCCGCGAGTGATCTCTGTGAGTGATCTCCATACCGGAGCCGAGTACGCTGCCCGTACCGGTACTATGCAAGCTGCGCCTGTATACGGGGCGACGTAGGGGCGAGAGCCCTGAGAAGTACGTCTCGTCTGCCATCGGCACCTTCGTCGGTGCCGCTCAGTAGCCTCAATAGCGCAGGGCGCTACCCAAGCCTCAGATGTCAGCCCCAAGGAGACCCAACCGTGAAGAGCGCCGTGGAGAATCTGAACCCGACCCGGGTTCGACTCACCGTTGAGGTGCCCTTCGAGGAGCTCAAGCCCAGCCTCGACGCGGCGTACAAAAAGATCAACCAGCAGGTCACGGTCCCGGGGTTCCGCAAGGGCAAGATCCCCGCGCGCATCATCGACCAGCGGTTCGGCCGGGGCGCGGTTCTCGAAGAGGCCATCAACGACGCACTGCCGAAGTTCTACACGGAGGCGGTCACCTCCGGTGAGCTCGACGTTCTCGGCCAGCCCGAGATCGACATCACCGAGTTCAACGACAACGAAGAGCTGAAGTTCACCGCCGAGGTGGAGGTCCGCCCGGCGCTGGAGATCCCGGACTACTCCAGTATCGAGGTCACCGTCGATGCCATCGAGGTCTCCGACGAGGAGATCGAGGAGTCGATCGAGCAGCTGCGCGAGCGCTTCGCCTCGACCACCCCGGTCGAACGCGCCGCGGCCGACGGCGACGTGGTCATCATCGACCTGGAGGCATCCATCGACGGCAAGGTCCTGGATGACGGTGTCGCCAAGGGCCTCAGCTACATCGTCGGCTCCGGCCAGCTCCTCGACGGCATCGACGAGGCTGTCATTGGCCTGGAGGTGGGTGGCTCGGCCACCTTCTCCACCGAGCTCAAGGGCGGCTCGGCGGCCGGCCGGACCGCCGAGATCAAGGTCGATGTCACTGCGGTCCAGGCCCGTGAGCTGCCTGAGCTCGACGACGACTTCGCCCAGTTCGCGAGCGAGTTCGACACCCTCGAGGAGCTGCGCGCGGACAGCGCCAAGCGCCTGGAGCGGACGAAGAAGTACGACCAGGCCACCGCGGTCCAGGAGAAGGTGCTCGACGCCCTCCTGGAACTGATCGAGGTGCCGCTGCCGGAGCAGCTCCTCAAGGCCGAGATCGAGACCCGCAAGCAGAATCTGGAGCAGTACCAGTTCCCCATGATGGGTCTGACCTGGGAGAGTTTCCTGGAGCGCGAGGGCAAGACCCTCGAGGAGTACGAGGCCCAGCTCGAGGAGCAGGCGAAGAAGGGCATCAAGACCCAGTTCATCCTCGACGAGCTGGTCAAGAAAGAGCAGCTGTCGGTGAGCCAGGAGGAGCTTACCGAGCACCTGATGCGCCGCGCCGCGTCCTCGGGCATGAGCCCTGACCAGTTCGCTCAGGCCGTCGTCGAGGGCGGCCAGGTGCCGATGCTCGTCGGCGAGGTGGCCCGCGGCAAGGCTCTCGCGACCGTCGTGGAGGCCGCGAAGGTCGTCGACTCCAACGGTGAGACCGTCGACCTGGAGGACGAGGACGAGGACGAGGACGAGGTGATCGTCGGCGGCGAGACCGTCGAGGCCGCCGCAGAGGAGTCCGGGCAGACCCCGCAGGCCTGAGAGCCTGAAGGCTGCACGTACGCGCAGCATTTCGGACGGGCCCGGACGCACCCCGCGTCCGGGCCCGTTACGCTCCTGGGCTCTCGCTGGTCGGCCAAGTCACCCCTGCCTGGGGCCTGCGCTCACAGCGAACAGTTCCGTGTGGGGGATTGCTGGGCCCGACCTGCGCGTTAGGGTCCGTAGTAACGAGGGCAGGGGAGACCCTTGGCGGTGCAGACGATGCCGGAGCGGAGCGGCGATGCATTCGAAGCGCTCCGCACTCCCCGCGCCCGACGAGAAGATTGCGAAGACGGCGCGTCGCCGTCCGACAACGAGCAGGTGGATACGTGACGAATCCGCAGACCCAGATGCCGGGACCTTTGATGCCCACCGCCAACGGCCTGCCGAGCGGTGCCGGCCTCGGGGATCAGGTCTACAACCGACTGCTCGATGAACGCATCATCTTCCTCGGCCAAGCCGTGGATGATGACATCGCCAACCGGATCTGTGCGCAGATGCTGCTGCTCGCCGCGGACCCGAGCAAAGACATCTACCTCTACATCAACTCGCCTGGTGGATCGGTCACCGCCGGCTTTGCGATCTACGACACTATGCAGTACATCAAGAATGATGTCGTAACGATTGCGATGGGCCTCGCGGCGTCCATGGGCCAGTTCCTGTTGACCGCAGGCACCCCGGGCAAGCGGTTCGCTCTTCCCAACGCCGATATTCTGATGCACCAGGGCTCCGCCGGCCTCGGCGGCTCGGCCTCCGACATCAAGATCCAGGCCGAGCAGTTGCTGCGCACCAAGAAGCGCATGGAGCAGCTGACCTCCCTGCACAGTGGCCAGACGGTGGAGACAATCAACCGTGACGCCGACCGCGACCGCTGGTTCACCGCGGAAGAAGCCAAGGAGTACGGACTCATCGACGAGGTCATGCACACCGCCTCGGACGTACCGGGCGGTGGCGGCACCGGCGCCTGAGGGCCGCCCGCAGGGCAGCCACCTCCGCCACCGGTACGCTCCCCCTCCCGCTCACCCTCAGGACGGTGAACTCTCCCATGAACAATCCCACCCCGCGCGCTCTCCAGCAGGGCGTGGACGCCAGCCGTTCACTCGGCGCCGAGTCCCGCTACGTCGTCCCTCGCTTTGTGGAGCGCACCTCCCAGGGCGTGCGTGAGTACGACCCGTACGCCAAGCTCTTCGAAGAGCGGGTGATCTTTCTCGGCGTGCAGATCGACGACGCCTCCGCCAATGACGTCATGGCGCAGCTGCTGTGTCTGGAGTCGATGGACCCGGACCGTGACATTTCGATCTACATCAACTCGCCCGGCGGCTCTTTCACCGCGATGACGGCGATCTACGACACGATGCAGTTCGTCAAGCCGGACATCCAGACGGTCTGTCTCGGCCAGGCCGCTTCCGCTGCCGCAGTGCTGCTCGCCGCCGGTACCCCTGGCAAGCGCATGGCGCTGCCCAACGCCCGGGTGCTGATCCATCAGCCGTACACCGAAACCGGCCGTGCCCAGATCTCCGATCTGGAGATCCAGGCGAATGAAATCGTCCGGATGCGCCGCCAAATGGAGGAGATGCTCGCCAAGCACTCCAACCGAACGCCTGACCAGATCGCCGCGGACGTCGAGCGCGACAAGATTCTCACTGCGGAGGAATCCCTGTCGTACGGCCTGGTCGATCAGATCACGTCGTCGCGCAAGGCATCCGTGGGGATCTAAGACTGCTTGCCCCTTGGTCCGGCCGTCCCTCGCAAGTCGAGGTTACGAGTCGGTCCAAGGGGGCCCCGCGGAGGGCCAGGCAGGGTAGCGTCGGAGATTAGGCACCAGGTCCCGTCGCATTGACGGGACCCAGGCGAAGGGGAAGCACCTCGTGGCACGCATCGGTGACGGCGGCGACCTGCTCAAGTGCTCGTTCTGCGGCAAGAGCCAGAAACAGGTGAAGAAGCTCATCGCAGGTCCTGGTGTGTATATCTGCGATGAATGCATCGATCTTTGCAACGAGATCATCGAGGAGGAGCTTGCCGAGTCCTCCGAGGTGCGGTGGGAGGATCTGCCGAAGCCGCGCGAGATCTATGAGTTCCTCGAAGGGTATGTAGTCGGCCAGGAATCGGCGAAGAAGGCGCTCTCTGTCGCCGTCTACAACCACTACAAACGAGTGCAGGCCGGCGAGAACGGCAACCGCGGCCATGACGACGGCATTGAGCTCGCCAAGTCCAACATCCTGCTCCTCGGTCCCACGGGCTCCGGGAAGACGCTGCTGGCGCAGACTCTGGCCCGGATGCTGAACGTCCCCTTCGCCATTGCCGACGCCACCGCCCTCACGGAAGCGGGCTACGTGGGCGAGGATGTCGAGAACATTCTGCTCAAGCTGATCCAGGCGGCCGACTACGACGTGAAGAAGGCCGAGACGGGGATCATCTACATCGACGAGATCGACAAGGTCGCCCGAAAGAGTGAAAATCCGTCGATCACACGCGATGTCTCGGGTGAAGGCGTCCAGCAGGCGCTGCTGAAGATCCTGGAGGGGACTACCGCGTCCGTGCCCCCGCAGGGCGGCCGTAAGCACCCGCACCAGGAGTTCATCCAGATCGACACCACGAATGTGCTGTTCATCGTGGGCGGTGCCTTTGCGGGGCTGGAGAAGATCATCGAGTCTCGGGCCGGTGCCAAGGGCATCGGCTTCGGCGCGACGATCCGCTCCAAGCGCGATCTGAACTCGGTCGATCAGTTCGCCGAGATCATGCCCGAGGACTTGGTGAAGTTCGGAATGATTCCGGAGTTCATCGGACGTCTGCCGGTGATCACCTCCGTCCACAACCTTGACCGCGAGGCGCTGCTGAAGATCCTTGTCGAGCCGCGCAACGCCTTGATCAAGCAGTATCAGCGCCTCTTCGAGCTCGACGGTGTCGAGCTCGAATTCGAACGATCAGCGCTCGAAGCCATCGCCGACCAGGCGATCCTGCGCGGCACCGGCGCGCGAGGGCTACGGGCGATCATGGAAGAGGTGCTGATGTCGGTGATGTACGAGGTGCCGTCCCGCAAGGATGTGGCCTGCGTGGTGATCACCGAGGACGTCGTGCACTCCAACGTCAATCCGACGCTGGTCCCACGCAATCGCGGCGGTGAGCAGGGTGAACGCCACGAGAAGAGTGCGTAAGGCGATCAGCGCCGGCATCCGCAGCCAAAGCTGAGAAGCACGAAAGGGGCGCCCGGGATCACCCCGGGCGCCCTTTCACATATCCCTCGGCGTTATTTCTTGGCTATTTCTTGACGCGAACCTCACTGCGCAACTGCACGGTTGTCGTTGCCCAGTCGGAGACGGACGGTGGCGTCGGCGTGGACGAGGAGGCGTCCACGTTGTTGGGGTCAACATAGGGCAGCCACATCGCGATCGCGACGGTGCTGCCATCGCCCCATGCGCAGAACGGCAAAGGAGTGCCGACTCCCATGTCCTTCGTGCCGCACTTCAGTACGCTGCCGTCGAAGCCCGGCGGGTGTTCGTCGCTCGTGGACGACAGGTCGGCCGCGGAGAGCAGGGTGGAGACCGCAGCGCCAGGGTTGGAGACATCGCCGTACGCGCCGACGAACATCACCTCATCCGTGCTGTTCTTCCACGCATGGGCGACCGAGGTGGCGTTCGCTATGCCGTGATCGCTGCCGATCTGCGTGCCACCCATATCCGATGAGAGCTTCGACGAGGAGTCCTGGGTGTACTTGCCGCCCAGCACGGTGCTGGGTGTGGACAGCTTGTAGGTGCCCTCGTCGCTGGAGCTGCCGCCCATGAGGGCGAAGGTGAGGCCGCCCGCGACTACCATGACCACGAGCACGGCCGCGGCCGCGATGGCGATGATCTTTCCTGTGTTGCTCTTCTTCGCGGGCTCTGCAGGCGGCGGCATCTGCTGGCCGCCCCAGCCGGGCTGCTGGCCGTAAGGCTGCTGGGCATAGGGGTTCTGGGCCTGCGGGGGCTGGCCCGGCTGAGCGTACGGGTTCGGGCCCTGGGGCGGCTGTGGCGGCTGGGCCTGCGGCTGGGTGTACGGATTCGGCTGTTGAGGGGCACCGCCTTGCGGGGAGCCGTAGCCGGGCTGAGGGCCAGGCTGCGGCGGTGGCTGCTGACCGCCGTAGGGGTTCGGTGGTCGCTCGTTGAAGCTCATGGGGGTGTGTCCCTCCCGTGGTGGTAGATGCGGCGTATATCTTTCCGGACCGCATCCCCACGCGACACCGCGGGCCCTATCCCTATTGCCCCCAGCTCGTAAGCCACGCGAGCCCGGCCGGGAACTCGGAACACTAGAATTACGCCGTGACCGACATGAACCAGCGCCCCCGAGGCGAAGCCAGCAGCAGTCCCGACCATCTGCCGACCCAGTACGTCCCGGCCGAGGTAGAGGGGAAGCTGTACGAGCGCTGGGTAGAGCGCGGTTACTTTGAAGCCGACGCCAAGAGCGAGAAGCCGCCGTACACCATTGTCATCCCACCGCCGAACGTCACCGGCAGTCTGCACTTGGGCCATGCCTTCGAGCACACGATCATCGATGCTCTCACCCGCCGCAAGCGGATGCAGGGATACGAAACACTGTGGCAGCCCGGTATGGACCACGCCGGAATCGCCACGCAGAACGTCGTTGAGCGCGAGCTCGCCAAGGAGGGCAAGTCCCGCCACGACCTCGGCCGTGAGGCGTTCGTCGAGCGCGTCTGGCAGTGGAAGGCGGAGTCCGGCGGGCAGATCTCCGGCCAGATGCGCCGCCTCGGCGACGGCGTCGACTGGTCGCGTGAGCGCTTCACGATGGACGAAGGCCTTTCCCAGGCGGTTCAGACCATCTTCAAGAAGCTCTACGACGACGAACTGATCTACCGCGCCGAACGCATCATCAACTGGTGCCCGCGCTGTCTGACCGCCATCTCCGACATCGAGGTGGAATACCAAGACGACGACGGCGAATTGGTCTCCATCCGCTACGGCGAAGGGGACACTGCAATCGTCGTCGCAACCACCCGCGCCGAAACGATGCTGGGCGACACCGCGGTCGCCGTCCACCCGGAGGACGGGCGCTACGCCCATCTCGTCGGCACCGAGATCGAGTTGCCGCTCACCGGCCGCCGTATCCCGGTCGTCGCGGACGCGCATGTCGACCCGGAGTTCGGCACCGGCGCGGTCAAGGTCACCCCGGCCCACGACCCCAACGACTTCGAAATCGGCCGGCGCCACAGCCTGCCGTCCGTCAACGTCCTCGACGAGCACGGAGTGATCACCGCACACGGCCCCTTCCTGGGCCTGGACCGCTTCGAGGCGCGCTCCGCCATCGTCGGCGCACTGCGCGCCGAGGGCCGGATCGTCGCCGAGAAGCGCCCGTATGTCCATTCCGTGGGCCACTGCTCGCGCTGCAAGACCACCATTGAGCCGAGGCTTTCACTGCAGTGGTGGGTCAAGGTCGGCCCGCTGGCGAAGGCTGCGGGCGACGCCGTACGCGACGGGCGGGTCAGGATCCACCCCGAGGAAATGTCGAAGCGGTACTTCGACTGGGTCGACAACCTTCACGACTGGTGCATTTCGCGGCAGTTGTGGTGGGGTCATCGCATCCCCGTCTGGTACGGGCCGAACGGCGAGGTCGTCTGCGTCGGTCCGGACGAGGAGCCCCCCTCCGGTGAGGGCTGGCGTCAGGACACCGATGTGCTCGACACATGGTTCTCCTCCGGCTTGTGGCCGTTCTCCACTCTCGGCTGGCCGGAACGGACCGACAGCCTCGCGAAGTTCTACCCCAACTCCGTTCTTGTCACCGGCTACGACATCCTCTTCTTCTGGGTCGCCCGGATGATGATGTTCGGGCTGTACGCGATGGACGGCACACCGCCGTTCCACACCATCGCCCTGCACGGCATGGTCCGCGATCAGTTCGGCAAGAAGATGTCGAAATCCTTTGGGAACGCAGTCGATCCGCTGGAGTGGATGGACGCCTACGGCTCCGATGCCGTCCGCTTCACCCTCGCCCGCGGCGCCAATCCCGGTACGGACGTGCCGATCGGCGAGGACTGGGTGCAAGGCTCGCGCAACTTCGCCAACAAGATCTGGAACGCGACGCGCTTCGCGCTGATGAACGGCGCAACGGTCGAGGGCGAACTCCCAGGAGCAGCTGAGCAGTCGGTGGCCGACCGCTGGATTCTCTCCCGGCTGGGCTCGGTCGTCGCCGAGGTCGACGCGTACTACGACGACTACCAGTTCGCCAAGTTGTCCGATGCGCTCTTCCACTTCGCGTGGGACGAGGTCTTCGACTGGTACGTCGAGCTGTCCAAGACGACATTCGCGGCGGACGGGCGGGCGGCTGCCCACGACACAGCCGCTAAAGCACAGAGTTCGCGACGCGTGCTCGGTGAAGTCCTCGACGTCACACTGCGGCTGCTGCACCCGATTATCCCGTTCGTCACCGAGACGCTGTGGACGGCGCTCACCGGCAAGGGGTCTCCCCAGGGTGAAGCCCAAGGGGAAAGGTCGATCGTCATTGCCGACTGGCCGGCCAACAGCGCTGCTTGTGAAAAGTGGGTTCAGGACACGGAGGCCGAGGCCGAGATCGCGACGCTGCAGCAGGTGATCACCGAGGTGCGCCGGTTCCGCTCCGACCAGGGGCTCCAGCCAGGCCAACGAGTCCCTGCCCGGCTCGCCCTGGACGGCACGCCACTCGCCGCGCACGAGGCCGAGATCCGGTCGCTCGCCCGGCTGGAGCCCGCCGGAGAGGGCTTCACTGCGACCGCCTCGCTGTCGGTCGCGGGGGTGACGGTGGCGCTCGACCTGTCGGGCGCGATCGACTTTGCTGCGGAGCGCAAGCGGCTCGCCAAGGATCTGGCGGCAGCGGAGAAGGAACTGGCACAGACCACGGCCAAACTCGGTAACGAGGGCTTCCTCGCCAAGGCCCCGGAGCAGGTGGTAGAGAAAATCCGAGGCCGCAAAGCGGCGGCCGAAGCCGAAATCGCCCGCATCACCGCCCAGCTGAAGAACCTCCCGGAGGCCTGAGCACATCGCACCGGCAAGCCCCCGCGCATGCGCTGCGCCGGGGGCTCCGGTCTTGTGTCAGTGCCGCTCCGTAAACTGGGCACCGTGAGTGAGCGTCCCCGAAACGATGAACCCATCCCCGACGAGCCCGAGGAGTTCGACCGGATCGTCACGGCCGAGACCGACCGGGATCCCGATCTCGCGGTGATCGCGGCGGGCAGCCGCACTCTGCGCGCGCAAGCCGCCTTGTCGCCGGGTGATGAGGAGCCCGCCGGGCCCCGGACGCCCGAGGAGGCGCAGGCACTGCAGGAGGTCGAGGCAGAGTTGGCGACCCGGTGGTCGGAGACGAAGCTCGAGCCTTCGCTTGATCGCATCCGCCCGCTGATGGACATCCTCGGCGAGCCGCAGCGCTCGTATCCGGCGATCCACATCACCGGGACCAACGGCAAGACCAGCACCGCGCGCATGATCGAGACGCTGCTGCGCGCCTTCGAACTGCGCACCGGCCGCTACACCAGCCCGCATGTGCAGTCCGTCACCGAGCGCATCAGCCTTGACGGCGCGCCTGTCTCCGTGGCGCGGTTCGTCGAGACCTACCGGGACATCAAGCCGTACATCGAGATGGTGGACAGTTCGCAGCCATACCGAATGTCGTTCTTCGAGGTGCTCACCGCGATGGCATTCGCGGCGTTCGCGGACGCGCCGGTGGACGTGGCTGTCGTCGAGGTCGGCATGGGCGGCGCCTGGGACGCGACGAACGTGGTGGACGGCAACGTCGCCGTCGTCACTCCGATAGCGCTCGACCACACCGACAGACTCGGCTCCACGCCCGGCGAGATTGCCGAGGAGAAGGCCGGGATCATCAAGGCGCGCAACACAGCGGCCGGCGCCGCGGGTGCCACAGTGGTGCTTGCCCAGCAGCCGGTGGATGCGGCTCAGGTGCTCCTCAAGCGCGCGGTCGAGAGGGACGCGACAGTAGCGCGTGAGGGCATGGAGTTCGGTGTCACCGCGCGTGAGGTCGCGGTGGGCGGGCAGATGCTGACGCTACGCGGCCTGGGTGGGGAGTACGAGCAGATCTTCCTCCCGTTGCACGGAGCCCATCAGGCGCACAACGCGGCAGTGGCGCTCGCTGCTGTCGAGGCGTTCTTCGGCGTCGGTTCCACGAGGGCGGCACGGACGCTCGACATCGACACGGTGCGTGGCGCATTCGCCTCGGTGACCTCGCCCGGCCGCCTCGAGGTGGTACGTCGCAGCCCGACCGTCGTGCTGGACGCGGCGCACAATCCGGCGGGAGCCCAGGCCGCCGCCGAAGCGGTGCAGGAGGCATTCGGCTTCACCCATTTGGTGGGTGTGATCGGCCCGAGCTCGGACAAGGATGTGCGCGGGCTGCTCGAAGCCTTCGAACCGATCTTCGCCGAAGTCGTGGTGACACGGAACTCCAGCCAGCGCTCGATGAACGTCGATGAGCTGGCCGCGGTCGCCGTCGAGGTCTTCGGCACAGAGCGGGTGCAGGTCGAGCCGCGGCTCGATGATGCCCTGGAGGCGGCGATCACGCTCGCCGAGGAAGAAGGCGAATACGCGGGGGCAGGCGTGCTGGTGGCCGGTTCCGTGATCACCGTCGGAGAGGCCCGGCTGTTGCTGGGGCGGAAGTGACCGGAAGGCGAGCTGGCAATGCGGACGCTGTGTGCGAGCACTCTGATCGGTGAGGCCTTCGTGATCGGCCTTGCGGGACTGGTCGCAATGAATCTCTCCGGATATTCGGCCGCCACTGTCTGGACGGTGAGCGGCGTTGCGATGGTCCTGTGCGTGCTGTTGTGTGGGATGGTCGGCCGACCGGGCGGGATCGCGATCGGCTGGGTGCTGCAGATCGGCCTTGTGGCCTCGGGTTTCGTGGTGTCGACGATGTTCTTCCTGGGCACGGCCTTCGCCGGACTGTGGTGGGCTGCCGTGCATTACGGCCGGAGGATCGACGAGTTCAAGGCCCGAAACGCTGCCTGACGGCCTGACGGCCGTTGTCAGTGCTGCGTGGTTCACTGGTGGGTAGCGTCGCCTGAGTCCGCTTTGGCCCCGCGCCCGCGGGGGTGTACGCGGATCCAAGTGACGCTTGCCTCAGACGGCGCAGGTAAGGTGCGGCATAGCCTCAACTCAATTGGAGCCGTCCGATGAGCCAGCGCACCCTCGTTCTCCTCAAGCCGGATGCTGTTCGACGCGGCCTGGTAGGTGAGATCATCGGCCGCATCGAACGTAAGGCCGGGTGGGCCATCGTGGCACTGGAACTCCGTACCCTCGGCAGTGCCACTTTGGAGCAGCACTATGGCGAACATCGTGACAAGCCGTTCTACAAGCCGCTTGTGGAGTTCATGTCGTCGGGTCCGACAGTCGCCCTCGTCGTCGAAGGTGAACGCGTGATCGAAGGGATGCGGGCGCTCGCCGGGCCGACGGACCCCATCGCCGCCGCATCCGGCAGCATTCGTGGTGATTTCGGGACCATCGTCCGGGAGAATCTCATTCACGCTTCAGACTCCGAGGCTTCAGCTGATCGCGAGATCAAATTGTTCTTCCCTGGACTCCGTTGAACTCTGCCGGGCGTTTGGCTGAATGTCAGTCATGTTGCGCTCCGGTGAAACCGGCCGCACGATGGCATATGCCAGGGCGGATGGGGAACCAATCGCCCCGACACGACGTCACCATTACAGGGGACGGCAGTGTGTTCTGCTGACAATGGCCGAGGGGCCCCGCCCGCGGTCCAGCGGTCGCACCTAATAAGATGAAACCCTCGCTACGGACCGCTTATCAGCCGTACATAGCGCACATCCGTCGTCCCAGTCCCCACCGCTCCAGCTCGGGAAGGCCAGACGTATCCTCATGGCGAACAACATGTCGTTCATCGGTCGTGACATGGCTGTCGACCTCGGCACCGCCAACACGCTGGTGTACGTCAGGGGTCGCGGGATCGTCCTCAATGAGCCGTCGGTTGTCGCCATCAACACCAACACCGGCGGCATCCTGGCGGTCGGCGCCGAAGCCAAGAAGATGATCGGTCGCACACCTGGCAACATTGTGGCGGTCCGCCCGCTCAAGGACGGCGTCATCGCCGACTTCGAGATCACCGAGCGGATGCTCCGCTATTTCATCCTCAAGATCCATAAACGGCGCTATTTCGCCCGCCCACGGGTCGTGGTCTGCGTGCCCTCTGGCATCACCGGTGTCGAGCGGCGCGCTGTGATCGAGGCGTCCACCCAGGCCGGCGCCCGCCAAGTGCACATCATCGAGGAGCCGATGGCGGCCGCGATCGGCGCCGGGCTCCCGGTGCATGAGGCCACCGGCAATATGGTGGTCGACATCGGTGGTGGCACCACCGAGGTCGCGGTCATCTCGCTGGGTGGCATCGTCACCGCGCAGTCCATTCGGGTGGCGGGCGATGAACTGGACAACGCGATCATTCAGCACGTCAAGAAGGAGTACAGCCTGCTGCTCGGTGAACGCACCGCCGAGCAAATCAAGATCACGATCGGCTCGGCCTACGAAACGGACGCCGACGAGCACACCGAGATCCGCGGCCGTGACCTGGTCAGCGGCCTCCCCAAGACGGTTGTCATCTCTGCCGCCGAAGTCCGCAAGGCCATCGAAGAGCCGGTCAACGCGATCGTCGATGCCGTCAAGACCACCCTCGACAAGTGCCCGCCCGAGCTGTCCGGCGACATCATGGACCGCGGCATCGTTCTGACCGGAGGCGGCGCGATGCTGCGTGGCCTGGACGAACGACTGCGCAGTGAGACGGGGATGCCGATCCACATCGCCGAAGAACCGCTCGATTCCGTCGCCCTGGGCTCCGGAAAATGCGTCGAGGAGTTCGAGGCGCTCCAGCAGGTGCTGGACGCCCAACCCCGCAGGTGAACTCCCAGGTCCGCCGTTTGGGTGACCGATCACCCATGCGGTAGATCGTTTCCCATCCGGTTACGAGATCGCTGACCGGCCGCGGCCCCTGACAGGCGGCCGGTCCGACGAGGAAGGCACGGCCGCCGCACGTGAGGGACACAAAAGAGAGCCGACTGCTCTTGGTCCTGCTGGTCGCCATCGCGTTCGCGCTCATCACCGTGGACATCCGCGGTGGCGACCAGTCTCCCCTGCAAGGCGTCCGCACCGCGGCCGCCTCGGTATTCGGACCGGTGGAAAATGGTGTCGCCGATGCCATCAACCCGGTCGGCAATGCCATAGCGGCGGTACGGGACTCCACCTCCCGCCACAACCGCCTCGCGGCGCTGGAGCACCAAAACGAACTGCTCAAGGAACAGTTGGGCAGCAACACTGTCACCCGCAACAAGGCCGCCGAGGTCGACAACCTGCTGCGGATCGCCGGCGCCGGCCAGTACGGCATCAAGGCCGCCCAGGTCATCGCCATAGGAGCCGCCCAGGGTTTCTCCTGGACGGTCACCATTGACGCGGGATCCAATGACGGGATCCAGCGCGATATGACGGTGATCAACGGAGATGGTCTCGTCGGCCGGGTCTCCACCGTTGGCCCGTCGACCTCCACCGTGCTGCTCGCCATCGACCCCCAGTTCACCGTCGGTACTCGCATGGAGAACTCCATGGAGCTGGGCTTTGGCACCGGCCAAGGCGACCGCCCGATCCGCGTCGAACTGCTCAACGGGCGCGCCAACGTCCATAATGGTGACCGGCTCGTCACCTTCGGCTCGGTAGCCGACAAGCCGTTTGTACCAGGTGTGCCGATCGGAAAGATCGTCAGGATCGATCACGGCGGCGGTCTGACCAAGACCGTCGAGGTGCAGCCGTTCGTCGGCTTCACCAGCCTCGACATTGTCGGCATCGTCGTGGTGCCGCCGCGCACGGACCCGCGCGACACTGTCCTGCCGCCGAAGCCAATGGTCAAGCCCACACCAACGGTGACGGTCACCGTCAATCCGTCGGCGTCCGCGTCGACATCCGCGTCCACGTCTGCATCGGCGAGCCCGAGCGCGGCCGGCTTCTCGCCCAACGACGCCTTCACCTCCGGCGCGAGCAATCCTCCCTCTCCTGCGGAACCGCCATCCGCGCCACCGTCACCGTCACCGTCCGACACCAGCAACGACAATGGAGGCTGAGCGATGCGCGTCAACCGGATCCTGCTTTCCATCGCTTTGGTCGTTGTTGCGCTCGTGCTGCAGGTCAGCGTGTTGGCCCGGCTTCACCTGCCCGGTGCCGTGCCCGACCTGTTGCTGCTTGTCGTCCTCGCCCTCGCCATCACCTACGGCCATGTAGGCGGCTCGCTCCTCGGCTTCGGCGCCGGCCTGCTCGCGGACTTCGCACCACCCGCTGACCACGCCGCAGGCCGCTACGCCCTCGTGCTGTGCGTCATCGGCTACGCCGCCGGACTCGCCAAGCCCGACGTCGGGCAGGTTCGCTCCGCCTCCCTGCCGCTGCTCGTGGTCGGGGCCGCAGCGATCGGCTCCACGCTGCTCTACGCCCTCGTCGGCGCCCTCGTCGGCGACACCGCCGCCCGCCATGTGGGTCTCGGCGAACTGCTGTTCACAGCGGTGCTGTACGACCTGCTGCTGGCGCCGTTCACCGTGCCATGGATCATGGCGCTCGCCCGCAAGGTGGACAACGACCCGATGGGGAACGACGCCCTCGGCGGCGGGGGCATCGCCCCGTACCGGCGGATCACCCCCGGATCGTCCCGTAGCGGCCGCATTTCCCGCACCCGCATCGGAAGCCAGCGCACCGGCCTGCTCAAGGGGGGCAGGAAGCTGTGACACATATTCCTGAAACCGGCAGGACCTACCGGGTCACCATCCGCCTCGTCATCATGCAGGTCATCGTTGTCTCGATGCTGCTCACCCTCGGCGGACGGCTGTGGTACCTGCAGATCCGCAATGGTGAGCAGTACACCCAGGAAGCCAACAGCAACAACATCCAGCAGGTCGTCGCTCCGGCGGTGCGCGGTTCGATACTGGACGACCACGGTGTTCCCCTCGCCGACAACCAGACCAGGCTTGTCGTCACCGTCAACCGCACCGACCTGATGCGGATGAAAGACGGCGGCAAAGCCGTGCTCACCCGTCTCGCGGGCGTACTCGGCATGACGTACCAGGACGTCGTCGACAAAGTGCGGCTGTGCGGCCCCCGGACGCCCGAGCCATGCTGGAACGGCTCGCCCTACCAGCCCGTCCCGGTGACCACCACGGCCACCACCCAGCAGGCGCTGCAGATCATGGAGCGCCGCGAGGTATTCCCCGGCATCGTGGCGCAGCCCACCGCGGTGCGCCACTACGGCGGTCCGAACGGAGCCAACGCCGCCCAGGCGCTCGGCTATCTCTCGCCGGTGACCGACAACGAGATCACCGCCTCGGAGAAAGACGGCAAACCCACCCTCCAGCGCACCGACCAAGTGGGCCGTTCCGGGCTCGAGAACACCTACGACGCCCAACTGCGCGGCACCGACGGCGTCACCCGCTACCAGGTCGATACCCTCGGCCGGGTGATCGGCGATGCAGGCGACACCCCGGCCCAGCCCGGCAGCGATGTGGTCACCAGCCTTGACGCCCGGGTGCAGGCCATCACCGAACAGCAGCTCAACCAGGCGATGCAGGACGCCCGTCACACCTGGGACACCGTCACCGACCACTACTACAAGGCCGACTCGGGCGCAGCAGTGGTGATGGACGTCCACACCGGCCGGATCATTGCCATGGCGAGCGAGCCCAGCTATGACCCGAATGAGTGGGTCGGCGGTATCTCGGCCAAGGACTACGCACAACTCACTGGCCGCAGTTCCGACTACCCGCTGCTCAACCGTGCCATCCAGGCCCAGTGGGCCCCCGGATCGACCTTCAAGGTGATCTCCACCTCGGCAGCCGTGCAGGCGGGCTACGACCCGAAGGCCAATGCCTACCCGTGCACCTCGAGCATGAACATCGGCGGCCAGACCTTCAAGAACTTCGAGGGCGAGAGCGCCGGCGACATCAGCCTCGGTAAGGCGCTCGAGATCTCCTGCGACACCGTTTTCTACGGCCTCGCCTACGACCAGTGGCTCAAGGACGGCGGGCTGCACCCGAAGAGTCCGAAGGACTGGTTCTACAAGACCGCCCACCAGTTCCACCTCGGCCAAAAGACTGGCGTGGACCTGCCGGGTGAGGTCACCGGCCGGGTCCCGGACCGGCAGTGGAAGATCAACTACTACAACGAGATGAAGAACATCTGGTGTGCGCAGGCCAAGAGCAACAATCAGGACTACGCCAGCAAGATTGCCCGCGAGGACTGCACAGACGGCATGGTGATGCGCGCCGGTGACTCCGCCAACTACGCGATCGGCCAGGGAGACACCCTCGTCACCCCCATTCAGGAGGCGGTGATCTACTCGGCGCTCTCCAACGGCGGCACGCTCTACCAGCCGGCCATCGGCAAGGCGATCGTCAGCGCCGACGGCAAGAGCGTCCATGAGATCCAGCCGAAGCCAGTCGGCAGGCTGCCCGACTCTCCGTCGACCATTGCCTACATCGATCAAGCGCTGCAGGGCGTGATCACCGAGGGCACAGCCGCGTGGAAATTCGGCGGCTGGCCGCAGAACAAGATCCCATTGCAGGCCAAGACCGGTACAGCGGAGGTCTACGGCAAACAGACCACCGGTTGGCTGGCGACCTACTCCAAGGACTACGCAGTCATCATGACTATCGCCCAGGCCGGTACCGGTTCCGGAGCCACCGGCCAGGCAGTGCGCACTATCTACTCGGCGCTGTACGGCGTCCAGCCGGACGGCTCGATCGACCCGAAGAAGGCGATCCTGCCGCACCCACCGCAGAACCTGCCGAAGATCGGCCCCGACGGCGTCGTGCAGCAGGCATCCTTCGCTTTCCCGAGGAACTTCGCCTACCCCACCGACCCGGGGCCCGTCCTGAGCGGTGGTGTCATGCCGGCCGCCCTGCCTCCGGACCGTAACGAAAAGCTGCTGCTAGGCCGGAGGTATCAGGTATGACCTCGGGTATGACTGGCGTCGGCGGCGGCTACACCGTTCGCCGCTTCACACCTGAACGCAGCACCTTGGGCAAGCTGGTGGCGCGCGATTCCGCGTTCCGCCGACTCGACTGGGTGATGGTATGGGCCTGTGTCGCGCTGACCATCATCGGCTCGCTGCTGGTGTGGTCCGCGACAATCCACCGCACCCAGATCAATCACGGCGATCCGGAGTACTTCCTGATCCGCAACCTGCTCAACGCGGCCATCGGGATGGGCCTGTGCGCCGGGACGATCGTGCTCGGCCACCGCAGGGTGCAGTCGATCGTCCCGATCCTGTACGGGCTGTCGCTAGTGCTGCTGCTCGCCGTGCTCTCACCGCTCGGCTCGACGGTCAACGGCGCCCATTCCTGGATCGTACTCGGCGGCGGATTCTCCCTGCAGCCATCGGAGTTCGCCAAGATCACCATCGTGCTGGGGATGGCGATGATCCTCTCCGCGCGCATCGACGCGGGCGACCGGCTGCATCCTGATCACCGCACCGTCATGCAGGCGTTGGGCATCGCCATACTGCCGATCTGCGTCATCTTGCTCATGCCCGACCTGGGGTCGACGATGGTCATCGTCACCACGGTGCTGGGCGTGCTGCTCGCCTCCGGTGCCTCCAACCGCTGGGTGCTCGGGCTGATGGCGGCCGGCTCGGCGGGAGCGGTGCTGGTCTGGAAACTGCACATCCTCAAGCAGTACCAGGTGGACCGCTTCGCGGCCTTCGCCAACCCTGCGCTCGATCCGGCGGGCGTCGGCTACAACACCGCGCAGGCGCGCATCGCCATCGGCTCCGGTGGCCTGCTCGGCAAGGGACTCTTCCACGGCACCCAGACCACAGGCCAGTTCGTGCCTGAGCAGCAGACCGACTTCGTTTTCACCGTGGCAGGTGAGGAACTCGGCTTCCTCGGAGCCGTGCTGATCATCCTACTGGTCGGGATCATGCTGTGGCGGGCCTGCCGGATCGCCCGCAACGCCCCCGACCTGTGCAGCACCATCATCGCCGCCGGGATACTCGCCTGGTTCGGCTTCCAGTCGTTCGAGAACATCGGCATGACGCTGGGCATCATGCCGGTCGCAGGTATCCCGCTGCCCTTCGTCTCGTATGGCGGATCATCGATGTTCGCGGTGTGGATCGGCGTCGGCCTGCTGCAGTCCATCCACATGCAGCGCCCCGTCTCGGCCTAGGGGCCTGTCCGGATGCCCGGTAGCCTCGTGGGCCGGGCCTCGCGAGCTGAAACTCTCGGACTGACAGCGAACTGCGGCAAGGGAGCTAAGCTTGATGGTCACCCATACCCGGTTGTCATCCGCTTGTCCTATTCCCGCTTGAGAAAGACATTTCCCCAATGCCTGTCGAGTCGGTCTTCCCACGTCTGGAAGCGCTTCTCCCGCATGTCCAGAAGCCCATCCAGTACGTCGGCGGAGAACTGAACTCCACCGCCAAGGACTGGGACTCCTGTGACGTGCGTTGGTCTTTGATGTACCCGGACGCGTACGAGGTCGGGCTGCCGAACCAAGGCGTCATGATTCTCTACGAGGTGCTCAACGAGCGCGAGGGCGTACTCGCCGAGCGCACCTACAGCGTCTGGCCGGACTTGGAGGCGCTGATGCGCCAGCACCACGTCCCGCAGTTCACCGTCGACGCGCACCGCCCGGTGAAGGAATTCGACGCCTTCGGCGTCTCCTTCTCCACCGAGCTCGGCTACACCAACCTGCTCACTGCCCTCGACCTCGCCGATATCCCGCTCGAAGCGGCCGCCCGCACCCTCGACGATCCGATCGTGATCGCCGGCGGTCACGCCGCCTTCAACCCCGAGCCAATCGCCGACTTCATCGACGCCGCCGTCATCGGCGACGGGGAGCAGGCTGTCCTGGAGATCACGGACGTCATCCGCGCCTGGAAGGCCGAGGGCCGCCCCGAGGGGCGCGACGGGCTGCTGCTGCGCTTGGCGAAGACGGGTGGGGTGTACATCCCCAAGTTCTACGGTGTCGAGTACCTGCCGGACGGGCGGATCGCCCGCGTCGTCCCCAACGTCTCCGGTGTGCCGTGGCGTGTCTCCAAGCACACCGTCATGGATCTGGACGAGTGGCCTTACCCCAAGCAGCCGCTCGTTCCGCTCGCCGAGACCGTCCACGAGCGGATGTCGGTGGAGATCTTCCGCGGCTGTACCCGCGGCTGCCGCTTCTGCCAAGCCGGCATGATCACCCGCCCGGTACGGGAACGTTCGATCACAGGCATCGGCGATATGGTCGAAGCCGGCCTGAAGGCAACCGGTTTTGAGGAGGTCGGCCTGCTGTCGCTGTCGTCCGCCGACCACAGCGAGATCACCGACATCACCAAAGGCCTTGCCGACCGGTACGAGGACGACAAGATCGGCCTGTCGCTGCCGTCGACCCGGGTCGACGCCTTCAATATCGACCTTGCCGATGAGCTGACCCGCAACGGCCGCCGCTCGGGTCTCACTTTTGCGCCCGAGGGCGGCAGCGAGCGGATCCGCAAGGTCATCAACAAGATGGTCTCGGAGGAGGACCTGATCCGCACTGTTGCCACCGCGTATGGCAACGGCTGGCGTCAGGTGAAGCTGTACTTCATGTGCGGCCTGCCCACCGAGACCGACGATGACGTGCTGGAGATCGCCGACATGGCCACCAAGGTCATCGCCAAGGGCCGTGAGGTCTCCGGCAAGAACGACATCCGCTGTACGGTCTCCATCGGAGGTTTCGTCCCCAAGCCGCACACCCCCTTCCAGTGGGCGCCCCAGCTGTCCGCCGAGGAGACCGATGCCCGGCTGGAGAAACTGCGCGACAAGATCCGCGGCGACAAGAGGTACGGCCGCTCGATCGGCTTTCGCTACCACGACGGCAAGCCGGGCATCGTCGAGGGCCTGCTCTCGCGCGGGGACCGGCGCATCGGTGCGGTGATCCGCGCCGTCTACGAAGACGGCGGACGCTTCGACGGTTGGCGCGAGCACTTCTCCTACGACCGGTGGATGGAGTGCGCCGATGCCGTGCTGCCACCCCTGGGCGTCGACGTCGACTGGTACACCACCCGCGAGCGCGGCTACGAGGAGGTCCTTCCCTGGGACCACCTCGACTCCGGGCTGGACAAGGACTGGCTCTGGGAGGACTGGCAGGACGCCCTCGAGGAGACCGAGGTCGACGACTGCCGCTGGACCCCGTGTTTTGATTGTGGTGTCTGTCCTGCCATGGACACGCAGATCCAAATCGGCCCGACCGGCAAGAAGCTCCTGCCGCTGATGGTGAAGAACTCCTGAGTGTCAGTGGCTGGTCATACCGTTGCGGTATGACGTATGGGCTATCCAGCGAGTTCTCAGGTGTCTCAGCTGGAACTGGCGGAGAGGGGGGACGGAAGGACGTGGCGTCGTGGCGTGAAGTGACCGCGTAACCTTGAGTGTGAAGGAGGGTCTTTCTCAAGGCCCGCGTTACTTACATAGGGACTGAACGACACTGGGCAAGCGACAGCCCGAAGGCCCGCCGCCCGCACCCGCGGTGCAGCGCATCCGACTGCGCTACACCAAGCGCGGCCGCCTCCGGTTCACCAGCCACCGTGACTTCCAGCGTGCCTTCGAAAGGGCGCTGCGGCGCGCCGAGGTGCCAATGGCCTACTCGGCGGGTTTCACCCCGCACCCCAAGGTCTCGTACGCGAACGCCGCACCTACCGGTGTCAGCAGCGAGGCCGAGTACCTGGAGATCGCACTCACCGATCCGCGTGACCCGGAACGGCTCAGGGCCTTGCTTGACGAGTCGCTGCCGTCCGGGCTCGATGTGGTCGAGGCGGTCGAGGCCCGGACTCCCGGACTTGCCGACCGCCTCCAGGCTTCGGTGTGGCAGCTGCGACTGGAAGGGGTGGCCCCCGCTGAGGTGGAGCGTGCGGTCGCCGCGTTCCTCGCCACCGACACCGTCGAGGTGAAGCGGACGACGAAGAACGGTCTGCGGGCGTTCGACGCGCGCAGCGCGGTGATGGCGCTCGAGGTCGTATCGGGGCGCGCAGAGGCGGCGCAGCGGGTCGGCGAGGGGGAGGCGACAGGCGCGCCGACGGACATCGAACAAAGTGCCGATAGGCTAGGGCGTGGTGACTGTGCGATACTGCGGCTGGTTGTTCGGCATCTGACACCTGCCGTACGACCCGACGACGTTCTGTCCGGCCTCCGTGCGACGGCCGACCTCGCGCCGCCGGTTCCCGCAGAGGTAACCAGGCTGGCGCAGGGGCCGCTCGATAAGGAGACCGGTACGGTGACCGATCCGTTGGCGCCAGACCGCGACGCTGCCACGGCCGTCCTTACCACGGCTGTCGGGCTGACCGGCGCGACGGTGTCGGACGGTTCCGCGTAGGACTGTCGTCGATGCGTCGCCGATGCGCCAGGGAGCCACCCGGGTCCGGTGATGCGCTGACACAGGAGACTTTCGCCGGTGCCGTCAGGCGGCGCCGACGAGTGAGACGACAGCTCCCGTGAGGCGCCCGCGCCCCGGGCAGCGGAACCGTGACAGCGGACCGCCGCCGGAATCAAGGCGTGGCGCCCGGGAGCGTGACGGGAGAAATGCCCGCATGCTCGAGAACCCCGAGCCCGGTAATGAGGCGCCTCAGGCGCCCGATACGCAGGAACCCGGCGCGAGCGCCGGTTCCGAGACAACGCAGTCGGCCCCGCGCCGCCGTCGCCGTGCCGCATCGCGGCCGGCGGGTCCGCCGGCCGCGGCCGACGAGGCGGTCGACGTGAGCACGTCGGAGGCCGAGACTGTGGCCGAGGCCGTGACATCAGCGGCTGGCGCAGCGGGGTCGGCCCGTACCCGGCGCCGTGCAACCCGCAAGGCGACGGTGGAGGAGCCCGCCGAGGCGGAAGCGGTTGAGAAGCCGCGCCGCACGCGTAAGCGCGTCTCCGCGGTGGAGTCGAGGCAGACGGCGGAGGAGTCCCGTCGTCTGAAACCAGGCGCCCTTGCGCCCAAGGAGGAAGCAGCGGAGCACACCGCTGAAGCCGCACCCGAGCCCGTGGCCGCGCCGGAGGCCGAGGCCGTGACATCAGAGGCCGTGACATCAAAGACTGGTGCGGCGGGGCCGGCCCGCACTCGGCGTCGTAAGGCCACCGCGCCCGCCGGTTCGCCGAGCTTCACCCACGTGCACGCCGAAGTGGTGGACGAACCAGCCGAGGAAGGGACGCTCGCGGGGTTTGCACGCGCTGTCCGCCCGCCCACCGCCGTATTCCAGCCGCCAGTGTTCACCGTTCCGGAGCTGCCGACGTCGGTCGTGAAACCGGTCGTGAAACCGGTCGTGAAGGCGGCCGTGGAGGTGGCTGAACCGGCCGAGGAAGAGGCTGAGGCTGAAGAGGGCCGCGAGGAGGAAGTCGAGGCCGAGGAGCGTCCCTCTGCCCGTCGTCGTCGCCGTGGCGGACGTCGCCGTCGTCGTGGCGAGGCCATCGAGGGCGAGGAGGTCTCCGCCGAGGAGGAGCCGTCGACAGAGGAAAGCTGCGAGGCGGAGGCCGAGGCCGAGGTCGAGGTCGAGCAGGGCGAACCGGCCGCAGGCACCGTCACCAGCCGTCGCCGTCGCCGGCGTCGCCGCCGAAGCGGCGAGCCGGCTGCGGAGGCCGAGCAGGTCGCCGACGAAGACGGCGTCCGCACCGTCGTCAAGGTCCGCGAGCCGAGAGAGCGGCGCAAGGAGGCCGAGCCGTCGGACGAGGTGCAGTCCATCAAGGGCTCGACCCGGTTGGAAGCGAAGAAACAGCGCCGCCGTGAGGGCCGCGAACAGGGCCGCCGCCGGGTGCCGATCATCACTGAGGCGGAGTTCCTGGCGCGCCGCGAAGCCGTCGAGCGGGTGATGGTGGTCCGTGAGAACGGTGAGCGCACCCAGATCGGCGTGCTCGAAGACGACGTACTTGTCGAGCACTTCGTCAACAAAGAGCAGGCCACCTCGTACGTCGGCAACGTCTACCTGGGCAAGGTCCAGAATGTGCTGCCGTCGATGGAGGCTGCGTTCGTCGACATCGGCAAGGGCCGCAATGCCGTGCTGTACGCGGGCGAGGTCAATTTTGAGGCGCTCGGCCTCGTGGGAGGGCCGCGCCGCATCGAGTCGGCGCTCAAATCCGGCCAGTCCGTCCTGGTCCAGGTCACCAAGGACCCGATCGGTCACAAGGGCGCCCGGCTGACCAGCCAGGTCTCCTTGCCCGGCCGCTACCTGGTGTATGTGCCCGAGGGCTCGATGACGGGTATCAGCCGCAAGCTCCCCGACACCGAGCGGGCGCGCTTGAAGCAGATCCTCAAGAAGATCGTCCCCGAAGACGCGGGTGTCATTGTGCGCACCGCCGCCGAGGGGGCGAGCGAAGAGGAACTGCAGAGGGACGTCACCAGGCTGCAGGCACAGTGGGAGGAGATCCAGAAGAAGGCGAAGAACGGCGGCAACGCAAGTGCGCCTTCGCTGCTGTACGGCGAGCCGGACATGACCGTCCGGGTCGTACGCGACATTTTCAACGAGGACTTCTCCAAGGTCATCATCAGCGGCGACAACGCGTGGGAGACGGTCCACGGGTATGTCAGCAATGTCGCGCCCGATTTGACCGGCCGGCTGCAGAAGTGGACCTCGGAAGTCGACGTCTTTGCCACCTACCGCATCGACGAGCAGTTGCTCAAGGCCCTCGATCGGAAGGTGTGGTTGCCGAGCGGTGGCTCGCTGGTGATCGACCGGACCGAGGCGATGGTCGTCATCGACGTCAACACTGGCAAGTTCACCGGCCAGGGCGGCAACCTTGAGGAGACCGTTACCAGGAACAACCTGGAGGCGGCCGAGGAGATCGTGCGTCAGCTGCGGTTGCGCGATCTCGGCGGCATCATCGTCATCGATTTCATCGACATGGTGCTGGAATCCAACCGTGACCTGGTGATGCGCCGCCTGCTGGAGTGCCTCGGCCGGGACCGCACCAAGCACCAGGTCGCTGAGGTGACCTCGCTCGGCCTGATCCAGATGACGCGCAAGCGGGTCGGTCAGGGGCTGCTGGAGTCCTTCTCCGAGATGTGTGCGCACTGCAACGGGCGTGGCGTGATCGTGCACATGGACCAGGCCACGACGAACGGCGGCGGAGGCGGCAAGCGCAAGCGCAAGGGCCGGGCGGCCATCGAGCCCGCGCTGACGCCGACGGCGGCCGAGGCTTTGGAGGAGCCGCAGGCCGAGTCGCCCGACGGTGAGGTGTCCGAACCTGAACCCGAACCTGAATCCATGCCCGAGCTCATCGAGCCGGTAGCCGTCACTCCGGCGGCCGGTGACGAGGACGAGGACGAGGAGTGGTTCGGCAGCGTGACGGAGGCTGAGGCTGCAGCGGCCTCCCGTGGCCGGAGGCGTCGTCGCGGTCCGCGTGCTGCCAGCTCGCCCGCAGGTCCGCCGAAGGCGGCGGAGGCGGCGGAGGCGCAGGTCGTCGTGGTCGAGAAGCTGGAAAAGCCGGTGGAGGAGCCGGTTGCTGAGGCAGCCGAGCCCGAGCCGGAGCCGGTTCCGGCGCGTACGCGGCGCCGCGCGACGCGTAAGGCGACCGCACCCGCCGGCTCACCGAAGGTTGCGGACGAGCCGGCCGAGGCCGAGATCGTGGTCGTCCCGTCGGCCGAGAAGCCGCCGGAGCAGCCGGAGGCGGCCGAAAAGCCAGAGGCGGTGGCTGCTGAGGTTGCCGAGCCGCAGCCGCTGCGACGGCGTGCCGCCCGGAAGGCGACCGCTCCGGCAGGTCCGCCGCCCTCCGCCGAGGGCGAGGCGGTCATCGTCGTCCCTGCAGTGTCCGAGGCGGAGGCCGAGGCCGAGCCGAATAAGCGGACCCGCAAGACGACCGCGAAGAAGGCAGCGGCCAAGAAGACCACGGCGAAGAAAACCGCGGCCAAGACGGCAGTAGCCAAGACGGCAGTGGCCAAGACGACAGTGGCCAAGACGACAGCGGCCAAGACGACAGTGGCCAAGACGACAGCGGCGAAGAAAACCACGAAAAAGGCAGCGGCTAAGAAGAGCACGAAGACGGCAGCGGCGCCTCAGACGCCTCCGGCCGCGATCTCCGCCACGGCCGACGAGTAGTCGCGAGGAGGTAGGGGCCGCCTGTTCCCTCCCCGGAACGGGCGGCCCGGTTTGACCGGGGTGAATGCGCCCCGTAACCTTGTCCTTCGGCGATTCTGCGCCCACTCCTGAGCAACTCCCTTCCGGTCTGCCGGGAGAGGCCCCTCAACCTTTGGCCCATGCCATCCGGGGTGGCTGGCATCAGGAGTGCCACTTCGAGCGAGAGAGTGAGATCCGCGTGTACGCAATCGTGCGTAGCGGTGGCCGCCAGCACAAGGTTGCTGTCGGCGACATCGTTGAGGTTGACAAGCTTTCCACCCACAAGGTGGGTGACACGGTCGAGCTCTCGACCCTGCTGCTCGTCGATGGCGACTCCGTCACCAGCGACCCCTGGGTCCTGGCGGGCGTAAAGGTCCAGGCCGAGGTCGTGGACCACCACAAGGGTGCCAAGATCGACATTCTTCGGTACAAGAACAAGACCGGTTACCGGCGGCGCCAGGGCCACCGTCAGCAGTACACGGCGCTGAAGATCACCGACATCCCCACGGCTGCGAAGTAAGGGACTGAGAAGAGATGGCACACAAGAAGGGCGCATCGTCCACTCGGAACGGTCGCGACTCCAACGCCCAGCGGCTCGGCGTCAAGCGCTTCGGCGGCCAGCTGGTCAACGCGGGCGAAATCATCGTCCGTCAGCGCGGCACCCACTTCCACCCGGGCCTGAACGTCGGTCGTGGTGGTGACGACACGCTGTTCGCACTGGCCGAGGGCGCGGTGCAGTTCGGCACCCGCCGTGGCCGCAAGGTCGTGAACATCATTCCGGCTGCCGCTGCATAAGTCGTAAGCAGCAGCCCCAGGGCCTGTTCCCTGTGTCCCCTCGGGCCCGCAACGTCTCCAAAGACACCTGCCGCTGGCACGGCAGGCGCGGGCTGGTTCGACGCGACAGAGGGAAACAGGCCCTGGATGGCCACCGAGGGCGGGCCGCCCTCCTCGTCTCCCCGGCGAGGAAGACGGCCCGCCCTCGGTGCGTCAGCCATGCACAGGAATTCTCAGGAGGCACACATCATGACCACCTTCGTGGACCGCGTCGAACTGCACGTTGCCGCGGGTAACGGAGGCCACGGCTGCGCCTCCGTGCACCGGGAGAAGTTCAAGCCGCTCGGCGGCCCCGATGGTGGCAACGGCGGCCGTGGCGGCGACGTCGTCCTCATCGTCGACACCTCCCTCACCACGCTCATCGATTACCACCACTCGCCGCACCGCAAAGCCACCAACGGTAAGCCCGGCGAGGGTGGCAACCGCTCCGGTGCTGACGGCAAGGACCTGATCCTGCCCGTCCCCGACGGCACCGTCGTCCTCGACAAGCGGGGCGAGGTGCTCGCTGACCTCATCGGCGAGGGCACCTCGTACATCGCCGCACAGGGCGGCCGTGGCGGCCTGGGCAACGCGGCGCTCGCCTCGCCGCGCCGCAAGGCCCCGGGCTTCGCGCTGCTCGGCGAACCCGGCCGGAGTGAGGACATCGTCCTCGAGCTCAAGACTGTCGCCGACGTGGCGCTCGTCGGCTATCCGAGCGCCGGGAAATCGTCGCTGATCTCAGTGCTCTCGGCGGCCAAACCGAAGATCGCGGACTATCCCTTCACCACGTTGGTGCCGAACCTCGGCGTGGTCACGGCGGGCGATGTCGTCTACACCATCGCCGACGTGCCGGGGCTCATCCCTGGTGCAAGCCAGGGCAAGGGTTTGGGCTTGGAGTTCCTGCGGCACGTCGAGCGCTGCTCGGTGCTGGTGCATGTCCTCGACACGGCGGCTCTGGAATCCGAACGCGATCCGCTCACCGACCTCGATGTCATCGAGGCCGAGCTGGCGCAGTACGGAGGTCTCGAGGCCCGGCCGCGCCTCGTCGCCCTCAACAAGGTCGACGTCCCGGACGGGCAGGATCTCGCCGACCTCATCAGCCCCGAGCTCAAGGCCCGCGGCTACCAGGTCTTCGAGGTCTCGGCCGTCACCCACAAGGGGCTGCGCGAGCTGTCGTTCGCACTCGCCAAAATCGTTGCCGATGCGCGGGCGGCCAGGCCGGTGCAAGAGGCGACCCGGATCGTCATCCGGCCCAAGGCCGTCGACGACGCGGGCTTCACCGTCACCCGCGAGGGTGACTTCTACCGGGTGCGCGGCGAGAAGCCCGAACGCTGGGTGCGCCAGACCGACTTCGCCAACGATGAGGCCGTCGGCTACCTCGCCGATCGCCTGGGCCGCCTCGGCGTCGAGGAGGAGCTGATGAAGCAAGGTGCCCGCGCGGGCGACGAGGTCGTCATCGGCGACGAGGACGACGCCGTCGTCTTCGACTGGGAGCCCTCCCTGGCCACGGGCGCCGAAATGCTCGGCCGACGCGGCGAGGACCACCGCTTCGAGGCGCCCCGGCCCGCGGTGCAGCGACGCAAGGAACGCCAGGCCGCGCGCGACGAGCAAGAGGCCGAGCAGGTGTAGGGCGAGCAGGTGCAGGCCGAAGGCCCGATCGAGGGGCGTGCCTCCGGCACGACAGACCGGCCGCGCAGTGCGCGAGCGGATGCAAAAGCGCCGGCGCGACGCAGAGCGCACCGCGGCGATCCGTCCACGGACCGATACGCGCTGTCCACGGACCGATACTCGAAGACATCGGCCGCGGTGGCTCGCGTAGCATCAGGGCACGACTGGATAGTTGTGGAGCACATAAGGTGTCAGGCGTACGGCGGGGGCAGCACGACAAGGCGACG